>JBJEHN010000065.1:0-71813 GCA_051876105.1 Coriobacteriales bacterium | reverse complement strand
CAGGCGCGACGTGCTGCACCTGTCAGCGTAGTGCTACTTTTGGCCACATCTAGGGATAATCACGAGTGACATTGATACAGGAAGGTACTTGAACTGCGAAAACAAAAGAAAAGAGTGATTAAAAACGAAAGGAAGGATGAAATGATTAGGGAAGTAATCACGAGCTACTGATTACTTTCCTCATGTCCCCTCTAAACCAGGGGCCCGGCTCAGCGCCAGGCCCCTTGCTCGCAGCATGCCGGCCGCGCCCGCGCAAACGGCAGGCGCTCCCCCACATCCTTAGACCAGGATGCCCTTGCAGTGGTCGATCTCGTGCTGGATGACCTCGGCGACCCAGTCGCGGTACGAGCGCTCCTTATGCACCAGAACGCCGTCCTCGAGCGCCTGGTAGGCCACCTTGATGCGCTTGAAGCGCTTGACCACGGTCTCGCGCTCGAGCGACATGCAGCCCTCCTCGGCGTTGTAGGGGCTGGAGAACCACTTGATCTTGGGGTTGTACATGACCACGGGGCGCTCTGCGTCGTAGAAGACGATGATGTTCTTGAGCTCGCCGATCATGTTGGCGGCCAGGCCGGCACACTCGTCCTTGATGGACTCGAGGGTGTCGACCAGGTCCTGCGCGATCTGCGCGTCCTCTGCCGTAGCGGGCTCGGAGGGCTTTGCGAGGAACTCCTCATCGTGGACCAGCTCTTTGATCATTGCAGTCTCCTTATCTCATGCGCCGCCGCCCAGCACGGGCAGTAGGCGCGCATTCTCAGCGTCCCTACAGGGTACCAGAGACAGAGCAGGCGCTTACTCGGCTACGGCGACCTTCTTGGCAACAGTGACCTTGAGGGTCAGCTTGTTGGATGCCTTGTACTCGCCGGCCTTCTTCTTGGCCCAGACGGTCAGCTTGTAGCTGCCGGTCTTAGTGCCCTTGGGGACGGTGACCTTCACCTTACCCTTGGCGGTTGCGGCAACCTTGAAGCCCGCCTTCTTGGAGGCAGGGCCGAGCGTCCAGGTAAGCTCGGTCTGCGCCCCGCTCACAGAGAAGCTGACGACGCGCTTCTTCTTGTCCACGGCCGCCTTGGTCAGCGTCTTAGCCTTGGTGCCAGCCTTGATGACCTGCGGGAACACGACGGTGGGCACCTCTTTGACGAAGGTGATGGCGTACTTCAGGTCGCCGCCAGTCCAATCGGGGTTGTACGGGTTCTGCACTTGGATGAAGTCGGGCTTCCCGTCTGCGGGCTCTGTGCTGCCATCCATATTGCTCTTGGAGCTGTCAACATTCACCGTGGTCGAGGTGGTGCCCACAGTCGGGTCGTCCAGATAGCCTGCGAGGTACTGCCCGTCCTCGCTGTAGTTGTAGAGAATGCTTGCCTCGGAAAGCTGCAGGTCAACCGCTGTGCAGTTGGCCGGGATGCCAATCTCGTACACGTCCACGCGCGTGGGCTCGGGCTTGCCGAACTCCGTGTACTCGTAGCCACCCGTGATCACGGATAGCACCGGCAGCTCCTGACCGTTGAAGCTTGCCGTGAAGGGCAGCTGCGCTGGGATCGGGCCGGGCTGGGCACCCTGCACCACGCCGACGGCAAGCGCCGCCGCGGGCGCGAACCCGCACAGGCTCACCGCCATCGCGGCGCTGGTCAGCGCCGCCACCACCTTGCTCTTGAGCTTCATGTCGCTCCTTTCTCCGCAGCCAGAGCTCACCCGGCCGCGCAACGTGGGCCGTTCGGCCCTGGCCATGACGCAGCGCCCGGCAGGCGCCGCATTCAGAAGAAAGGACGGCAAACACAAAAGCCGCGCTGAGCGAGCGCGGCCTGCAAATGCTACGCAAAGCCCCCAGCAGCTGGGAGGTTGCGCCGGCGGTAACTCGCCGCCTGCGCAGGCACGCTTCCCGGGGAGCATTCTGGCTGACGGGCCGCGCCTCTGGCGCACCCGATCACAGCGGCGGTACCGTGCGGGACTCCCACCCGCTTTCCTCCACGACGGGACGTCTTCTTCTGTTCGCCCCATTGTACCCGCCCTGTTCGGGGCAGTGGGGACAGGCGCTGTCACGCAAAGTGCGTCAAAGGGTGTTTTGTGGTCCGAATAGCGCGTTGAGGGGTGCGGCTACTTTTATCAACACCCCTCAGCGCGCTTTTCGTGCCACAAAACACCCCTAAATGCACCTTTCGGGCCGGGCCGGCCATCCCCGAACGCAAGAGAGGCGCCCTCATGGGGGCGCCCCTCGCATGCGTATGCGCTCAGCAGCGGCTTACAGCGCGCTGTACATCTCCTTGAGCTTGAGCAGGTGGTCGTAGCGCTCCATGGCGGCGCGCTCGTTGCCGGCGAACAGCTCCTCGGCGCGCTCCGGGAACTCGCGGGTCAGGCGGCTGTAGCGAGCCTCGTTCATCAAGAACTCGCGGTACCCGCCCTGCGGCTCCTTGCTGTCGAGGATGAACTTGTTGCCGTCGCCAGCGTTGGGGTTGAAGCGGAAGAGGTTCCAGTAGCCGCAGTCGACGGCCTTCTTCATCTCCTCCTGGCAGTGCAGCATGCCGCCCTTGATGGAGTGCATCTCGCAGGGGCTGTAGCCGATGATGATCGACGGCCCGGGATAGGCCTCTGCCTCCTGGATCGCCTTGAGGGTCTGGGCCGGCTTGGCGCCCATCGCAACCTGGGCGACGTACACGTAGCCGTAGGAGATGGCGATCTCTGCCAGGGACTTCTTCTTGATGTCCTTGCCGGCAGCGGCAAACTGGGCAACCTGGCCGATGTTGGACGCCTTGGAAGCCTGGCCGCCGGTGTTGGAGTAGACCTCGGTGTCGAAGACGAAGATGTTGACGTCCTTGCCGGATGCCAGCACGTGGTCCAGGCCACCGAAGCCGATGTCGTAGGCCCAGCCGTCGCCGCCGAAGATCCAGAAGCTCTTCTTGGTCAGGTGGTCCTTGTGCTCGAGCATGGTGGCAGCGGCCTCGTTGCCGTCCTCAGCCATCTGCTCCAGGAAGGGCAGCAGCTCGGCGGTGACGCGCTTGGACTCGTTGGCGTCATCCTTGTTGGCCAGCCAGTCCTCGAGCGTGTCGCGCACGACCAGGTCGGGGTCGTGGGACAGGATGTCGTTGGCGGCGTTGACCAGGATCTCGCGGGTTGCCTCGTAGCCGATGTACATGCCCAGGCCGAACTCGGCGTTGTCCTCGAAGAGGGAGTTGGACCATGCGGGGCCGTGGCCGTCGTGGTTGACGGTGTAGGGGCTGGTTGCAGCCGGGCCGCCCCAGATGGACGAGCAGCCGGTGGCGTTGGCAACGTACATGCGGTCGCCGAACATCTGGCTCACGATGCGCGCATAGGAGGTCTCGGCGCAGCCAGCGCAGGCGCCGGAGTACTCCAGCAGCGGGTGCTTGAACTGCATGCCCTTGAGGGTGAGGTCGACGGTCTCGGGCTTGACGGAGACGTTGAGCGCGCAGTAGTCGAAGCTCTCCTGCTGCTCGAACTCCTGCTCGGCAGGAGCCATCTCGATGGCGCCCACCTTGCACATGCCGATGCACACGCCGCAGCCCATGCAGTCCATGGGGCTCACAGCCAGGCTGTACTCGTAGAGGCCCTTGGCCTTGCCGGCCTTGACCGGTGCGTGCTTGGTCTGAGCGGGCGTGGCTGCCATCTCATCTGCGTTGAGCGCGTAGGGGCGGATGCAGGCGTGGGGGCAGACGAAGGTGCACTGGTTGCACTGGATGCACTTCTCCGGATCCCAGGTGGGAGCGGTGACCGCCACAAAGCGCTTCTCGTAGTTGGCGGCGCCGGTCTCGAACTGGCCGTCCACATGGTCCATGAAGACAGAGACGGGCAGGCGGTCGCCGTCCATGTTGCCCACGGGCTTCATGATCTGGGTAACCTGCTTGATGACCTCGGGGCGGCCCACGAGCTCAGGTGCGGCCTTGGTGTCGGTGGCGTCTGCCCATGCGGCCGGGACCTCAACGCGATGGAAGGCGGTGGCGCCGGCGTCGATCGCCTTGTGGTTACAGTCGACCACGTCCTGGCCCTTCTTCATGTAGGACTTGGTTGCGGCGTCCTTCATGTACTTGAGGGCCTCGTCCTGGGGCAGCACGCCGGAAAGCGCGAAGAAGGCAGACTGCAGGATGGTGTTGGTGCGCTTGCCCATGCCCACCTGGATGGCGAGCTCGGTTGCGTCGATGGTGTAGAGCTTGATGCCGTTGGCGGCGATGTAGCGCTTGGACTCTGCGCTGAGGTGCTCCTCGAGGCCCTCCATATCCCACTGGCAGTTGATCAGGAAGATGCCGCCGGGCTTGACGTCCTGGACGATGCGCATGCCCTTGGTGATGTAGCTGGGGTTGTGGCAGGCGACGAAGTCGGCCTTGTTGACGTAGTACGGGCTCTTGATGGGGTTGTCGCCAAAGCGCAGGTGGCTGATGGTGATGCCACCGGTCTTCTTGGAGTCGTACTGGAAGTAGGCCTGGACGAACTTGTCGGTGTGGTCGCCGATGATCTTGATGGAGTTCTTGTTCGCGCCGACCGTGCCGTCGCCGCCAAGGCCCCAGAACTTGCACTCGATGGTGCCCTCAGCCGCGGTGTTGGGGCAGTTGGGGTCCTCGGGCAGGGAGAGCATGGTGACGTCGTCGACGATGCCGATGGTGAACTCGCGCTTGGGCTCGTCCTTGGCCAGCTCAGTGTAGATGGCGAAGACGCTGGAAGGCGGCGTGTCCTTGGAGCCCAGGCCGTAGCGGCCGCGGGTGACAGTGCCGATGGTGCGGCCCTCCTGAGCCAGCGCGGTGATGACGTCCTGGAACAGGGGCTCGCCGGCAGAGCCGGGCTCCTTGGTGCGGTCGAGCACGGCCAGCTTGGTGCAGCTTGCGGGGATGGCCTCGCAGAACTTGGCGGAGACCCAGGGGCGGTACAGGCGCGGCTTGACGAGGCCGACCTTCTCGCCGTGGGCGTTGAGGTAGTCGACGACTTCCTCGATGACGTCGCAGATGGAGCCCATGGCGACGATCACGCGGTCTGCATCGGGGTCGCCGTAGTAGTTGAAGAGCTTGTAGTCGGTGCCCAGCTTGGCGTTGACCTTGTCCATGTACTCCTCGACCACGGCGGGGAAGGCGTCGTAGTGGGAGTTGCAGGCCTCGCGGTGCTGGAAGAAGATGTCGCCGTTCTCATGGGAGCCGCGCATCGCGGGGTGCTCGGGGTTGAGCGCATGGTCGCGGAAGGCCTTGACAGCGTCGAAGTCGCACATCTCGGCCAGGTCCTCGTAATCCCAGACCTGGATCTTCTGGACCTCGTGAGAAGTGCGGAAGCCGTCGAAGAAGTTGAGGACGGGCAGGCCGCCCTTGATAGCCGCGAGGTGGGCGACCGCGGAGAGGTCCATGACCTCCTGGACGTTGGTCTCGGCCATCATGGCAAAGCCGGTCTGGCGGCAGGCCATGACGTCGGAGTGGTCGCCGAAGATGTTGAGCGCGTGAGTGGAGACGGTGCGCGCAGAAACATGGAAGACGCTGGGGAGCTGCTCGGCTGCGATCTTGTACATGTTGGGGATCATCAGCAGCAGGCCCTGGGAGGCGGTGTAGGTGGTGGTCAGCGCACCGGCGGAGAGGGAGCCGTGGACGGCGCCGGCCGCACCGGCCTCGGACTCAAGCTCGGCGACCTTGACGGTGGTGCCGAAGATGTTCTTGCGGCCCTGGGCAGACCACTGGTCAACGTAGTCGGCCATGGGGCTGGAGGGGGTGATGGGGTAGATGGCAGCAACCTCGGTGAACGCGTAGGACACGTGCGCCGCGGCGTTGTTGCCATCCATTGACTTGAGTTCTCTCATAGGCTTCCTCTCGAGCGTGTATGTAAGTGGGTGCATGCAGAAAACCAGCGGAGCGCGTGAACACTCCAATAGCGTGAATACTATGCGAGCCGCGGCGCTCCCCCGCTGCAAGCAGGCCCGCTCTTCGGCACGTGGTACCCCGCTGCCAGCCTTACGGCTGTACGCACCTGCGGGGGCGCTGGGGCGGGCTCATCCCCTCTCCAGCTCATGCTCTTGCTGGTCAAGCCAAAATGGGACAGTGGGGACTGTCCCCACTGTCCCATTTTGGTGCTTAGCCCTCGAGCTCGCAGCGGCGCTCGATGTAGGCGTAGTACTCGTCGCACTCGCGCTGCAGCTGCTCGAGCAGCTCCTCGTTGCCGGGCTTGAACAGATGCTTGAAGCGGCCCTGGGGCTTCATGAACTCAACCAGCGGCAGCTTCTCGCCCTTGATCTTGGTCATGCTCCACTTGCCGTCCTCGACCTCGAACAGCGGCCAGAAGCCGGACTGCACAGCCATGCGGGCGACCTCGACGGTCTGGTCGCTGGGGATGCGCCATCCGCGCGGGCAGGGAGCGAGCACGTTGATGAACGCCGGGCCGGGGGTGTTGAAGGCCTTCTCCGCCTTTGCGACCAGGTCCTTCCAGTGGCTGACGGAGGCCTGCGCCACATAGGGGATGTGGTGGGCTGCCAGGATGCTGGTGAGGTCCTTGCGGCGCTGCTCCTTGCCCTGCTGGGCTGCTCCGACCTCGGCCGTGGTGGCCCAGGCACCGTGGGGCGTGGCGCTGGAGCGCTGGATGCCGGTGTTCATGTAGGCGCCGTTGTCGTAGCAGACGTAGACCATATCGTGCCCGCGTTCCATGGCGCCGGAGAGGCTCTGGAAGCCGATGTCGTAGGTGCCGCCGTCGCCGCCGAAGCAGACGAACTTGATCTCCTTGTCGGCCGGGATCTTGCCAGCGCGCTTGAGGCCCTTGTAGGCGGCCTCCACGCCGGAGCAGGTGGCTGCCCCGTTGGCGAAGGCATTGTGGATGAAGGGGGCGTTCCAGCTGGAGTAGGGGTACACCGTGGTGGAGACCTCCAGGCAGCCGGTTGCGTTTGCGACCACAACGTCGTTGTCGCCCGCGCCCATCATGACCTGGCGCACGGCGATGCCAGCTCCGCAGCCACCGCAGAGGCGGTGCCCGCCGCAGAGGCGCTCGGGCAGGGCGGAAAGCTCCTTGATGCTCGCCATGTTACTCACCCTCCTTCTCAGAACCCAGGTACGCGACGCCCGCGTCGACGGAGGCGTCGCCTGCGGCCAGCAGCTCCAGCTCGCGGAACACGCGGTGCATGTCCGCCAGCGTGACATCCGGGCCGCCCAGGCCGTAGAGGTAGTCCTTGAGCGGGACGCTCACGCCGGCCTTGAACAGGGCCGCTGCGGTCTCCAGGCCCAGCGGGCCCATCTGGCCGCCGTAGGTCTCGCTTCGGTCGAGCACGGCCACGGCCTTGGCGCCCTTGAGCGCGGCGGCCAGCTCCTCGGCCGGGAAGGGGCGGTACACGCGGATGCGGGCCACGCCCACCTTCTTGCCCTGGGCGCGCAGCTCGCGGGCCACGTGGCGCAGGTTGCCGGCGCACGAGCCGATGACCACGGCGATGAGCTCGGCGTCCTCGCAGCCGTAGCAGTCGACCATCTCGAACGGGCGGCCGCAGACCTGCGCCCACTTGTCGCCGTACTCCTTGATCACGCCGCGCGCGGCCTCCATGGCGGCGCGCTGCGACTTCTTGACCTCGTAGTGGGGCTCGGCGTTGGTGTAGCTGCCCACGGCCACGGGGTTGGCGGTGTCGAGCAGCGGGTAGACCGCCTCGCGCTCGCCCACGAACGCGGCCACGGTCTCGTCGTCCATCAGCTCGCAGCGCTCCATGGCGTGCGAGGTGATGAAGCCGTCGAGCGCGGTGATGGCCGGCAGCAGGACCCTGTGGTCCTCGGCCGCGCGGATGGCCACGAGCGTGTTGTCGTAGGCCTCCTGGGCGTTCTCCGCGAAGAACATCAGCCAGCCGCAGTCGGCGGCGAGCATGACGTCGGAGTGGTCGCAGTTGATGTTGATGGGAGCCGCGATGGCGCGGTTGGCGTTGGCCATGATGATGGGCAGGCGCAGGCCGGAGGCGATGGGCAGCTCCTCGACCATGTAGGCCAGGCCCTGGCTGGAGGTGGCGGTGAAGGTGCGCGCGCCGGCAGCGCAGGAGCCCACGCATGCGCTCATGGACGAGTGCTCGCTCTCGACCGTAACGAACTCCGTGTGGACGCGGCCCTGGGCCACGTACTTGGCGAAGTTCTCAACGATGGTGGTCTGCGGGGTGATCGGGTAGGCGCAGACGACGTCGGGCTCGGCCTGGCGGTAGGCCTCGGCCACCATCTGGTTGCCGTTTGCAGAGAGGATCTTCTTCTCAGCCATTCCCTACTCCCTCCCCTCTTCGGCCAGGGCGCTTGCCTCGGAAACCATCTTCAGCGTGCCGAACTTGCACTCGTTGACGCAGATGCCGCAGCCCTTGCAGTGGTCGTAGTCGATGCCAGTCATCTTGCCGCCCTCCACCAAGATGGAGGAGTCCGGGCACATGACCCAGCACAGCAGGCAGTGCTTGCAGGCCTGCTCGTCCCACACGGGGCGCTCGCTGCGCCAGCCGCCGGTGATGTAGCAGACGGAGTTGCCGCCGTCGGGGTTGACGCCGCCCAAGGGCAGCACCTTGTAGCTCTGCTGGTCGACGCGGCTCACGTCCCACTTGCGCGGGGCCGCGCTGGTGTTCGCGCTCATTACAGCTGCACCTCCTCGAAGGCTCGGTCGATGGCCTCCATGTTGGCCGGGACCAGCTCCTTCTTGGCAAAGGAGCCCTCGAAGTGGGCCTTGAACTCATCCAAGGGCACCACGCCGGTGACCTTGATCACGGCAGAGACGATGGCGGCGTTGGGGATGTCGCGCTTGATGGTGTCGATGGCGATGCCAGAGGCGTCCACCGTGGCCACGGTGATGTCGTCGCCCACCTTGAGCTGCTCGCGCGCAGCGGCGGGGCTCAGCTTGGTGTTGAGGATGATGCTGCCGCCGGGCAGGATGCCCTCGGTGACATCGACGATGGGCAGGAGCGTGTCGTCGAGCACCACCACGATGGCGGGGTTGGTGACGTTGTTGTGGACCTCGATGGGCTCGTCGCACACGCGGGTGAAGGCCTTGAGCGGGGCGCCGGCGCGCTCCGGGCCGTACTCGGGCATCGCCTGCATGTAGCGACCCTGGGAAAGGGCGGTCTCTGCAACCAGCTTGGCAGCGGTGACGGCACCCTGGCCGGCGCGCGCGTGCCAGCGGATCTCTGTGAGCTGAGACATTGCGCTCTCCTTCCTGGCTAGTGGGTTCTTGATTCGCACAAGAATACCAACCAGGAGGAAACGTGCCGCTCCCAACCGCCGAGCGGCCCCCTCAGTTTTCCAAAAGCGCGGGGACGGGCTTACTGCTCCAGCGCCAGCTCCACGAGCAGCTTGCACAGCGGGCCGAACTCGATGCCGACGCTCTTGGCGGCGTCTGGCAGCAGGGAGGTCGCGGTCATGCCGGGCAGGGTGTTGGTCTCCAGGATCCACATCTGGCCCTGCGGTGAGACGATGATGTCCGTGCGCGAGACGCCGCGGCAGCCCAGGGCCTTGTGGGCCTCGACGGCCAGGCGCTGGCACTCGGCCAGCTGCTCGGCGGGGATGCGCGCGGGGATGATGTGGGTGGAGCCGCCGGGGGCGTACTTGGCGTCGAAGTCGTAGAACTCGCTGCTCTCCTGGGTGACGATCTCGATCACAGGGAGCGGCTCGGGCTCGTCGTTGCCGAGCACGGCGATGGTGGTCTCAATGCCGGCGACGAAGCTCTCCACCAGCAGGAGCGAGTCGAACTTGAAGGCCTCCTCGATGGCGGCGGGCAGGTCCTCGGCGCGCTCGATGATCGCCATCCCCAGGCTGGAGCCCTCGCTGGCGGGCTTGACCACGCAGTGCTCCCCAACCGCCGCCACGATCTCGTCCACGCTGTAGCCGCGGCCGCGGACCAGGTCCACGGAGCCCGGGGTGGGCAGGCCGGCCTGGCGGTAGATGGCCTTGGCGCGGGTCTTGTCCATGGCAAGCGCGCTGGCCAGCACGCCGGAGCCCGTGTAGGGCACGCGCATCAGCTCGAGCAGACCCTGCATGCGGCCGTCCTCGCCGTCCCTACCGTGCAGGGCGCAGAAGATGACGTCCGGCTCGCTGGCGATGATCTGGGCGATCATGTCGGGCTCGCCTGTATCCACCTCTGTGACGGGGAAGCCCATGCTGCGCAGGCCTTGTGCGCAGGCGGCACCGGAGCGCAGCGACACCTCGCGCTCGCCGCTGCGGCCGCCCTTCAGCAAGGTGACCTTCGTCGTGGCGGGATTGCAGGGCGTTGCGTTGACCATAGTTGACCCCTCTGCTCGTATGGGTTCTTTCCTCGCAGGTGGTATCTTAACTGAGCGCTGCACCCATAGTGTTACGGGAGCACGCGCGGCCTGGTTTTGTTTCATGGTTTTTTGGAGGCTCACGTGGACGCTCGCACGCCCGTCGACATCAAGGCGCTCACCCACGCCCAACTCGAGGAGCTGCTCACAGGCCAGCTCGGGCAGGCGCGCTTCCGCGTCAAGCAGGTCGAGCAGTGGCTCTGGCAGAAGTGCGCGGCCTCCTTCGACGAGATGACCAACCTCTCAAAGGACCTGCGCGCTCAGCTCGCCGCGGCCTGCACCCTGCAGCTGCCCCAGGTGGCCGCGCGCCAAGTGAGCGCAGACGGCACACGCAAGTACCTCGTGTGCTTTGCAGACGGCGTGGCTGTTGAGACGGTGGGCATCCCCTCGCACGACGGCTCGCGCCTTACGGTGTGCTTCTCAACTCAGGCGGGCTGCGCAATGGGCTGCACCTTCTGCGCCACCGGTTGGGGCGGCTTCACCCGCAACCTCAACGCTGGTGAGATGGTTGAGCAGGTGCGCCTCGTGGGCGCTGACTTCGGCAAGCGCGTGACCAACGTGGTCGCCATGGGGCAGGGCGAGCCCTTCACCAACTACGAGGCAAGCATCGAGGCCCTGCGCCGCATCAACGCCGAGCTGGGCTTAGGCGTCGGCGCGCGCCACATCACGCTTTCCAGCTGCGGCATCATCGGCGGTATCGAGCGCTTCGCGCGCGAGCCCGAGCAGTTCACCCTCGCCATCAGCCTGCACAGCGCTGTCCAGCAGACACGCGACCAGATCATGCCCGGCGTGAAGGGCCACCCCCTCCCCCGCCTGCGCGCGGCGCTTGTCGAATACGGGCGTACCACCGGCCGCCGGCCCTCTCTCGAATACGCGCTTATGGCCGGCGTCAACGACTCAGACGAGCAGCTCGAGGCCCTTGTGGGCTTCTGCAGCGGGATGCTGTGCCATGTGAACCTCATCCCCCTCAACCCCATCAAGCGCTCCAGCGGCGATGAGCAAGGCTACCTTATGGAGCCTTCCGGCCGCATGCCCGAGTTCAAAACCGCCCTCGAGCGTGCCGGTGTGCAGGTGAGCATACGCGACTCCCGCGGCTCCGATATCGACGGAGCGTGTGGCCAGCTCATCCAAGCCCACAACAACTCTTAGTTTACATATGGTTAATTTGAGTAATTAATCTCTCGTTGGAGCGCAGTGTCAAGCTACGCCTTTTACTATCTGTTGGTTGTTTTGTTGTTTATTCTCTTTTTACTATAATTCTGAATTAGCTCGTTTACCTGCGGTTTTATTGACTGTAGTGTGAATCATTATTGATATTAAATTCTCCTAATTCCTTGAATTGAGTATTTTATTTACTAGTTGTGTTTTTGATTAAGTTATTCTTCACGATTATTTCATTTGTTTTATTCATTACTACTCTTGACGTATTACACTTTCTATTGCAACGAAAGCGCGTTGAGCAGCTTGTTTATCCTTATTATTCGTGAGAGCTTGCAACCAAGGGGGAGCGCTATGGCATCAGCAGACCTGTCCATCGGGTCACGTCTCGACTGGATCAACCACTTCATACGTCTCAACAACAGCATCGACAAGAACGTCAAAGAGTCCTGCGGCCTCAACATCACCCAGTCCCGCATCCTCTTCTACATCGGCACGCATGAGCCTCACCCCATCGGCAACGTAGGCACCTCGCTGTTCCTCAAGCCCAGCACTATCACCGCTGCCGTCAACCATCTGGTCGATGACGGCTACATCAGCCGCACCTACGACGACCTCGACCGCCGCAACGTCTACATCAACATCACCGAAAAGGGCATAGCCATCACCCCCAACTTCATCCCCGCTGTGCGCAAGGCGTTTGAAGTTGACTGCCCTGCGCCCTTCCCTGAGAAGATCGAGGAGCTCAACGAGCTGTTGTTGCCAGCCTCTTCGCACGTGTTCTTCGATACCGATGAGGAAGACATCACCTCCATCGCCACGCGGATCGCAAGCGACCTCCATCTCGACCAGAGCCAGGACGAGATTATCCAGCACATCACCCGCGTCCTCATCGTTGAGAGCATCACGTACTTCATCTCCAAGATGACCGAGTTCGAGCGCACGATGGACCTCTCCCCCAACGAGGCCCGCATCCTGCGCGTGCTTGGGAACAACAACAAGGGCATGAGGCTCAAGGACCTGAGCGCGTTCATCAACATCCGCCCCAACGTTGCATCCCTCTCCATCCGCACGCTTACAGACCGCAACCTCATCAACAGGGCCTGCAACAGCAAGGACCGCCGCGCGGCAAGCGTTACGCTTTCGCGCAAGGGCTCGCGCTTCGTGCACGACACCAAGGGCGAGCTGTGCGAGATCTTCGATACTTGCTTCCCCGGCCTTTCCAACCACGAGTTCTCTGAGTTCTTCCCCGCTAAATAAGCTGAGTAACACTCCCCCACTCAAACGCAAGCAGCCCCTCTCGATTATCGGGAGGGGCTGCTTCTATATATACAGCTGTATGGTTACATCTGGTTCTTGATCACTGCATAGATGCGCTGGAGGTCTTCTTCGTCTTTGAACTCAATCTCGATGCGGTTCTTACCGCCAGTGGTCTTCACCTTCACCGGCGTGTTGAAGCGCGATTTCAACTCCTTCGCTATCACTTTATAGCTCCTAGGGGCAGCGGGCTTCACGGGACGCTCGAGGTTCCCAGCAGCGTAAAGACGAGCGATGCTCTCAGCCTCGCGTACAGAGAGGTTCTCATCAAAGATCTTCTCTGCAAGCTTAAGGCGCTTCTCGTACTCAGGAA
This sequence comes from Coriobacteriales bacterium, assembly GCA_051876105.1. Taxonomy (GTDB): domain Bacteria; phylum Actinomycetota; class Coriobacteriia; order Coriobacteriales; family QAMH01; genus W2P13-069. The sequence goes on along the minus strand of JBJEHN010000065.1, from coordinate 58,806 downwards.
CAGAGAGGATAGCGCGTGCATGACCCGCTGTGATCTTCCCTTCGTAGATGTACTCCTGGATTTCTTCTGGCAAGTCGAGCAGACGGAGGCTGTTGGCGATTGCACTGCGTGATTTTGATACCGCCTCGGCCAACTCAGCCTGTGTGAGGTTTCCAACCCTCATGAGGTTCTTGTAACCGCGTGCCTCTTCGATAGCGTTGAGGTCGCTTCTCTGAAGATTTTCAATTAGCGCAACGCGAAGCGTCTGCTCCTCATCCATCTCCAGGATGCGAACCGGCACTTCTTCCAAACCTGCAAGCTTACAAGCGTGGTAGCGCCTTTCACCTGCGATAATCTGGTACTTGCCATCACGCGGGCGCACTAAAATCGGCTGAAGCAGACCCTCTTTCTTGATTGAGTCAGCCAAGTCATCAAGTGCGGCCTGATCAAAGTTCGAGCGAGGCTGATCCGGGTTAGGTTCAATCTCGTCTAGCAAGAGAGTGCTGTCACCATTCGACTTCTCTTTGGTTCCAGACTCCATCGTTGCTTCTTCAAACAAAGCACCAAGACCTTTACCCAACCCACTTTTTGCTTTAGCTGCCATGCTTACTCCAATTGAGAGCGAACCGAACACTTATTCGTTTAGAGCGCGTAGTAACGCTCAGCAGTTTCTTCTGCTAGATCGCGATACGCCTTTGCACCTTTGCCATTCGGCTCATACTCTGTGATAGGTTGACCATACCCAGGAGCCTCACTGATGCGTACAGTACGGGGTATCTTTGTTGCAAACACCTTTTTACCAAAGTAATTCTTCACTTCTTCTGCAACTTGTTTTGCAAGAGAAGTCCTACCATCAAACATCGTGATAACAACACCAAATATCTCTAGCTTCTTATTTAGGCGCTTTTTCACCATATTCACTGAGTTCATGATCTTTGCAAGACCCTCCAGTGCAAAGAACTCACATTGGATAGGAATTATCAGCTGATTTGATGCAGTGAGTGCATTGATAGTCAACAAACCAAGTGAAGGCGGGCAATCGATGATGATGAAGTCATACTCCGTTTGGACTTCCTCAAGAGCTTCTTTCAGCCTAGATTCTCTTGAAATCTCCTGAACCAGCTCTGCTTCCGCTCCAGCTAGGTCAATAGTGGCTGGTATCAAGTCTACGCCCTTTACATCAACCTCAACGATAATGTTCGCGGTTTCTACATCATCGTTCAACAGACAATCATACGAGCTCAACTCACAGTCAGTCTTATCAAAGCCGATTCCTGAGGAGCTGTTCCCTTGTGGATCAAGGTCAACCAACAGTACCTTGAAACCTTTTTCACCTAGCGCCGCAGAGAGATTTACAGCAGTAGTAGACTTACCTACACCGCCTTTTTGGTTAATCACTCCAAGGATCAAGCAATCGCGATCTGCTTCTTTTCGTTCTGTATTACTCACGATTCTCCTTTCTTAGCGTGCTGATGTGAGTATATGTGCATTCTTCTGTCATAGCTAGATACAGTTTTGTTTCACGTGAAACAATCTGTTTATTTTTTTTGAATACCATGTTTAAAAACTATTTTCTACACTTCCATTCGATTCAAAGGGTTATTGCAGTGCTCGCCTTATACTGTGTACACTTCCTGGATTACTATATTTTGCGATTGCTATGGCTACTACATAATTAGTGGCTTTGGAAATCCGTAATGGATCTCTTTGAATATTGTTTTGACCTTTTGAATAACAGCGCAGCCTTTACCGATATTTTAGGCAAGCGAACGTTAGTGAGTGAGTAAGTGAAGAATTCTAAGTGGGGTAGAGAACTACAGCTCGAAGCACCGTCTTATTGCTCATCCTGTAATTTCTGCACTAGAGTGCTACACACCTCCAGTTGAAATGACAATCTCAGGTCCGCTAGCGCCCTTTCGGTCGAACTGACGGATTGGTAGGCATCGCTGCCCCGCTGTTATAGTTGTCAGCTCAGGGCTTTACCTCGTTAGCACCATTATGGATTTACACATCCAATAATTGTCTGCATTATTCCTTATTTGTGGGCTCCACACGTCATTTCGACCACACGAGCGAAAGCACCCCATCTGCCGTCATTTCGACCAAGCAAACGTTAGTGCAAGCGTGGAGAAATCTCAGATGGAGCTTGTAGACCGTGGCTCCGGATACAGTCTCGCGGCTCAACCTGAGATTTCTCCACAACAGCGCTACGCGCCTCCGGTCTAAATGACGGTCCGGCTTGTGGTTTTATTGGCACCATTGAAGGTAAACAAAGCCAAAAGTTTTGATGATTGTTTCACGTGAAACAATCATCACTGTGGAGCTATAGGACCACTACAGAGCTCTCATTCTCGTCATCTTAAGCGGAGGCGCATTTACGTAGTAGTTAAAGAATCTCGAGTTGAGCTGCGGCCTCGCAGCTCAACTCGAGATTCTTTAACTCCACTTGCTAGCGCTCTTTATGCTCAAGATGATGAGAAAAGGTTGAGACAACAGCTCTATTCAAGTTAAGAACGCTTATAACTAACTTTAGAGGATTACATTATTAGCTGTGTTTAGTTCTTGTTGAATGACTTGAACGAACTCGCCTTACTTTTATAAAGTGAGAGGATCGCCCGACGGGTGTTAGTAATTCAAAGCAGCTAAATCGATAGTGTATATGTATATCTTATATGCATGATTTTAATGTCGTTTATGTAAACTTATCTATACAATGTATATATATCTATGACTCAATGGCTTGTATCACTGATACTAGGCAGGCTTCTTCTTAGATCGTTCTGTTTGAAGGGATTGTTTTGGATCAGAGCAAAGCTGCTGAGTCGCCTTCTTCCATCACCTAAGGTGGAGTACCTAGAAGGCTGCAGTCGATGAGTTTCATGAGCAACCACAACAGAATGTAGTCAACTTACAGTCTTTCATGTCTTCATCCTGTCACCTTAAGCATAGGGGCCTTGGTGCCGGAGTCAAAGGATCTCGAGGTGATGTGCGAGACGCGTGCACCCGCGCTGCGGTCTCGCGGCTCCGCTGGAGATCCTTCGACTTCGCTCGCTGAGGCTCGCTGCGCTCAGAATGACAGAAGGGGGCATTCGCTGTGTTCAGGAGAACGAGAAGGGGAAGACCCAACAGCTTTATTATGGGTAAGCAGCACCATTTTTGCCATTAAACCTCTAAGGATTCAACCTTCGCCTTCTCTAATTGACATGCTATGTGGTGGTTTAAGTGTTATCTACACATAGCACTAGCGGCTCAGAAGCGCCGCTAGTGCATCTACCATAGCCAGTAATTCGCTTCAAACAGCTACACCAAGGGACGTTTTGACGCGTAGCCGGGATGACGGGGGAGCTTAACTTTAGGCTTACCGGTTTTCTCAAACACGCAGAGAGACCTGTGATATTCCCGCTCCGGACCAATAGTGAACTCTAAACGCTCCATAAGTGTGAGCCCAAGTAGCTTTGCAGCAGCCTTACCTTGTTCAATATCTTCAGGAGAGTCAGGGCCGCGCATGGCAATCAGGTGCCCACCGTGCTTGAGTAGGGGAGTGGCAAGCTCTTCAACCGCCGGCAGAGATGAGACAGCTCGCGCTGTCACCACACCGAAGTGCCCAGGCATCTCTGCTGCCAGCTCTTCACTGCGCATACCCACAGCCTTCAGCCGCTCCTGCAATCCAAGCTGCTCTATGAACTCTCCAACAGCAACAGCCTTCTTCTTCACTGAATCCAGGAGCACACCCCTGCGCTCGGTGGTGATCCCCATCGGTATACCTGGGAAGCCTCCACCAGTGCCGATGTCTAGAAACTCCCCGGAGGTATGACGGAAGGTCTCAAGTATGGAAAGCGAGTCTTCAAGGTGCAGAACTACAGCATCATCGAATGATGTGATGCGTGTGAGGTTGAGGACCTTGTTCTTCTCTACTACCAGGTCGAGGAAGCTCAGGAGCTGATCTTGCACCTGCTGGCTAAGCTCAAGCTCCAAGCGACCAAGGGCCGCTGCAAGGGCGGCCCTCTTTTCTTCGGTCTGTTTCACGTGAAACCTGCCTATTTTGTCATACGAAAGTCGGAACCCACCGCGTACTGTTACAGCGGGCGGATCACTACGCAGCGGTTGGGGTCAACACCCTCAGAGACGGTCTCAACGCGCTCGTCATCGCGAAGGGCCATATGGACCATGCGGCGCTCGTAGGGGTTCATGGGGCGCAGCTTGACCTCGCGGTCCTGGCGATAGGCGCGGCTGGCAGCAGAAGCAGCCATGGACTCGATCTTCTGGCGCTGGCGGTGCTTGTAGCTCTCGACGTCAACGGTGACGGGGTAGCGGAAGCCCAGTTTGCGGTAGCTGATGGTGGAGACTACCAGCTGCAGGGCATCGAGCGTGCGGCCGCGGCGGCCGATGAGGATGGCAAGCTCGTCACCGCCGACGATGTCGAGGATGATCTCTCCCTCATCGCCCTCGTACTCATTGATCTCTGCGTTGGTGATGTCGAAGTAGTCGAGGATCTCCTTCAGCGTGTCGATGGCGGTGTCTGCAACGAGGTCGAGCTCCTCGTCCGTGAACTCGCGCTCCTCTTCGTCCTCAGACTCGACGACTTCCTCGAGCTCCTCTTCCTCAAAGCTCTCGAACTCTTCAGGCATAGCAGCCCTCCTCATATTGGGGACGCTGCCGGTCTCTGCGTGTGGGGAACAGACGCGTGCAGCAAACGACTTGAATGATGATGAACGAACCCGCCAGAATTGCAAGGCAAAAACCAGAATTGAGGTCTCACCTTCTAACCAATGAGGTTGTTAGACCAACTGCCGAGTCACCCCCGTCCGTCATCATGAGCGCAGCGCCGTAAGGAGCGGAGTCGAAGGATCTTAAGCGGACTCGCGAGACCTGCGGCTCGGGTGCGGTGGTCTTGCGGCTCAACTCGAGATCCTTCGACTCCGGCGCTAAAGCGCCTCCGCTCAGGATGTCGAGAGGAGGCGCTCTATCTTGCCCCAACACAGCCAAAAGCAAAACAGGCACCTAGATGGGTGCCTGTTGGGTGCGGGGTGCGCTGGGAAGCTTAATGCTTCTTGTGGGGGCGCTTCTTCTTGACCTTGCGCTCGACGTCGACCTCGATCTTCTCGGGGAGGTTGAGTTCTGCGATCTCCTCGTTGCGCTTCTTCTTGAGCGCGCGGTTGGTGATCAGCTGCTGCGCAAAGCCGAAGCCGGAGGACAGGGCCCAGTACAGGATGACGCCGGCGGGGGAGATCCATGCCATGTAGATGAACATGATGCCGAAGAAGATGAGCATCATCCAGGTCATGGACTCGTTCTGTTTGTTGGTGTTCTGCTTGATGAGCTGGTAGCCCATGGGGCCAACGGAAAGAACGATGAACAGGATGCCGAACACGCAGTACCAGATGCCGAAGCCGGCGTCAGGGATGGTGAGCGTGAGGTCGGGGAGGATGTTGTAGAAGCTCACGGCGAGCTGGCCCTCGACCTGGTAATCGGCAAGCTTGAATCGCAGGGTCTGGAACAGGATGATGAAGATGGGCATCTGGACCAGCATGGGCAGGCAGCCTGCGAGCGGGTTGAAACCCACCTCCTGATACAGCTTCATCGTCTCTTCGGAGAGGCGCTGCTGGTCGTCAGCGTACTTCTCCTGCAGGGCCTGCATCTTGGGCTGCAGCTCCTGCATGCCAAAGCTGGACTTGAGCTGCTTTTGCTGCACGGGGAAGAGCAGCAGGCGGATGATGATGGTGACGATGCAGATCGCAAGACCCCAGTCACCAACAACGGTTGCCAGCTGGTAGAGCAGCCACGCGCAGCCGTTCAGTATCGAATCCCACATATATGTTCCTCTCAGCTTGGGGGATAACCCCAGCCACTACTTACGGTTGTCCAGGAAGGGCGCCCGGGCCGCTAGGGGACCGGGTCGTAGCCACCTGGGTGCCAGGGTCCGCACTTGAGAAGCCGCTTGACAGCAAGCAAGCCCCCTTTGGCGAGCCCATAGCGCTGAACAGCAATGATAGCGTATTGCGAACAGCTGGGTACGAACCTGCAGGTTCTGGGGAAGAGCGGTGAGACAGCCTTCTGATAGAACCTGATGAAGCTGATGACAGCCCGCTTGGGAGCGCGGGCGAGCGCGTTGAAGAAGCCGCCGCCCTCGCGCGGGTGCTGGTCCTCCACCTCGGCGCCGTAGAGGTCCTCGGGTTTGAGACGCGGTGCTTGGCCACCGGGCTCGCAGGCAGGTGGGGGAGCGCCGTCCCCGCATCGGCGGTTGTCGTCACCGCTCATCTTCGACACCGAGCTTGCGCAAGCACTTCTGCATCTCGCGCACTACCGCCTGATGATCAGCGAACGCCAGCTTGTAGCGGGCGACGAAGACCACATCGAGCTGGGGCCAGGGGCCGCCGAGCTCTGCTGCCGCGGCGCGCATCACGCGCTTGCAGCGGTTGCGCAGCGGTGCGCAGCCAAGCTTCTTGCCTGCGATGAAGGCCCATCTCCCACGCGGGCAGGCCTCCCCGGAGGGGCCGGTGATGACGTTCATCAAATACGAAGAAGAGCGCCTCCCCTCACGGAAGAGGCGCTCCATGTCATCCTTGGATTTGACGGTGCCCCTCAAGGGCTCCTCCAACCAAGCCCTGCCGTTGCTAGACGGTCAGGCGCTTGCGGCCCTTTGCGCGGCGGGCCTTCAGAACAGCACGGCCACCGCGGGTAGCCATGCGGGCACGGAAGCCATGGGTCTTGGCGCGACGACGCTTGTTAGGCTGATAAGTACGTTTCATTGCGGCATTCCTCCTAGGGTAAACGAACCCCTTAATTGATTACATAAGCCCCGAGATTATATTTGCCTTCACAAAAATCGTCAAGAACCGCATGCGAACGACGTTTTGTGCAGGGTTGTTCGTATCTGTTCACCTGCACGGGCTATCACCCAATGCAAGGGCAAGTGGGAAAAAACTTCCCAAAATGTGGAAAACGGGGAAAACCCTGTTGTTAAACACGGGTTTGCTGGGGAAAACTCTGTGAACTTTTACCACAGCGGGTGAATCTGCGAGATCTGTATTGGGGAAAACTCGTTTCAGAACTATTTCAGGACGATTTTTCAGCACTTTGTGAAAAGAGACAGCTTGAAACAGGGGGTGTTTTCAGTGGATTCCGCCTCTTGAAATAATCTGAAATGTGGATAAGTACCCAAATCCGCTGTTCAAGTGTGTACCCAAGCAGCTTCTCGATTGCCTTTCTCATCTTTCAACCACAGTTTCCACACTTGTTTCAGTTTTCTCCATAGTTTTCAACAGAGGTGGAAAGTAATGTGGAAAACATTGAAAACAGCAGGTAGATAGGTATTTCATATATGCGGAAACCTGAAATGAAATGAAACGAGAAGCAAGGGCTGGAGTTTTTTCGGGAAAACGATTGTGAATTTCTCTGTGGAAAACTACACTTTTTCACACCCAAGCCACGCGAGAGGAGGAACGATGCCCCAGGAAGAGCCTGTTACCGCAACGCAGGTGGCGCGCATCGCCGTCTACGACGATCTTCTCTCTGCGCCGCGCATCGTGGAGATCCAGCCAGACGAGGTCTCACACTATATAGAGAGCATCGCCTCGACCACCTACGAGTTGGCGACCCAGCAGGGTGGGGTGATCCCCTACACCGTCATCCGCGAGGTCTCGGAGAACTTCATCCACGCCCAGTTCAAGGAGATAACGGTCAGCATCCTGGACCGCGGCTGCACGATACGCTTTGCAGACCAGGGCCCTGGCATCGAGAACAAGGACCGCGTCCAGCTGCCCGGCTTCTCGAGCGCAACCGCAGAGATGAAGGGCTATATCCGCGGCGTAGGCAGCGGGCTGCCCATCGTGAAGGAGTACCTCAAGTTCTCCAACGGGCGGCTGGTCATAGAGGACAACATACGCGACGGCGCGGTGGTGACCATCGCTGTCGACCGCAACGCAGGCATACAGCAGCAGCCGGTCGTCTACCAGGAGAGCCCGGTCGTGCAGGTGCCCACGCAGGCAGCGCAGTACGCGCAGCCCTACCCGCAGCAAGACGCCGGCATGTGGCAGCAGCAGATGCAGGCGCCGGGCAGCGCATGGCAGCAGCCGGCCCAACCGCAGTGGCAGCAGCCTGCCTACGGCACCGCCCAGCGAGCGGCCACCACGCCTGCAGCTCTCACCCCCGCAGCCGGCGCCGTCCCGCTCGACCAGCGCGAGCTCGACATCCTGGCGCTGGCAACGGAGATGAGCGTGGGCCCCACAGACATCACCAACCGCATGGGCATCCCCACCGCAACGGCGTACCGCGTCCTCGACAAGCTCCAGAAGGCGGGGATGCTGATGAGCGACGAGAACCACAAGGGCAAGCGCATGCTGACCCAGCTGGGTCTGGCAGCATTGAGAGAGCAGGTGTAAGCCATGGACAAAGACGAGCTCTGGGCAAAGACGCTGGCCATCATGCTCGACGGGGTGGGGGAGGACGACCCGAAGAACTTCTTCCTAGGGCAGCTCCACCCGCTGGGCGTCTTCGGCGACCAGTTCATCCTCCTGACCAACAACGAGCAGGTCGAGAGCTGGGTGCGCCGCAACTACCTGGGAGAGATCTCTGCTGCCGCGCTGGCGGCAAGCGGCGCTGCCTACACCGTGCAGATCGCCGGCAACCCCGCCGCCCAAGCCGCGCCCGCTCCGCAGCCCACCGCGCCGCAGGGCAACCCAGCGGCAGCAGCCGTGCAAGTGGCAAGCCAGAAGGCCCCCGCACCCGAGCAGAACCCCGTGTTCGCCATACCCAACCTCGACCCGCAGCCTGCGCCGGCGGAAAGCCCCGCCGTGCCCGAGTGGATGAACACCTATGTGCAGATGAGCGACCTGCCCGGAGCAGGCGGCCAGGCGCAGGTGCAGCAAGCACAGCCCGCGCAACAGCCCGGGCAGCAATCCCGCCGCACCGGCAACGAGGCGCTGTTCTCCAAGTGCACGTTCGAGACCTTCGTCGTGGGCAAGAGCAACGAGTTCGCCCGCGGGGCGGCGCTGGCCGTGGCCGAGCAGCCGGGCATCGTCTACAACCCGCTGTTCATCTACGGCTCGAGCGGCTTGGGCAAGACCCACCTGCTGGTCTCCATCGCCAACTACATCGGCCAGAACTACCCCAACATGGCCACCTGCTATGTGAGCGCCAACGAGTTCCTCAACGACTACGTCGAGGCAACGCAGCGCAACAGCTGGGGCGGCTTCAACACCAAGTACCACCACGCCGACGTCCTGCTGGTTGACGACGTACAGTACTTGGAAGGCAAGGACGAGACCATCAACCAGCTCTTCAACATCTTCAACGAGATGACCAGCCAGGCAAAGCAGGTCGTGCTCAGCGCAGACCGCGCGCCCAAGGACATCGACATGGACGACCGCATGCGCAGCCGCTTTGTGAGCGGCCTGCTGGCAGACATCAAGCCGCCCGACTACGAGACCCGCCTGGCCATCATCAAGAACAGCTACCTGCGCGTGCAGCAGGCAACCACCTTCTGCGGTGTGATCCCAGACAACGTGCTCAGTTGGCTGGCGGAAAGCGCCTCCACCAACATCCGCGAGATGGAGGGTGCGATCACCCGCCTCATCGGCAACATGAACCTCACCCGCAAACCGGAGATCACGGTCGACGAGGCGCAGGAGATACTGCAGGACTTCTTCCCCGCGCTGCGCGACACCAAGGTGAGCATCTCGACCATCCAGGCGGAGGTCGAGCGCTACTTCCAGGTGAGCCACGAGGACATCATCGGCAGCAAGCGCAGCAAGGGCATCACCCTGCCGCGCCACATCGCCATCTACCTGTGCCGCTACCTCACAGACGAAAGCCTCGAGAGCATCGGCAAGAAGTTCGGCAACCGCGACCACACCACGGTCATGCACAGCGTGAACAAGATAGAGAGCGACCAGCAGGACAACCGCCTGTTGTACGACCAGATCGCCGAGCTGAACGACCGCATCCGCGCGCGCTCGTAAGGGAGCAAGCTGTGTCACACCCTGGGGATAAGCTGGTGGAGAACATGTTGGCCGTCTGTGAGAAGGTGAAAACTGTGGAAAAGCGGCTGTGGAGAGAGCTCGGCTGTTTTCAACAGCGTTGTTGATGGGAAAACAGGGGCTGACGTGCGGTGACGCACACACCTCCACATTTCCACCTGCTTTATTACTATTACTAAATGTATTTATATAAGAGGTCTTATATATAACAGGAGCCGGGAAACCGGGATTGGGGCAAGCGCCATGAGGTTCAACATAGCGAAAGACGAGCTCATCGAAGTCCTGAACATCGTGTCAAAGGGCATGTCGTCCAGGAGCACGCTGCCCATCCTCAGCGGCATCCTCGTGAGCGCGGAGGACAGCTCGGTCACCTTCCAGACCACAGACCTGGAGATATCCATCCGCCACTCCATCGTGGCAGACGTCGTGGAGCCGGGCCGCACCGTGGTGCCGGGCAAGCTCTTCGGCGACATCTCCAAGGCCCTGCCAGACGCGGCGGTCACCGTTGCCACGGATGCAGACCAGGTCGTCATCAGCTGCCTTGACAGCGCCTTCACCCTCTCCACTCTGAACCCAGTGGACTTCCCCGCCTTCCCGCAGGTCGAGACGAGCACCAAGGTGGTGCTGCCTTCCAAGCGCCTCTCAGACGCGGTGCGCAAGGTGGGCAAGGCCGTCTCGCGCGACGAGAGCCGTGCCATCCTCACCGGCATACTCTTCGCCGTCGAGGACGACACAGTGCGCCTTGCCGCCACAGACAGCTACCGCCTGGCTGTGGCAGACGTGCTGATCGAGGAGGGCGACCCGTACGAGCCCTTCCAGGCGATCATCCCGGGCCGCATCTTCGAGGACGTCACGAAGATGGCCAGCGGCTACGAGGCGATCACCATCGCCTTCTCCGAGAACCAGGTCGTGTTCAGCTTCGGTGCATGCACCTTCGTCAGCCGCAAGATCGAGGGCACCTACCCCAACTACAAGCAGCTGTTGCCCAAGGACTCTGCCTGCACCATCAAGCTGCCCGTGCAAGAGCTCATCGCAACCGTCAAGCGCGTGAGCATCCTGGCTCAAGCGCACACACCGGTGCGCTTTGCGTTCGACGTTGACGAGCAGAAGGTCACCGTCTCTGCCAAGACCCAGGACGTAGGTGCCAGCCGCGCTGCGCTCGCGGCCGAGGTCGAAGGAGAGAGCATGGAGATCGCCTTCAACCACCAGTACCTGCTCGACGGCTTGCAGGCGGTCGAGGGCGACGTGCTCATCAAGCTGCAGAGCAGCCTCAAGCCCGGCACCCTCCACGCTGCCGATGACGACAGCTTCCTCTACCTGGCCATGCCTGTGAGGCTCGCTTAACAGCGCCTTCTTCAGGCTTCTTTGCTTTGGTTCGACAGCGCCTTCTTGAGCATGGCGTCGGCCCTCATGGCCTCTAGAGCGGCTTTGCGGACCTGGGGGTTCTCGATGGCGGCTGCCTGGGCCTCGAGCTGCGCCTCTTCCTCATGGGTGAGGGGGAGGGGCTCGACGTCGTAGTGCATGCCCTCGTCGAGCAGTTGCTGGGCAGTGCTCGTGTCTTCGGGGCGGGCGCTGCGGTAGCGCTCGCGGCTGGTGGCGAACCTCAGCTTCTTGACGCGCTCGTTGTCTGCCTGCGGGTCGAAGGTGCCGGCGTGCTCTGCTGCATCGCGCAGGGCGATGTTCATCTTCAGGCGCAGCAGCTCGCCTTGGAGGCTGAGCTCGGTGGCCCAGATGTTTGAGTCGACGTAGACCACGACCTCGGCGCCGCCTGTGCCGGGGACGGTGTAGACGGCGCAGGTGTGGGAGCGCTGTGCCTCGTCTGCCGCTTGGGCCCAGGCACGGGAGTTGCGCGCGCTGGCGACCACCTCGGGGTTGCGGCGCTCGATGATCTCCAGCAGCTCGCGCACGGCGCCGCCCAGGTCTGTTCCCCCGCTGCGCAACTCTGTCATAGGGCCTCCTTAGCGTCTTTGGTACACGGTACTACATGCGCGGCGCGCTTGCCCCCACAGCTTGCGCGCGCAGGGGCCGCACGGCGCAGCATCTTGTATCATCACGTGCTATGGGACTCAGCATCACAGAGATACGCTTCAGCGAGTACAGGGGCTACAGCTGCCTCGAGCTGGCGGGCTTGGGCCCGCTGGTCGTCTTGGTGGGGCCCAACGCCGTGGGCAAGACCAACATCATCGAGGCGATACAGCTGCTCACTGCTGGCGAGTCGTTCCGCAAGCCGTCGTGGGACGAGGTCGTGAGCTGGGACGCCGCCAGCGCCTCGATCAGCGCGCGGCTCGAGGACCCGGCGCAAAACCGCGTCGTCGATCACCGGATGACGGCGGCCGGCGGCAAGCGCAATTACGAGGTCAACGGCAAGAGGAAGACGGCGGCCGCCCTGCGCGGCACCTGCCCCAGCGTGCTGTTCATCCCCGACCATCTCCAGCTCGTCAAGGCGGCCAGCTCGCAGCGCCGCGACGCGCTCGACAGCCTGGGTGTGCAGCTCTCAAAGAGCTACGGCGCCCTCAAGGCCGACTACGCGAGCGCCCTGCGCCAGCGCAACCTGCTGCTGAAGGAGGGCGTTCATGTCGGCCCGCTCTTCGAGAGCTGGGACGAGAGCCTGGCGGCCTACGGTGCGCGCCTGTGCGTCAAGCGAATGCGGTTGTTCTCGCGCCTGGCCGCGCACATGGAGCGCATCTACCCCCAGCTCGTGGAGGGGGAGGAGCTGAGCTGCCTCTACCTGCCAAGCTGGATGCGCTTCGACGACGGGGGCCACCAGCGCGGCGACATCCCCGGACTGGGCAGCATCTGCCAGACCGACCACCTGCTCGAGCTGGGCGTGGAGCAGGTGCAGGAGGTCATCGCGCGCTGGTCTGCGCTGCTTACAGGGCAGGAGCTCTCGCGCAAGACGAGCCTCGTCGGGCCGCACAAAGACGAGTTGGCATTCTTCATCAACGGGCGCAACGCGCGGCTCTTCGCGTCGCAGGGGCAGCAGCGCACCATCGTGCTTGCCTGGAAGCTGGCCGAGGTCGAGCTGGTGCGCGAGTTTGCCGGGACGGACCCGGTGCTGCTGCTCGACGACGTGATGAGCGAGCTCGACGCAACCCGCCGCACCGCCCTCACCGCCTTCATCGAAGGCAGCACACAAGCCTTCATCACCACCACGAACCTGGGTTACTTCTCACCCGAGCTGCTTGCGCAGGCCCAGGTGGTCGAGCTCCCTATAGAGGGCACCCGCCACAGCTACTGAGTTATCTGAGATTTGGCTAAAAAACGCGGCTCTGGGGTGTTTTGGGCTTTGATTTGGCGAGTGGACTCGTTTTTGCCTTGAAACGGCCTCTCAGGGCGTTTGTAGGGCCTCTGAAGCGGGACAAAACAGGCTCTATAAGGTAGAATATGCAACCAAGAACTTACGAGGGAAGCGTGCCATCTGTCATGGCGCGCTTCATATATTGTAAGGAGTTGAATTGGCAAAGACCGAATCCACCTATTCCGGTAAAGACATCCAGGTGCTCGAGGGCCTCGAGGCCGTCCGCAAGCGCCCTGGCATGTACATCGGCTCCACCGGCCCGCGCGGCCTGCACCACCTCGTGTGGGAGGTAGTCGACAACTCTGTCGACGAGGCCCTGGGCGGCTTCTGCAACAAGATCGACGTGATCATCAACGAAGACGGCTCCTGCACGGTCGAGGACAACGGCCGCGGCATCCCCGTCGACAAGCACCCCAAGCTCAAGATCCCCACCCTCGAGGTTGTCCTCACCGTCTTGCATGCCGGCGGCAAGTTCGGCGGAGACGGTTACAAGGTCTCCGGCGGCCTGCACGGCGTGGGTGTCTCCGTCGTCAACGCGCTCTCCACAGACGTCAAGGTCCAGGTCCGCCGCGACGGCAAGATCTACGAGATGAACTTCAAAGACGGCAAGACCGTGGGCAAGATGGAGGTTATCGGCAAGTCCAAGACCACCGGCACCACCGTCACCTTCTGGCCTGATGCAGAGATCTTCGAGACCACGGAGTTCGACTATGACACCCTCAAGACCCACCTGCGCCAGACGGCCTTCCTCAACAAGGGCCTCAAGCTCACGCTGAAGGACCTGCGCAAGGTCGAGCAGAGCGGCGAGGTCAAGCAGGATGTCTTCCAGTTCAACAACGGCCTGCTCGACTACGCCAAGTGGCTCAACGAGGGAAAGACCATCGTAGGCGCCGCCACCCCCATCTACTTCGAGGGTCGCAGTGAGGCCGGCGAGGTCGACATCGCCATGCAGTGGAACGAGAGCTACTCCGAGAACACACTCTCGTTCGCCAACAACATCAACACCGTTGACGGCGGCACCCACCTCGAGGGCTTCCGCAACGCGCTCACCCGCACCATCAACGACTACGCCCGCCGCGTGGGCATCCTCAAGGAGAAGGACGAGAACCTCACCGGCGAGGACATCCGCGAGGGCCTTACTGCCATCGTCTCCGTGCGCCTGCACGAGCCGCAGTTCGAGGGCCAGACCAAGACCAAGCTCGGCAACACGGAGATCCGCGGCCTGGTGCAGACCGCTGTGACCAAGGGCCTGGCCGAGTACCTCGAAGAGCACCCCAACCCCGCTAAAGCCATCACCAAGAAGGCCGCCCAGGCCGCCAAGGCCCGCGCCGCCGCCCGCAAGGCCCGCGAGGCAACGCGCCGCAAGGGCGTGCTCGACGGCGCCTCCATGCCCGGCAAGCTGGCGGACTGCTCTATCAAGGACCCGGCCCTCACCGAGCTCTACATCGTCGAGGGCGACTCCGCAGGCGGCTCGGCCAAGCAGGCGCGCGAGCGCAGCTACCAGGCCATCCTGCCCCTGCGCGGCAAGATCCTCAACGTCGAGCGCGCCGGCCTGAGCCGCTCGCTGTCCTCCGAGACGATCACCAGCCTCATCACCGCGATCGGCACCGGCATCGGCGACGAGTACGACGGCGACAAGGCCCGCTACCACCGCATCATCATCATGACCGATGCCGATGTCGACGGCGCGCACATCGCCATCCTGCTGCTCACCTTCTTCTTCCGCTTCATGCCCGACCTCATCAACCGCGGCTACATCTACATCGCCTGCCCGCCGCTCTACGGCCTGAAGAAGAAGAACAGCCGCACCGGCAAGATCCTGCAGTACCTCTACAACGACGAGGCCCTGCGCGAGTGCATGAGCAACCTCGATGACCCAAGCAAGTACGAGGTCCAGCGCTACAAGGGCCTCGGCGAGATGGATGCCCAGCAGCTCTGGGAGACCACCATGGAGCCCGAGACCCGCACCCTGCGCCAGGTCCGCATCGACGACGCCGCAGAGGTCGACCGCATCGTGAGCGAGCTGATGGGCAGCGACGTCGAGTGCCGCAAGAACTTCATCACCGAGCACGCCAAAGACGTCGACGAGCGTTTCCTCGACATCTAGAAGGGAGATAGAACATGGCAGACCAAGACGATCTGTTCACCGGCCTGGATGAGGCTCCCGAGCATGTGGTCGAGGCAGACGAGCTCGAGAACAAGATAAACAGCGCGATGGGCACGCTCGACATCAACGTGGGCAAGGTGACGGAGACCAACTTCGGCCAGGAGATGAAGACCAGCTTCCTGGAGTACTCGATGTCCGTCATCACCGCCCGCGCCCTGCCCGACGTGCGCGACGGCCTCAAGCCGGTGCACCGCCGCGTGCTCTACGCGATGTATGAGAGCGGCTGCACCCCCAACAAGCCGCATGTGAAGTCCGCCCGCCCCGTGGGCGACTGCATGGGTAAGTACCACCCCCACGGCGACGCCGCGATCTACGCCACCCTGGTGCGCTTGGCGCAGGACTTCTCCATGCGCGTGCCCCTGGTCGACGGCCACGGCAACTTCGGCTCCATCGACGGCGACTCTCCCGCGGCCATGCGTTATACGGAGTGCCGCCTGGACAAGCCGGCCATGGAGCTGCTGAAGGACCTCGAGAAGGAGACCGTCGACTGGAAGCCCAACTACGACGAGTCGCTCCAGGAGCCCAAGGTCCTCCCCAGCCGCTTCCCCAACCTGCTGGTCAACGGCTCCGAGGGCATCGCCGTCGGCATGGCCACTAACATGCCGCCCCACAACCTGGGCGAGGCCATCGACGCCACCATCGCGATGATCGACAACCCCGACATCGAGCTCGACGAGCTGATGAAGGTCATCCCCGGCCCGGACTTCCCCACCGGCGGCACCATCATGGGCGTTGCCGGCATCCGCGACGCCTACGAGACCGGTCGCGGCTCCATCACCGTGCGCTCTAAGGCGCACATCGAGAAGAGCTCCGGCGGCAAGCAGCGCATCGTCGTGACCGAGATCCCCTACCAGGTCAACAAGCTGCGCCTTATCGAGAAGATCGCAGAGCTTGTCAAACAGAAGAAGATCACGGAGATCTCCGGCCTCAACGACGAGTCCGACCGCAAGGGCATGCGCATCGTCATCGACCTCAAGCGCGGCGAAGAGCCCGAGGTCGTGCTGCAGAAGCTCTACAAGCACACCCAGCTGCAGACGGGCTTCGGCATCATCAACCTGGCGCTGGTCGACGGCGTGCCCCGCATCCTCTCGCTGAAGGAGATCCTGCACCACTACATCGTCCACCAGAAGGACGTTGTGGTCCGCCGTACCCGCTACGAGCTGCGCAAGGCAGAGGAGCGCGCCCATATCCTGCAGGGCTACGTCATCGCGCTCGACAACATCGACGAGGTCATCAAGATCATCCGCGAGTCGCGCGACGACGCAGAGGCCCGCGAGAGGTTGATGGAGCGCTTCGGCCTGAGCGAGCCGCAGACCAACGCCATCCTCGAGATGCGCCTGCGCCGCCTGACCGGCCTGGAGCGCGACAAGATCGAGACCGAGCTGGCCGACCTGCTTGAGCGCATCGCCTACTACAAGCGCGTGCTCTCCGACGAGCGCGAGGTCGAGCTCATCATCAAGGAGGAGCTCGAGGACACCAAGAAGCGCTTCAACACCCCGCGCCGCACCTCCATCGGCGACGAGGCCAAGGCGCTCGACGTCGAGGACCTCATCGCAGAGGAGGACATGGTCGTCACCATCACCTCCGGCGGCTACATCAAGCGCCTGCCCGTGGCAACCTACCGCCAGCAGAAGCGCGGCGGCAAGGGCAAGAGCGGCGTGAGCCTCAAAGAAGACGACTACGTCGAGCAGATCTTCGTGGCCTCCACCCACGACTACCTGCTGATCTTCTCCAACCTGGGCAAGGTCTACCGCATCAAGGTCCACCAGATCCCGCTGGGCAGCCGCCATGCCCGCGGCACCGCCATCGTCAACCTGGTTCCGTTCGAAAAGGGCGAGCGCTGCGCCACGGTCATCAACACGCGCGACTTCCCAGAGAACGAGTACCTGCTCTTCGGCACGAGCCACGGCATGATCAAGAAGACCGCCTTCAGCGCCTACAAGAACGTGCGCTCCAGCGGCCTGATCGCCATCAACCTCAAGGCCGATGACGAGCTGGTGAGCGTGCACCGCTACCGCCCGGGCTACAACATCATCATGGCCAGCAGCGCCGGCAAGGCCATCAAGTTCGATGACAGCAACATCCGCGCCATGGGCCGCGACACCAGCGGCGTGCGCGCGATGAAGGTCGACATCGATGCCGGCGTGCGCGTGCTGGGCATGGAGATCGCGCCCGAGGGCGACGACCTTCTGGTGATCACGGAGCGCGGCTACGGCAAGCGCACCAAGCTCTCCGAGTACAGCGTCCAGGGCCGCGGCGGCCAGGGTGTCACCACCATCAAGATGACGCCCAAGACCGGCAAGCTCGTGTCGATGATGGTTGTGCCAGACGAGCACGAGCTCATCGTGGTGAGCGAGAGCGGCATGACCCTGCGCTGCAAGGCGAGCGACATCTCCGAGCTGGGACGCGCTACCCAGGGCGTCAAGATCATGAACGTCACCGACGACGACCGCGTCACCGCCCTGGCGCGCGTGGTCGACCCCACTGGCGGCAAGAAGGCCTCCGCCAACATCGCCGGCCAGACCCAGATGTTCGACACCGAGCTCTCTGGCAGCTTCGAGAGCATCGAGGCCGACGAAGACGAGGAGTAGGCCCGACACCACTAGAGCACACCTGAGCGCGCCCCCGCACCTGCAGGGGCGCGCTTGCTTTGCTTGCACCCTTCGTGCCGTTGGGGGAATTTTGAAATTCTCACAAGTTTTTTCTTGCCAAAAGGCTTGGAGGTCTGCATAATACCGTCTTGCGTGTTTGG
Organism: Coriobacteriales bacterium; assembly: GCA_051876105.1. Lineage (GTDB taxonomy): Bacteria > Actinomycetota > Coriobacteriia > Coriobacteriales > QAMH01 > W2P13-069. The sequence goes on along the minus strand of JBJEHN010000065.1, from coordinate 40,633 downwards.
GCCTTTAGCTCAGTTGGCTAGAGCGCACGACTGATAATCGTGAGGTCACAAGTTCGAATCTTGTAAGGCCCACCATCACTCAGAAATAAACTCCTCGGAGTGAGCCGAGTAGCCTCCGAGGAGTTTATTAGATAGATGGGCGAACACCGCAGCTCTCTGGGGGTATAGCTCAGCTGGGAGAGCGCCAGCTTTGCAAGCTGGATGTCAGGGGTTCGAGCCCCCTTACCTCCACCATAGATTATGAAGAGGCCGCTATTGAAGCGGCCTTTCTTGTTAGGAGCCCTCCCTGGGGGCTCGAACCCCGCGAGAGTGAGGGCGTTAAGCAAACGCGCCGGTGGCGCGTTTGTAGCCCGAACACCCGTAGCGAGCCGAAGGCGAGCGGAGGGGGCGGATTCGCGAAGCGAATACGCGGAGAGCCCCCGCCCCCGGACCCGCTTGGCGCCCGCCGCTGTTGGCGGCGGTTCTTGCGCAAAGTTGGAGGGGGAGCGGGTATGCTGCGGGCGATATGGGTATGATACGGGCTATTTGTTAGTCAAACTAAGTTTCAACCATACCCGAGGTGCCTTGTGAACGCTCTCCGCTCTGCATACTGCCGTGTCTACCAGGGGGTCTTGCGCGCCGCCCTGCCGTTCTTGCCATACCGCGACCCGCAGGTGCTCGGCAGCGTTGAGGATGCGGCCCGCATGCTGCGCGAGCGCGGCCTGCAGCGCCCCCTCATCGTCACCGACAAGGGCGTGCACGGGCTGGGTCTGGTCGACGGCCTAAAGGCGGCGCTCAGCGCGCAGGGCATCGACTTCCTCGTCTTCGACGACGTGGTCCCCAACCCCACCATCGCCAACGTCGAGGCAGCGCGCTACCTCTACCTCAAGGAAGGTTGCGACTGCTTGGTCGCCTTCGGCGGTGGCAGCTCTATGGACTGCGCCAAGGCAACCGGAGCGCGCATCGCCCGCCCGAACAAGCCCATCCCCAAGATGCGCGGCATCCTCAAGGTGCTGAGGAAGACACCGCTGCTGGTGGCCGTGCCCACCACGGCCGGCACCGGCAGCGAGACCACCCTGGCCGCCGTCATCACCGACGGCGAGACCCACTACAAGTACCCCATCAACGACTTCCCCCTCATCCCCAGCTACGCCGTGCTCGACTGGCGCGTGACCGCCGGCCTGCCCAAGCACATCACCTCCACCACGGGCATGGACGCGCTGGTGCACGCTACCGAGGCCTACATCGGCCGCAGCACCAACGCGGAGACCCGGGCGTGTGCCGTAGAGGCCGTGAGTCTGATCCGCCGCTACCTCAAGCGCGCCTACGACGAGCCCTCCGACCAAGAGGCACGCCAGGCCATGCTCCGCGCCGCCAACCGCGCAGGCCTGGCCTTCTCAAAGAGCTATGTGGGCTACGTCCACGGTGTGGCGCACAGCCTGGGCGGGCAGTACGGCATTCCCCATGGGCTAGCCAACGCGGTAATCTGCCCTTACGTGCTCGAGATGTACGGCCCCGCCTGCCACAAGCGCTTGGGCGAGTTGGCGCGCCTGAGCGGCGTGGCCCCGCAGGCTAGCAGCGACGAAGAGGCCAGCCGCACCTTCATCCAGTGGTTCCGCGAGCTCAACGCCTCGATGGGCATCCCCGAAAAACTCGAGGGCATCGCCGAGGAGGACATCGCTGCCATGGCGCGCAAGGCAGATGTCGAGAGCAATCCGCTGTACCCTGTGCCTAAGCTCATGGACGCGCGCGAGCTGGAAGAGGTCTACCGCAAGGTGATGGCCTAGCCGCCGCGCCGCGCATAAGGAGACAAGGAGCCCCAAGATGGCCACGCAAGAGCAAGTCGACGTGATCTGCCGCCGCCAGCACGCGTTCTTCAACAGCGGTATCACCATCGACCTGAGCTACCGCATCCAGGCGCTGCACAAGCTCGAGGCAGCGATCCGCCGCCGCGAGGCCCAGATCGAGGCCGCCATCACGCAAGACCTGGGCAAATCCGCCTTCGAGGGCTATATGTGCGAGGTCGGCCTCACCCTCGCCGAGCTCTCCTACCAGCTCAAGCACATCCGCCGCTGGGCCAGCCCCAAGCGCGTCATGCCGGACCTGGCAAACTTCCCCAGCAGCTACCGCACCGTGCCCGAGCCCTACGGGCAGGTGCTGGTCATGAGCCCGTGGAACTACCCCTTCCTGCTCACCATCGAGCCGCTCATCGGCGCGGTTGCCGCGGGCAACTGCTGCGTGGTCAAGCCCAGCGCCTACAGCCCCGCGACCTCTGCGGTGATGGCCGAGCTCATCGAGGAGGCATTCGACCCAGGGCATGTCACCTGCATCCTGGGCGGGCGCGACGAGAACTCGCTGCTGCTGGAGCAGCGCTGGGACTACATCTTCTTCACCGGCAGCCCCAGCGTGGGCAAGCTCGTCATGGAGAAGGCCAGCCGCTTCCTCACCCCGGTGAGCCTGGAGCTGGGCGGCAAGAGCCCCTGCATCATCGCCGCGGACTGCAACCTTGAGCTGGCCGCCACGCGCCTGGCCTTCGGAAAGTGGCTCAACGTGGGCCAGACCTGCATCGCGCCAGACTACGTGCTCTGTGAGAGCAGCGTGCACGAGCGCTTCGTCGAGCTGCTGAAGGAGAAGACCGCCGCCATGTACGGCAGCGACGCGCTGGCAAACCCCGACTACGGCAAGATCGTGAACCGCAAGCACTTCGAGCGTGTGCGCGGGCTGATCGACCCGGCCAAGGTGGTCTACGGCGGCCGCTGCGACGAGGCCTCCCTCAAGATCGAGCCCACAATCATGACCGGCGTCACCATGGACGACGCAGTGATGGGGGAGGAGATCTTCGGGCCGATCTGCCCCATCATCGAGGTGGCGAGCCCCCTTGCGGCGGAGGGCTATATCAGGGAGCAGGAGAAGCCGCTGGCGCTCTACCTCTTCACCAACAACCGGGAGCTGCAGGAGCGCTTCATGCGCTACGTGCCCTTTGGCGGCGGCTGCATCAACGACACGATCGTCCACATCGCCACGAGCAAGATGGGCTTTGGCGGCGTTGGCAACAGCGGCATGGGCAGCTACCACGGGCGCAAGAGCTTCGAGACCTTCTCGCACACCAAGAGTGTGCTGAAGAAGGGGTGGCTCGACCTGCCCATGCGCTACCAGCCCTACAGTGCCGCCAAGGAGCGCTTGGTGCGCCTCTTCTTGCGCTAGCGGCCGCGGCCTGCCCCTCCCTTGCCGCTGCGGCGCCCCTGCCAGCTTGTAGCTCTGTGCTGCTGGGGTATAATGCACAGCACTTTAGCGTGGTAGAGCGCTATATCAGTTTAGGGAGAGGACCCGATATGAAGAACATGACTCGCCGCGGCTTCCTGGGCGCATCCGCCGCCGTTGCCGCTACTGCCGCCCTCGGCCTTGCCGGCTGCGGTGGCCAGAAGAAGGAAGAGACCCCCGCTGCCGGCGCCGAGGTCAGCCTCGACACCCTGGTGGTCGGCTTCGACGCCGAGTACCCGCCCTACGGCTATGTTGCCGACGACGGCTCCTACACCGGCTTCGACCTCGACCTCGCCCAGGCTGTGTGCGAGATGGAGGGTTGGAAGTTCCAGGCTGAGCCCATCGACTGGGACGCCAAGGACGCCCTGCTGGGTGCCGGCACCATCAACTGCATCTGGAACGGCTTCACCATCGAGGGCCGCGAGGAGGACTACTCCTTCACCGAGCCCTACATGATCAACGCCCAGGTCGTCGTCGCCAAGAAGGACGCCGGCATCGCCTCCCTGGCCGATCTCGCCGGCAAGATCGTCCTGACCCAGAAGGGCTCCGCTGCCCTCGAGGTGCTCGAGGGCGACCAGAAGGCCGTGGCCGACACCTTCAAGGAGCTCCAGACCATCGCCGACTACAACAACGCCTTCATGCAGCTCGAGTCCGGCGCGGTTGACGCCGTGGCCTGCGACCTCTCCATCGCCGCCTTCCAGATGGCAGCCAAGCCCGATGTCTTCGCCCAGGTCGAGGAGACCCTCTCCGAAGAGCACTACGGCGTCGGCTTCCTGAAGGGCGACGAGGGTGCCGCCATTGCCGCCAAGGTCACCGAGGACCTGCGCAAGCTCAACGACGAGGGCAAGGTCAAGGAGCTGTGCGAGAAGTACGCCGACCAGGGCATGGCCTACGAGAACTGGGTGCTCGACTAAGCCCTGTTCTCTCAGCGTCTGACTGAGGCAACGCGCTTGATGCGGCGGGCTGCGGGTTCACCGCGGCTCGCCGCTTCGCGCGATTTCAAGGGGAGGGAGCTTTTCGCCATGCGGCATGCGCCGCCGCACTGCGGCCGCCGCACGAGGGAAAGCTTGTGGCTTCAACAAGGAGGGGGAGCGCATGGAGTTCTCGGTGATGATGCAGCTGCTGCTCAGCGGCTTGGGTATGACGATGCAGATCTTCGTCATCACCCTAGTGGGCGCGCTGCCCCTGGGCGTGCTGGTGGCCCTGGCGCGCATGAGCTCGTTCAAGCCGCTGGCGCTGCTGGCGCGCTTCTACATCAGCGTGCTGCGCGGCACGCCGCTCATGCTGCAGCTCATGGCGTGGATGTTCGTCCCGTACTACGTGTTCGGCATGCAGCTGGCTTCGGATTGGAAGTTCACGGCCTGCGCCATCGGCTTCATCCTCAACTACGCCGCTTACTTCGCAGAGATCTACCGCTCGGGCATCCAGAGCATCCCGCGCGGCCAGTACGAGGCGGCACAGGTGCTGGGCTACACGCCTGTGCAGACCTTCATGTTCATCGTGCTGCCGCAGGTCATCAAGCGCATCCTGCCCGCCATGGGCAACGAGGTCATCGCCCTCATCAAGGACACCTCGCTTGCCTTCGTGCTGGGCGTGATGGAGATGTTCACGCAGGCCAAGGCCATCGCTGCAAGCCAGGTGAGCATGCTGCCCTACTTCATCGCAGCGGCGCTGTACTGGTGCTTCACGCTGATCGTCGAGTTTGTCCTGAGCCGTGTCGAGAAGAAGCTGAGCTACTACCATGACTAACACCGCATGCACCGCGCCCGCCGCGGCAGACGAGCGCCCCTCCCTGCTCAAGCTCGAGCACGCCCAGAAGGCGTTTGGCAGCAACCAGGTCCTCAAGGACATCTCCCTTGATGTGCGAGAGGGCCAGGTCGTGGCCGTGATCGGCCCCTCTGGCGGCGGCAAGTCGACCCTGCTGCGCTGCGCCACCCTGCTGGAGACGCTCGACGGCGGCTCGCTGAGCTATGGCGACCTGGCGGTTGCCACCTGCGCCGAGGGTGGCGCCGCTCGCTACGCCGACAAGAAGACCCTCCAGGCCGCCAAGATGCGCTTCGGCTTGGTGTTCCAGAACTTCAACCTCTTCCCGCACTACACGGTGCTCAAGAACATCATGGATGCGCCCGTCCGTGTGCAGAAGCGCGCCAAGGACGAGGTCGAGGCCCAGGCGCGCCAGCTTATCGCCAAGATGGGGCTCGAGGGCAAGGAGGACATGGTCCCCTGCGAGCTCTCCGGTGGCCAGCAGCAGCGCGTGGCCATTGCCCGCGCCCTGTGCATGAACCCCGAGGTGCTGTTCTTCGACGAGCCCACCTCCGCGCTCGACCCCGAGCTCACCCAGGAGGTCCTCAAGGTCATCCGTGCGCTGGCGGCCGAGCATATGACCCTGGTGATCGTCACGCACGAGATGGGTTTTGCGCGCGACGTAGCCGACCACATCATCTTCATGTCAGACGGTGTGATCGCCGAGGAGGGCCCAGCCGAGGAGCTCATCGGCAACCCCAAGACCGAGCGCCTGCGCGCCTTCCTGAGCAAGATCGCCGACTAGGAATGGGACAGTGGGGACAGTCCCCACTGTCCCATTCCTTGCAACAAGCGATTCTTTATGTGGTTCTCCCCCTCACTAATAGGACGGTAGGGTACGCCCCAACTGCCCCATTTTCGCTAGCAGCTTGCGGCGGCGCGGATGCCGGCGGCCAGCACCTGCAGCGCCGCGGCGTCGAGCGCGTCGTTGAGGACGATGTCTGCCCTGCTGCGTGCGGGCTCCACGTAGCGCAGGTGGGCGGGGCGCACGATCTGCTCGTAGTTGCGCCGAGCGTTCTCCAGGCTCCAGCCGCGCTCCTGGCAGTCGCGGCGCAAGCGGCGCTCCAGGCGCGTCTGCTCGTCGACGTCGATGTAGATGCTCAGGTCGACTTGGCGCATGAGGTCTTCGTCTGCCATGGCGAGTATGCCCTCGACCACTACTACGGGCACAGGTTCAACCGTGCGCGCTTGAGGCAGGCGCTCCTGGGTGCAGAAGTCGTAGACGGGGACCTGCGCCGGCTTGCCAGCGCGCAGTTGAGCCACATGCTCAACCAGGAGGTGCGTGTCGAGCGCGGCGGGCACGTCGAAGTTGTAGGCTGCGCGCTGCTCGGGCGTCATGCCGGGGGTGTGCTTGTAGTAGTCGTCGTGCGCGATGAAGGCGGCGCTGGGGCCCAGCTCTTGCAGCAGCCTGCCCGTGAAGGTCGACTTCCCGCTCCCGCTGCCGCCGCACACGCAGACTATGTAGCTCATGGGTACCCCCTCGTGATCGCACCGTGCATTGCCAAGGATACGCGCATTGTCGCCCCCGCCGCCCCCGCGCTCCAGCTCTGGAGCATTTTGTGGTCAAAACCGCGGGATTGTGCGCCCTCAAGCCGCGGATACGCAGCTTGAGGGCGCGTTTGCAGCACCAGGGCGCCTGCAAGCTGGCCAACGCGGGTTCTATTTGCGCTTGCAGGCCGCGTATCCGCCGTGTGAAGGCGCACAATCCCGCGGTTTTGACCACAAGTTTGCTCAGAGCTGGCGAAGGGAGGCACGGTCCGTACCGCCGCACCTCTGTCTCGGCCCCGCGCGGCACTCCCGGGGTCGCGTCGCGGATCGCGGTGTACGAGGGGGCGCCTCTCGTCTCCGGGCCGACTCCTGATCCTGTTGAATCAATGGTGCCTCGGCGTGCTCGCCGAGCGCGACCATCATGATCGGCCTCGCGCTGCACTCCCGGATGCGTGTCCTGTGGTTTTGCACATCGCGGCGCTGCTTCAGCCTGTGAAGTAGCCATGAAGCGCCAAATAGGGGCGGAAGCCCGCGCTTAAATGCGGAGTGTTAGCGTATATTTACCTCATAGAGTTTGGTCCCCTAGTAAAGGAGCCGAAAATGGGTATCAAGGCAGAGGAGCCCCTGAACATCACCTTCGAGGAGCTCACCAAGTATCTTGGCGCCGAGCACGCTGTGTACATCGAGATCGGCGACGGCACCGTCTACTACATCACCGATTGCAACGAGCACTACTGGCGCGTCCAGTACACCGACCAGCTGAACGAGAAGGGCCACTACGTGGACGCCTCCGAGCTGGTTCCCACCGTGGGCGAGTTCGTCGACCTCCAGTTCGGCCCCCGCAACCTCACCTTGCGCGAGGTCTTCCCCGAGTCCAAGTTCTACGCGTCTGTCAAGCAGTAGCTTCACCCGCGCAGTAGCTCAAACCCACAGCTCCCGGCAGCCAGGTGCGCTGCCGGGAGCTTTTTCGTGCCCGTGTGCGGGTGTGTTCAGGGTGCTAGATGTCGAGGCCGGCGTGGAAGCCCTCGTAGGTGGCGGCGGTCACGTTGCGCGGCAACCAGGCGTCGCCGATGACGCGTACCCAGGGGGCGGCGTCGCGCAGCTCGCTGGCGGCTGCCTTGCGGCTGCGCTGGCCGATGGCGCTCACCACGGTGGTACCGGGCACGAAGCGCCGCTCGCCATCCGGCATGACCACGTAGACGCCCTCGGCCGTGACCTCGGCTGCCTTGGCGTTGACAACGACGTCGATCTCGCTTTCCTCGATCTGCTCCAGCAGGATGGGGCGGTGGCGGCAGTTGGCGTCGATGGCGATGCCGCCGCGCATCTCGACCAGGTGAACCTTCTTGCCCTCGCGCACGTACTTGAGCGCGCACTCGGCGCCGGTGAGGCCGCCGCCCACGACCACGATCTCGTCTGTGACTGCGGCGCCGTCGAGGTAGAGGTCCTCGACGTTGACCACGTAGGCGTCGTCTGCGATGGGCAGGAAGCTCAGGCTCATGGGCTCGCTGCCCACGGCCACCACCACGGCATCGGCGCCGAACTTATCTGCCCAAGCGGCGTCGACCGTTGTGTTGAGCTTGATCTTCACGCCCGCGCGCTCGCAGAGCGTGGCGTAGGTCTCGCCCAGGTGGAACATGTCCTGCTTGAAGGGGACGGCCGCCTCGGTGGCGAGGATGCCGCCCAGCTGGCCGCGGGCCTCGCAGAGCGTCACCTTGTGGCCGCGCTTGCGGGCCGTGTAGGCGGCCACCATGCCGGCGATGCCGCCGCCCACCACCAGCACCTTCTTGCGGTCTGCCTTGGGGACGGGGGTGAGGCTGTGGCCCTCGAGCTCGCGGCCGATGCGCGGGTTGAGGCTGCAGCGACGCGTCTGGGTGACGGGGCGCTCGGCCATGCAGGTGAAGCAGCGCATGCAGCGCACCACCTCGTCGCCGCGGTTGGCCATGACCTTGTTGGGGAGCTCCGGGTCGGCCAGCAGGCCGCGGGCCATGCACACGATGTCGGCCTGGCCGGATGCGATGATCTCCTCCATCTGGGCAGGGTCGCTCAGGCCGCCGAGGGTGGCGACCGGCTTGCTCACGTGCTTCTTGATCTCTGCCGCCAGGTACACGTTGCAGCCGTGGTCCTTGAACATGCTGGGGTGCGTGGTGGCAAAGCCGAACTGGTAGCTGCCGGCGCTCACGTGGATGATGTCGACGTATTCTTCGAGCATCTGCGCTATCGCTACGCCCTCTTCGAGGTCGTAGCCGCCCTCGAAGAGTTCGCTGCCGCTCATGCGCATCTCGATGGCGAAGCGCGGGCCGCACTTGGCGCGGATGGCCTGCAGGATGCGGCGCGCCAGGCGGGTGCGGTTCTCCAGGCTGCCGCCGTACTCGTCCTCGCGCTTGTTGAAGTAGGGGCTGAAGAACTGGTTGATCAGCCAGCCGTGGCCGCAGTGCACCATGCACATGCGGAAGCCGGCGCGCTGGGCCAGGGCCGCCGCGTTGGCGTAGGCCTCGACGATGGAGTCGATTTGCTCTGCAGTGAGCGCCTTGACCTTGATGCCGTCCGGGCGCACGCCGTCGCTTGCGCCGTACTGGCACAGCTCGCCCTTGGCGTCCTTGTCGACCATGTAGGTGCCGGCGTACTGGCCGGAGTGCGAGAGCTCGATGCTGGGGATGGAGCCGTGGCGGGCGATGGCGTCTGCCACGTAGGTGAACGCGGCCAGCTGGCCGGGCGTCTGGAGGCTCAGGTGCAGCATCTGGGAGCCGTCGGTCTGCGGGTGGACCACCAGTTCAGACACGGTGACGATGGCGGCGCCACCCTTGGCGCGGGCCTCGTAGAAGCCCAGGGTGCGCGGGCCGGGCGTGCCGTCCTTGTCGATGTCGGTGGCGCCTATCGGCGCCGAGCACATGCGGTTGCGCAGGGTCAGGCCGCAGATGTCGAGCGGTTTGCAGAGATTGGGATAGTCGCGCTTCATATGTCCCCCCGGTACGCGATTTGCAGATGGGCAAAGTGTAGCGTGCTGGCGGGCTGCGGTATCCTTAGCGGCATGGCAAATCACACAGACACCACGCGCAGCTACCCCGTCACGCGGGGGCTCTGCCTCTTCTTCGGGCTCTTCGCCCTGCTCAACGTCGTCGTCTGCCTCAAGGGCGGGGTCACTGCGCAGAACATGAACATGTGGTGGCTTGACCTCAGCGGACTGAGCGTTGCCTACAACGGCAGCTCGGTGCACTTCGGCTTCATCGTGGAGGCCTGCGCTGCGGCGGCCATGATCGCCTGGGGCGTCAAGCCCGGCTGCTGCCTGGTGCGCCGCGTCGTCACCTGCGTGCTCACGGGGGCGGTGGCGCTCTTCGCCCTGCTCAACGCCGTCACGTACTGGCAGACGCTGGCCTCCGGCGTGCTCTACCGCGCGCTGCCGGTGCCGCTCAGCTTCTGCATCGCGCTCGCCTTCGCCTTGATCACCGTGCGCATCGCCCGCAGCAGCGCCCCCGCGCACAGCAGCCGCCTCTCGCTTGCCGCCGCCGTAGCCGCCGCGCTGGTGGCTGCGCTCGCCTTCCCGCTGCTGCAGATCGGCTTCTTCGGCACCACGGACTACCGCCGCCCGGCCGACTGCGCCGTGGTCTTCGGGGCGCGCGTCTACCCAGACGGCACGCTTTCCACCGCGCTGCGCGAGCGCATGGACACCGCCGTTGAGCTCTACGACCAGGGCCTCATCCGCAAGCTCGTCGTGAGCGGCGGCATCGAGGAGGGCGGCGCGGACGAGGCGCAGGCCATGTACAACTACGCCCTGGCCAACGGCGTGCCGGCGAGCGCCCTGCTCATCGACCGCTACGGCGACTCCACGGAGAAGAGCGTCAGCAACACCATCAAGCTGGCCAGCCAGTACCAGCTGGGCACCATCATCGCCACCAGCAGCTTCTACCACATGCCGCGCATCAAGATGCTCTACAACGCTAGCAACGTCGACGTGCTCACTGTGCCCACTGTGGGCAACATCGCCGGCAACGGTACGCTGGCGAGCATCTGGCGCGAGATCCCCGCCTGGTGGGTCTACTGGTTCAAGGGAGGCTTCTGCTCATGAGCATGAGGGTCACCGTCTACAGCGACGGCAGCAGCCGCGGCAACCCCGGGCCAGGCGGCTTTGGCACTGTGATGCACTTCGTCGACGCCAACGGCAAGCTGCATGTCAAGGAGCTCTCCGCCGGCTACCGGCTCACCACCAACAACCGCATGGAGCTTATGGGCGCGATCGCCGGCCTCGAGGCGCTCAAGCGCCCCTGCGTGGTGGAGATGTGGACCGACAGCCAGTACGTGGTCAACGCCTTCAACAAGGACTGGATAGCGGGCTGGGTCAAGCGCGGATGGGTCAACAGCCAGAAGAAGCCCGTCGCCAACCCAGACCTGTGGAAGCGCCTCATCGCCGCGGTGGAGCGGCACGAGCGCGTGAGCTGGAACTGGGTCAAGGGCCACGCCGGCCATGCGGAAAACGAGCGCTGCGACGAGCTGGCAACCGCCGCCGCCGACTGCCGCGAGCGCTGGCGCGAAGACGAGGGCTACCGCCCCTAGCTTGCAAAAATGGGACAGTGGGGACGGGACAGTGGGGACGTAGCCTACTGTCCCATTTTCACAAGGCGCCCGGGACTGCGGTGGGGGCTGCGGGGGCTGAAAGTGGGACAGTGGGGACAGTCCCCACTGTCCCACTCGCTGCGCGCCCGTCTGGGGGGCAGTACACGCAACGGCAACAAAAGCGGCGTAAAATGGTGCGCTGTATCTGAACATCAAGCTCCAGAGGGAGAACTCACCATGGCTTACCCCAAGGTCACCATCGTCGGCGCTGGCAACGTCGGCGCCACCGCCGGCATGATCCTGGCGATGAAGAACATCGCCGACGTCGTGCTCTGCGACGTCGTCGAGGGCATGCCCCAGGGCAAGGCTCTCGACATGATGCACATGCGCTCCAACGAGAAGTACGGCACCACCATCACCGGCACCAACGACTACGCCGACACCGCCGGCTCCGACGTCGTGGTCATCACCGCCGGCGTGGCGCGCAAGCCGGGCATGACCCGCGAGGACCTCATCGGCATCAACTCCAAGATCATGCTCGACGTCATCGGCAAGGCCAAGGAGGCCAGCCCCGACGCCGTCTTCATCTGCGTCACCAACCCGCTCGACGTCATGACCTACCTGGCCTTCAAGAACGCCGGCGTGCCCAAGAACCGCCTGATGGGCATGGGCGGCGTGCTCGACTCCGCGCGCTACGCCTTCGCCATCGCCGAGGCAACCGGCGAGAGCGTCGACGACATCGTCGCCTACGCCGTGGGCGCCCATGGCCAGTCCATGGTGACCCTGCCGCGCTTCTCCACCGTCAAGGGCCAGCCCCTCACCGAGCTGCTGACCCCCGAGCAGATCGAGGCCACCACCGCCCGCACCGTCAACGGCGGCGCCGAGGTCGTCGAGCTGCTCAAGACCGGCTCCGCCTTCTACGCCCCCGGCTCCTCCATCGCCAAGATGGTCGAGGCCATCCTCAACGACACCCACGAGGTCATGAGCGTCTGCGCCTACCTCGAGGGCGAGTACGGCATCGAGGACACCTACATGTGCGTGCCCGTCGAGCTGGGCCGCAACGGCGTCGAGAAGATCGTGGAGTTCGACGTCAACGAGGCCGAGCTGGCCGAGCTGCAGGCATCCGCCGCAAGCATCGCCGATCAGGTCGACAGCCTGGGCCTGCGCTAAGCACCCGCACCACAGCGAGCAAGCCGGCGCCCTCGCACCCGCGGGGGCGCCGCTGTCTGAAAACGCGCTCGAAGGGTGTTTGCTGTCAATAAATCCCACTCAAAGGGTGTGTCTATTTTTATCGACACCCTTTGAACGCGTGTTTTTGACAGCAGACACCCTTTGACGGCTGTTTCTGGCCGCGGCTGCCGGCAGCGCTACAATGGTGGGACGCACCGCTCGACCTGGGAGACCCGCAATGCCGCAGACACAACTAGAAGAAGGCCAGCTCACCCCCGCCTACGAGGACTACATCGAGGCCATCTATGAGCTGTGCAAGAAGGGCGACGGCAGCTGCCGCAGCGTCGACGTGGCGGAGAGCCTGGGCTTCTCCAAGGCCAGCGTGACGCGCGCCACCAAGAACCTGCGCGAGGGCGGCTACATCGAGCAGGAGCGCTACGGCCTCATCAGCATTACGCCCAAGGGCGAGGAGTACGGCCGCAACATCCTCAACCGCCACCGCGCGCTGAGGAGCTTCCTCGAGGACATCTTGGAGATCGACCCCGAGACCGCCAACGCCGAGGCCTGCAAGATCGAGCACTGCATCTCCCAGGAGACCATGGACCGCTGGAGCGCCTGGATGGAGACCTGCCGCGCCTGCAAGCACCGCACCGAGCAGTAGCCGAGCACCTTTACGTCATCGCCAAGCGGCTGCGGGCGCCTCTCAGCACGTCATCTCGACCAAGCGAGCGTAAGCGAGCGCGTGGAGAGATCTCGGGGGGAGCCAGAGCACCGTGACTCGAGACAAGCGGTCTTGCAGCTCAACCCGAGATTTCTCCACTCCGGCACTTCGTGCCTCCGGTCGAAATGACGGTCCGGGGGTGCTGTTCTCGCATTTCACATTTGCGGCTCCGCGCTCGTCTGGGCAGGCAATGCGGTATCCTTTTGCCCAAACGCGCGTTTGCGCGCCGATCCCCAACAGCACCTAGAGGGAGGGACCCTTATGGCCGACATCAAAGACATCTCCCTTGCCGAGGCAGGCAAGGCCCGCATCGAGTGGGCGGCGCGCGACATGCCCGTGCTCGCCAGCATCCAGGAGCGCTTTGCGCAGGAGAAGCCGCTCGAGGGCGTGCGCATCGGCGCCTGCATGCACGTGACCACGGAGACCGCCAACCTCATGCGCGCCCTGGTGGCGTCCGGCGCCCAGGTCACGCTCTGCGCCTCCAACCCGCTCTCCACCCAGGACGACACCGCCGCTGCCCTGGTCAAGTACTACGGCGTCGACGTCTACGCCATCACCGGCGAGGACGCCGAGACCTACAACCGCCACATCGACGCGGTCGTCGCCACCAACCCCCAGATCGTCATGGACGACGGCGCCGACCTCGACACCGCCCTGCATACCCGCTTCAAGGACAAGCTCGCCGGCGTGATCGGCGGCACCGAGGAGACCACCACCGGCGTGGTGCGCCTCAAGGCCATGGAGGCAGACGGCTCGCTGGGCTACCCCGTCTTCGACATCAACGACGCCAACACCAAGCACTTCTTCGACAACCACTACGGCACCGGCCAGTCCACGCTCGACGGCATCATCCGCGCCACTAACCGCCTCATGTGCGGCCGCACCATCGTCGTCAGCGGCTACGGCCACTGCGGCAGCGGCCTGGCACTGCGCGCCAAGGGCATGGGCATGGACGTCGTGGTCTGCGAGGTCGACCCGCTCAAGGCGCTCGAGGCCTACATGGAGGGCTACAAGGTCATGCCAGCCGCCGAGGCCGCCAAGCTCGCCGACGTCTGGGTGACCGTCACCGGCAACTGCAAGGTGGTCGACGCCCCCGCCTTCGAGAACATGAAGGACGGCGCCATCCTCTGCAACTCCGGCCACTTCGACAGCGAGATCAACCTCGTCTGGCTGGAGGAGCACGCGGTCTCCAAGGTCGAGCTCAAGCCGCTGGTCGAGGAATACACCCTCGAGGACGGCCGCAAGATCGTGGTCCTTGCCCAGGGCCGCCTGGTCAACCTAGCCTGCGCCGAGGGGCACCCCGCGTCTGTCATGGACATGAGCTTTGCCAACCAGGCTCTGGCCGCCGAGTACCTCTACCAGCATGCGGCCGAGCTGGAGAACAAGGTCTACGACGTTCCCGCGCAGATCGACGACGGCGTTGCCCGCGTCAAGCTGCAGACCCTGGGCGTCACCATCGACGAGCTCACCGCCGAGCAGCGCGAGTACATGAACTCCTGGAACTTCTAGCACCCAGCTCTTTGGGAACACGAAAAGGGGGAGGGGCCACGCGGCTCCTCCCCCTTGTGCATGCGGCGCTTCTCAGGCGCGGGCGCCTAGTAGTTCTCGGCGTGGATCTCGAAGTAGCTCTGCGGATGCGCGCAGACGGGGCAGATCTCGGGGGCCTCCATGCCGACGACGATGTGACCGCAGTTGCGGCACTCCCACACCTTGACAGAGCTCTTGGCGAAGACCTCCTTGGCCTCGACGTTGTGCAGCAGTGCGCGGTAGCGCTCCTCGTGCTGCTTCTCGATGTCTGCGACCATGCGGAACTTTGCGGCGAGCTCGATGAAGCCCTCCTCCTCGGCGGTCTTGGCGAAGCCGGCGTACATGTCGGTCCACTCGTAGTTCTCGCCCTCTGCAGCGGCGACCAGGTTGTGGGCGGTGTCCGAGATGCCCTCGAGCTCCTTGAACCACATCTTGGCGTGCTCTTTCTCGTTGTCAGCGGTCTTCAGGAAGAGGCTGGAGATCTGCTCGAAGCCCTCCTTCTTGGCAACGCTGGCGAAGTAGGTGTACTTGTTGCGTGCCTCGGACTCGCCGGCGAAGGCGGTCTGGAGGTTCTTCTCGGTCTGGGTTCCTGCGTACTGGTTGGCCATGGGATTCCCTTCTCTTGCTACCTTATCCTTGCCCCGCTGCCTTGCTGCAGGCAGGGCAGAGGCCTTGGAAGATGATGTGGTGCCCGCTCACGTCGTAACCCGACCCCGCAGCGGCCAGGGCGTCGAGCTGCTCTTGGTAGTGCACGGGTGCGTCCACCACGGCGCCGCAGGAGCTGCACACCAGGTGGTGGTGGCGGTCCTGGCGCAGGTCGTAGCGGCTTGCAGAGGGTGTCTCGACCTCGCATATCTCGCCCGCTTGGGCGAGGACGGCGAGGTTGCGGTACACCGTGCCCCTGCTGACCTTTGGGTCCCTGGCAGCCACGTCTTGGTAGACCTGCTCTGCGGTGGGGTGGTCGCAGCGCGAGCGCACGGCCTCGAGCACGAGCTGGCGCTGGCGGGTGTTGCGTCGCTCCATCTTCGCTACCTCCTAACGTGCAGAGGATACCACTCTTACTAAGACCGATTCCCATTTATTTTGACGACACCAGGCCTGGGAATGGGACAGTGGGACAGTGGGGACAGTCCCCACTGTCCCATTCGTTGCAGGAAGCGATGCATTGCCCCCAGTTCCCCGGCTGCCCGCTGTCCCTGCTGCCGCTGTCACAGCGATGGCGTAGACTGGGGGTGTTGGGAGAATCGGCGCGGCTGCGCCCGTGGCAAAGGAGCCCTGATGGAGAACCTCAGCCTTGAAGAGAGGGTGGCGAGCGCCCTCCGGATGCACGACCAGACCTTCAACTGTGCACAATGCGTCGCCCTGGCGGTGGAGGACCTGGTGGAGGTGGACAGGGAGTCCCTCTTCAAGGTCATGGAGGGCTTTGGCGCGGGCATGGGCGGCAACACCCAGACCTGTGGCGCCCTGAGCGCGGTGGTCGCGCTGGTGGGGCTGGCCAACAGCAGCGGCAGCAGCCCCTACACCTCCAAGAAGAGCACCTACGCCCATGTGGAGGAGCTGGTGGACGACTTCCACCTCGAGCATGGCTCCACCGTCTGCGAGCAGCTGCTCGACCCCAACATGGAGACCCGCAAGCAGACCTGCAACAAGTACATCGCCACCGGCGTGGAGCTGGCCTTCGAGGCTGTGAGCCGCATCAACGCCGATAAGGCCCCGCGCGTCTAGAGGAGGCACCACGCATGCAAGTGACAGCAGACCTGGTGGCGGAGGTGGTGGAGCGGGTCATACCGCACATCGCCTTCGACTTGAGGCCAGACGTTCTGGCCGCAATGGAGCGCGCCGCCGCGGCAGAGGGCGACCCCCGCGGCAAGCTGGTCTTGGACCAGCTGCTGCAGAACAGCCGCATCGCCGCGCAGGACCGCGTGCCCCTGTGCCAGGACACCGGCACCGTGTGGGTGTGCCTGGAGCTGGGGGCGGACGACTGCTCGCTGGCAAGCGAACCCTTCGCGCACGTGGACGCCGCCGTGGGCCGCGCCTACCGCGCCGGCAAGCTGCGCATGAGCACCCTGCGCGACGCTCTGGTGGAGCGCACCAACCCCGGTGACAACACGCCCGCCTTCACCGAGCTCAAGTTCGTGCCTGGCCGCGGCGCCAAGCTGCACATCATGCTCAAGGGCGGCGGCAGCGACAACGCCTCTCAGGTGGAGATGCTGCCCCCCGGCGCCGGCTGGGACGGCGTGCGCGAGCTGGTCTTGGCCCGCGTGCGCAAGAAGGCCTCGAGCGCCTGCCCGCCGCTCATCGTGGGCGTGGGTGTGGGCGCTACCTTCGACAAGGTGGGCGGGCTGGCCAAGCATGCCCTGCTGCGCCCGGTGGGCACCCCCAACCCAGACGAGCGCGTCGCCGCTCTGGAGGCCGAGCTGCTCGCCGCCGTGAACGCGACGGGCATCGGGCCCGGCGCGCTGGGCGGCGCGTGCACGGCGCTCGCCTGCAACATCGAGACCGCGCCCTGCCACATCGCCGCGCTCCCCGTGGCGGTGAACATGGGCTGCAGCGCCATGAGGAGCATCAGCGTCGACCTGGCGCGCTACGAGGAGACGGGGGAGCTGCCATGGTAGAGCCCAAGAAGCTGAGCCTGCCGCTGAGCAGGGAGGACGTCGCCGGCCTGCGGGCGGGGGAGCCCCTCATGCTCACCGGCCCGCTCTACACCAGCCGCGACGCCGGCCACATGCGCCTCATGGAAGCCCTGGAGTCAACGGGCCGGCTCCCCTACGGCTTGGAAGGCCAGACCATCTTCTACGCCGGCCCCACGCCGCCCAGCGCCGGGCGCCCCCTGGGCGCCGTGGGCCCCACCACCGCCGGCCGCATGGACTTCGCCGCGCCGGCGCTCTATCGCGCGGGCGTGGTGGCCAGCATCGGCAAGGGCAGCCGCAGCCAGGAGGTGATCGACGCCTGCGTCGAGACGGGCAGCGTCTACCTCTGCAGCATCGGCGGCTGCGCGGCGCTGCTTGCCAAGAGCGTTGTGGCGGCAGAGACGGTGGCCTGGGAGGACCTGGGAACAGAGGCCCTGCGCCGCCTGGACGTGGTGGACTTCCCCTGCTTTGTGGCCGTGGACACCCTGGGCAACGAC
This sequence comes from Coriobacteriales bacterium, assembly GCA_051876105.1. Classification (GTDB taxonomy): domain Bacteria; phylum Actinomycetota; class Coriobacteriia; order Coriobacteriales; family QAMH01; genus W2P13-069. The sequence goes on along the minus strand of JBJEHN010000065.1, from coordinate 23,009 downwards.
GTCTACGCCCAGGTGCAGGAAGCGGGCCGCGCATGAGCTGGGAGGCTGCCGCCCCCGCGCGCGGCCGCGGGCGCTTCATCACCTTCGAGGGCGGAGAGGGCTGCGGCAAGAGCACGCAGCTCAGGCTGCTGGCCGCAGCGCTCGAGGAGCGCGGATTCAGCGTGCTCGCCCTGCGCGAGCCCGGCGGCACCGCTGCGGGCGAGCGCATACGCGAGATGCTGCTCGCCAAGGAAAGCGACGGCCTGAGCCCCATGGCCGAGCTCATGCTCTACGAGGCCGCCCGCGCGCAGATCGTGAGCGAGCTCATACGCCCCGCGCTGGAGGCAGGCAAGGTGGTGCTCTGCGACCGCTTCACGGACTCGACGCTCGCCTACCAGGGCTATGGCCGCGGGCTGGACGTCGAGCTCATCACCCGCCTGAACGCCGCCGCAACGGGCGGCCTTGAGCCAGACGCCACCGTGATGCTCTTCATCGATCCGCAGGAGGGTCTGCGCCGCGCCATGGGCGCCACCGGCGGGGACGGCAGCGGGGATCGCATCGAGGCAGCGGGCCTGGCCTTCCACGAGCGCGTGGGGCAGGGCTTCTCGCGCATCGCCATGGAGGAACCCCAGCGCGTGCTGGCCGTGGGTGCCGCCGGCACAGTGGAGGAAGTGCACCAGGCGGTGCTCGCCCGCGTGCTCCCCATGCTCTGAGGGCAGCCGCCCCGCGCTTGCAGGCCCGCGCACCAAGCTGTGGTGCTGTCTGCTCGTGGTAGCATTAGCGGGTTATGGGTAAGGCGGCGCCCAAGCGGCGCGGCCCTTCCCGCGAGTACCTGTTCGCCTGCTCCTGAGAGGCTTCACATATGTTCGACCCCTTCGAGGGGCTGCCCGGCTCGCAGACCGTGCGCTACCTGCGCGGTGCGTTGGAGCAGGGCGGCGTCACCCATGCGTACCTGCTTGCAGGGCCCGCTGGCTGCGGCAGCGACGTTGTCGCCGCCCGGCTGGCCGCCGCCCTGCTGGCCGCGGGTGACCCCGAGCAGTTCGACGCGGCTTTGAGGGGGGCCCACCCCGACCTGCACGTCCTCGAGCCCGCGTCCTCTGCAGGCTACCTGGTGGAGCAGGTGCGCGAGGTCGTGCGCGACAGCGCCCTGGCTCCCGTGCGCGCTGCGTGCAAGGCCTACATCGTCAAGCAGGCAGACAGCATGCGCGGCGCCCCTGCCAACGCCTTCCTCAAGACCTTGGAGGAGCCGCCGGAAAGCGTCTGCATCATCATGCTCGCCGCCGCGGAGGGCGCTGTGCTGCCCACCATCCGCAGCCGCTGCCAGGTCCTCACCCTCGCCGCCCCGGCCAACGCCTGCGAGCTGCCGCAGGGTGCGGTGCAGCAGCAGGGGGCTCCCGTCATGGAGCAGGCCCTGCGCGCATGCGCGGCACACGAGGGCAACCGCAGGATGCTCGCCCTGGCCAAGGAGCTGGTGCAGGCGGCCAACGTGGGGGTCGAGGAGCTCAAGGGCTCCCAGGCCCAGGCAGAGCGCGAGGCGGCGGACTACCTGGCCGCCGGCGCGCGCAAGGAGCTCGAGCAGGCTCACAAGCGCCAAGTGACCATGGAGCAGCGCGCGGGCTACACCCAGCTGCTCGACGCAGGGGAGGCCTGGCTGCGCGACTGCCTCCTCATCGCGGGCGGCGCGCCGCAGCTCGCCTGCAGCGCCGGTGCCGCCGCACAGGGCTCGCTCGCCCTCGGCGCACAGAGCGAGGGCTTCCTCGACCCGGCAAAGCAGCAGGCAGCGCAGCAGGCCGGGTACGCCGGCATCGTCGCGGCGGCAGCGGCCCTCGGCGCGGCCCGCACCCGCATCGCCAGAAACGTAACACCCCAGCTGGCCCTGGAGGCCATGCTCTTCGAGATCAGGGAGGCGCTATGCCCAAGGTAGCCGTCATCAGGCTCCGCTATGTGAGCAAGGACTACTGGTTCAACCCCGCGGGCCTGCCCGTGGAGGAAGGCGACCACGTGCTGGTCGAGACCGCTCGCGGCCGCGAGATCGGCCTGGTGGTTGAGGATCTGCGCGAGGTCGAGGACAGGGAGCTGCAGCAGCCGCTCAAGCCCGTGCTGCGCATCGCCACCCAGGAGGACCTGGACCAGGCAGACGCGATGAACCGCCGCGGCGAGGAGGCCATGCCCGTCTTCCGCGAGCTGATCGAGAAGCACGGCCTGGACATGAAGCCCGTGCGCGTCGAGTTCATGTTCACCGGCGACTACGCCACCTTCTACTTCGCCGCGGACGACCGCGTCGACTTCCGCAACCTGGTGCGCGACCTGGCGGCCCAGTTCAAGGTGCGCGTCGACATGAGGCAGATCGGCGTGCGCGACGAGGCCCGCATGCTCGGTGGCCTGGGACACTGCGGCGAGGAGCTGTGCTGCGCGCGCCTGGGCGGCGAGTTCCAGCCGGTCTCCATCCGCATGGCCAAGGAGCAGGATCTGCCGCTCAACCCCAGCAAGATCAGCGGCCTGTGCGGGCGCCTCATGTGCTGCCTGCGCTACGAGTTCGAGGCCTACAAGGACTTCAAGGGCCGCGCCCCCAAGAAGAACGCCCTCATCGACACCCCCATGGGAATGGCAAAGGTGGTCGAGTTCGACACCCCGCGCGAGCAGCTGCGCCTGCGCATGGAGGACGGTAGCAGCCTGGTGGTGCCCCTGAGCAGCATGGACACCGGCGGCAAGGAGCCCCGAGAGGGCGAGCGCCTGCGCCCCTGCCACATCGGGCAGGAGGCCTTCGACAAGATCATCGAGGACCTGCACAAGGACGCCAACCTGGCCATGATGGGCGACAAGCTCTTCTCCAGCGACGACACCCTGGCAGACAAGGTCGCGGAGCGTGGGCAGCTCGACCGCAGCGAGGGCGGGCGCCGCAAGGGGCGCATCGCCATGGGCTCCGAGCACGTGGGCTCCAGCTCTGCAGGCGACGACCGCCGCAAGCGCCGCCGCGGGGCAGACCGCGGCGAGGCGCACCAGCCCGAGCCCCCCGCGCGCGACCAGAGGCGCCGCCGCCGCAGCGTGACCGTGGGCGAGCCCGCAGAGGGTGCCGCGGCGCAGGCGGCCCCCTCCGAGCGCAAGCCGCGCCAGCGCCGCAACAGCCAGAAGGCGGCCAACCCTAAGCAGGCGCCCGAGGCAGCCGAGAAGCGCGCAGCCGCAGACGAGCAGGAGGCCAAGCAGGCCCCCAGCCGCCGCAGGCGCCGCCGCGGCAGCCGCGGCTCCGGCAACGGCGCCGGCCAGCAGGCGCAGGGCGGCTCCAAGCAGGCGGCCGAGCAGCCCTCCAAGCCGCGCCCCGGTCAGAACAGCTCCACGCTTCACGGCCAGGGCAGCGCCAACAGCGCCGAGGGCGGCGAGAAGAAGCCCCGCCGCAGGCGCCGCCGCGGTAGCCGCGGCAAGGGCGGCAGCGGCAGCGCCGCCTCCGAGTAACATAGGCAAAATGGGACAGTGGGGACTGTCCCCACTGTCCCATTTTCGGACTATCAACAGGAAGAAGGCGCCGCCATGGCCCGCAACCTCACGCTTCTCACCGACCTCTACCAGCTCACAATGGCCCAGGGCTACTGGCAGCAGCTCAAGCCCGGCATCGAGGCCTGCTTCTACATGTTCTTCCGCGAGAGCCCCTTCAAGGGCGGCTACGCGGTCAGCTGCGGCATGGACCAGGTGGCAGAGCTCGTGGAGGGCTTCGGCTTCAGCGCAGACGACATCGACTACCTCGCCGGCCTCAAGGCCCCCAGCGGCGCCCCACTCTTCGATGCCGGCTTCTTGGAGTGGCTCGCCGGCATGGAGCTGCAGGTGGATATCGACGCCGTGCCGGACGGAACGGTGGTCTTCCCGCGCGAGCCGCTGGTGCGCGTCACCGGCCCGCTGCTGCAGTGCCAGCTGCTGGAGACCTGCATCCTCAACGGCGTGAACTTCCAGACCCTCATCGCCACCAAGGCCGCGCGCGTGGCTCACGCCGCCGGCGGCAGGGGGGTGGCAGAGTTCGGCCTGCGCCGCGCCCAGGGCCCCGACGGCGGCATGAGCGGCGACCGCGCCGCCTTCGTGGGCGGCTGCGGCAGCGTGGCCAACGTGCTCGCCGGCAAGAAATACGGCATCCCCGTGAGCGGTACCCATGCCCACAGCTGGGTGATGAGCTTCCCGGACGAGCTGAGCGCCTTCCGCGCGTGGGTGGCCTCCATGTCCGGCAACTCCACCCTGCTGGTCGACACCTACGACGTCGAGCAGGGCGTGCGCAACGCCATCACCGTGGGGCTGGAGATGCGCGAGCGCGGCGAGCACCTCAACGGCATCCGCATCGACTCCGGCGACCTCGCCTGGCTCTCCAAGAAGGCCCGCCGCATGCTCGACGAGGCCGGCTTGGAGGACACGTCCATCGTGCTTTCCAACGACCTCGACGAGTACCTAGTGGAAAGTCTGGTCGACCAGGGGGCCTGCTTCGACGCGATCGGCATCGGCACCCACCTCATCACCGGCAACCCCCAGCCCGCCTTGGGCGGCGTCTACAAGCTCAGCGCCGTCAAACCGGCCGGCCACAGCGAGTGGATCCCCAAGATCAAGATCTCCGAGGCAACGGTCAAGATCACCACGCCCGGTGTGCTCGACACCATGCGCTTCACGGACGAGAGCGGCATGTTCTGCGGCGACGTGGTCTTCGACGTGGAGCAAGGCTGCCCGGATGCCTGCGTGGGCGTGGACCCCATGGACGGCACGCATCGCAAGCGCTACGGCGCCGAGCTGCAGCGCCAGACCCTGCTTGAGCCGCTGGTGCGCGCTGGCAAGGTGGTCGAGGGCCAGCAGATCAGCGACGTTCACGCCGCCAAGGCGCGCTGCAAGGCCCAGCTGGCCTGCCTGGACGCCTCCACCAAGCGCTTCCTCAACCCGCACCGCTACCCGGCGGGCCTGGAGAAGGGCCTGCACGCCAGGCGTGACGCCATGATCCGCGAGCTGCGCGGCGAGGACATGTACTAGCCTGCCGCCCCGGCGCGCTTTGTGCAGAAAACCTGCAGTTGGACAACGCTTGACAGGCAGAAAGCACCTGCCGTTTATAATCGGTGGGTTATCTAAACATGTCCCCGCTCTGCGGAAGGAAGACGGAATGGCAATCAACCGCAACTCAAACTGCAGGCTCATCCTCGACTCGTGCTGCGACCTGCCCCGCGAGGTCCTCGACGAGGCCGGTATCGAGTTCTTGGAGTTCCCCTTCATCATGAACGACGGGGAGCACTTCGACGACCTGGGCGTCTCCATACAGCCCAAGGAGTTCTACGACCGCCTCCGCGGCGGCGAGGTCTCTGGCACCGCCCAGATCCCCCTGCCGGTGATCATGGAGCGCTTCGAGGCCTGGGCCAAGGAGGGCACGCCCACGGTCTACCTGGCCTTCACCGCCGGCCTCTCCGGCACCTTCGAGACCGTGGACCGCGTGACCACCGAGCTCATGGAGAAGTACCCCCAGTGGGAGTGCTATGTTGTGGACAGCCTGCTCGCCTCTGTGGCCGAGGGCTTGCTGGTCTACGAGGCCATCCGCCACTACAAGTCCGGCATGGGCGCCGCGCAGCTGGCCGAGTGGGCGCAGGAGGCCCGCTGGTACGTCAACTGCCTCTTCACCTGCGAGGGCCTGGAGGCCCTGCGCCGCGGCGGCCGCATCCCGGACGCAGCAGCGCGCGTGGGAGACGCCCTCGACGTCAAGCCCATGCTCAACTTCAACGCAGACGGCTCGCTTGCCCTGGCCGGGGTCTCCCGCGGCCGCAAGAAGAGCCTCAAGGCGCTGGTCAAGTGCTTTGAGCAGGGCCGCATCAAGGAGGGCAACTCCGGGACGGTCATCGTCGCCAGCGCAGATGCGGAGAAGGAGGCCAAGTGGGTTGCCGAGCACCTGGGCCTCTCCAGGGAGGACGTGCCGCCCATGTTCTGCAACATCGGGCCCGTCATCGGCAGCCACGTGGGTCCCGGCATGGTGGCCGTGGTGTTCTGGGGTGAGGACCGCCGCAAGAGCCTCTCCATCGGCGACCGCATCGCCAGCAAGATCTCCAAGAAATAGAGGAGCCCCGCATGTTCAGCAGCCTCGACACCCGCATCGCCTTCTTCGGCGGCTCGTGCAGCATCGCCGCCCTCGAGGCCGTGGTGCGCCTGGTCGACGCCGGCTTCGAGATGGTAGCCGGCCCGCACGACCCCCGCGAGGGCGTCGTACTCAACGACGCCGGGATCCCCACGGTGCAAAACCGCATAGAGGCCTGCCAGGGCGCCCAGGTGATCCTCACCAGCTGCGCCCACCCCTCCCAGGTCGAGGAGCTCTACCTGGGCGACAACGGCCTGCTGGAGATAGCAGACGAGGGCACCTTCCTCATCGACCTCTCGCTCATCACCCCGCGCCTCGCGCAGGAGATCCAGGCCATGGCGGCGGTCAACGGCCTCACCTACCTGGACGCCCCGCTCCTCAACGTGGGCGAGAAGGAGAAGGCGGTGTGCTTCGTGGGCGGCGAGCCTGAGGCCGTCAAGCTCGTCGGCCCGCTGCTGCCCTACATGGCGCACACCATCCGCACCCTGGGCTCTCCGGGCGAGGGCGCGCTCTCTGGCGTGATGGCCGTCATCGGCCTGGCCGGCAGCCTCATGGGGACCATCGAGGCCATGGCCATGGCGCGAATCTGCGGCTTCAACACCCGCAGCGCGCTTGACGCCCTGGCCTCCACCAGCGCCGCCACGCGCACGCTCATCGAGTTCGTCCCCCAGACCCTGGAGTTCGACTTCAGCGGCCGCACCACCGTCACGCAGATGCTCGACATGCTCGACACGGCCCTCATGGCCAGCGAGGACATGGACGTCACCCTGCCCTGCACAGAGACCGCCTACCAGCTCTACGACCTGCTGAGCGTCGTGGGCGGCGACGAGCTCAACATCCAGGCCATCAGCCTGCTCTACGAAGACGAGCAGACCTGCGCCGACTACGGGCTGGACTGGTCGCTTGCAGATGACATGCGCGACCAGGGCGGCTCCGCCTTCGGCTACGGCGGCGAGTACAGCTCCGAGCAGATCAACGACCCGCGCCTGCGCGAGCTCTTCAACTCCATCCAGGCGCAGATGGCCGGCACCGGCCAGATGGGCACGGGCGACCCAACGCTCGACGACTTCCGCAACCACCACACCCGCCCCGACGACGAGGACGGCCCCGACTTCCCCAGCGCCGGCGAGTTCTTCTCCCGCAATTAAAAGCGGGGCAGCGGGAGCGGTTCCCACCGCCCCATGTTCTTAAAGCGTCGCCCTTTGCAACATATGGGACAGTGGTGGGACAGTGGGGACAGTCCCCACTGTCCCATTTCCGCCATCCATCTCAAGGCCAAAAAGGAGGCCAGTTGCTTATGACTATGGAGTTCTTCGCAACGTGCTCGAGGGGGTTCGAGAAGGTCCTCGGCGACGAGCTGCGTGCTGCGGGCGTGCACGGGGTGCGCCCCCTGAAGGCCGGCGTCGCCTTCCAGGGCGGGCCCGAGGACGCCTACCGCGCGCTGCTGTGGTCGCGCGTGGCGAGCAGGGTCCTGCTCACGCTCGCGCGCATCGACGCGCGCGATGCGGACGCGCTCTACGAGGGCGTCAAGGCCATTCCTTGGGAAGAGCACGTGCCTGCTGAAGGCACCATCGCCATCGACGCGCGCGGCACCAACGGCCGCCTGCGCGACACGCGCTTCACAGCGCTGCGCTCCAAGGACGCCGTGTGCGACCGCCTGCGCGAGCTGCGCGGCGAGCGCCCGGATGTGGACACCGACAACCCCAGCGTGCGCATCAACGTCGGCATACACGACAACAAGGCCACGGTGAGCCTGGACCTGGCCGGCGCCAGCTTGGACCGCCGCGGCTATGCCAGCGCGGGCAAGCCCCAAGGCGCGCCCCTGCGCGAGAACCTCGCCGCCGGCATGCTGCTGCTGAGCGGCTGGGACGAGCGCTCCCGCAGCGGGGCCTCGCTGCTCAACCCCTTTGCCGGCCCGGGTACCCTGGCCATCGAGGCGGCCATGATCGCGGCAGACATCGCCCCGCAGATCTACCGCCGCAACTGGGGCTTCGAGGGCTGGCTGGGCCACGACGAGGAAGCATGGGGCCGCGTGCTCGACGAGGCCGACGCCCGCGCCGAGGCCGGCCGCGAGAGCTTCTGCTCGCAGATCACCGCCTGGGATGCCGACCCCGCGGCCCTGGCCTACGCTGCCGCCTGCGCCAAGCGTGCAGGCGTGGCGGAGCTCGTCAGCTTCCTGCCCCAGGCGCCACAGGCCGCCGAGCAGCCGCAGGGCACGCTGCTCGCCGCCAACCTCGCCGGCGACGGCCGCTTTGCCTCGCTCGCCCAGATGCCCGCGCTCTACGCCCAGCTCGCCGCCGCCCTGCGCGGCATCGAGGGCGCAGACACCCTCTGCCTGCTGGCGGCCGACGCCCTGGCAGACAGCGCCCTCGGCCTGCCGCTGCGGCAGGAGCTCGACGCCCGCAACGGCGCCACGGAGGCCAGCGTGCGCATCTACAGCCTGGCCGCCGGCGAAGAAGGCGAGGCCGTGCTGCCTGCCGGCTGCACCTTGGAGGTCGCGGGCCGCAGCGTGAACGTGGGCGACGCCGCGGTGGAGCAGTTCGCCGCGCGCTTGGCCAAGGTCTACAAGCAGCGCCGCAAGTGGGCCAAGAAGGAGGGCATCTCCTGCTACCGCCTCTACGACGCCGACCTGCCCGACTACAACCTGGCCGTCGACGTCTACAACGGTGCCGGCCCAGACGAGGGCAAGATGCTCGTGCACGTAGCCGAGTACGCCGCTCCCAAGAAGATCGACCCCGCCAAGGCCGCCCGCCGCATGACCGATGCCCTGGCCGTGATCCCGGCCGTGCTGGGCGTGGACCCGGGCGACGTCTTTGCCAAGCAGCGCCTGCGCGCCAAGGGCGGCAGCCAGTACGCGCGCAAGGAGCGCGAGGCCGCCTACGAGGGCCGCAAGCTCATCACGCAGGAAAACGGCCTCTTCTTCGAGGTTGACCTGGGCGACCGCCTCGACACGGGCCTCTTCCTCGACCACCGCGACACCCGCCAGCTGCTGCGCCAGCTAGCCCCGGGCAAGGCCTTCCTCAACCTCTTCGCCTACACGGGCAGCGCCAGCGTCTACGCGGCGGCGGGCGGCGCCAAGTTCACCACCACGGTTGACATGTCGAACACCTACCAGGAGTGGACGCGCCGCAACTTCCGCCTGAACGGGATGGAGAACGAGCACATGGAGCTCGAGCGTGCCGACGTGCTGGCCTGGGTGCAGGAGCAGCGCCACAGCCGCAACCGCTGGGACCTCATCTTCGTGGACCCGCCCACCTTCTCCAACAGCTCGAAGATGGGGCGCCGCACCTGGGACGTGCAGGCAGACCACGCCGAGCTGCTCATCGGCAGCAGCCGCCTGCTCACCCGCACGGGCGCAATCGTCTTCAGCTGCAACCTGCGCGACTTCAAGCCCGATGTCGAGACCCTCAGGAAGGCGGGCGTGGTGATCAACGACATCACCGCGCGCACCATCCCGGACGACTTCCAGCGCAACCAGAAGATCCACAAGTGCTACGTGCTGAGGAGGGGCTAGCCATGATGTTCACAGACGAGGAGTTCGACGCCTTGGTTGAAGACGCCATCGACTCCATCCCGGAGCGCTTCTTGGCAGAGCTCGACAACGTGGTGTTCGCCGTTGAGGATGAGCCCGACCCGGCGGTCTACGGAGAGGGCTGCGAGGACATCTTGGGCAACTACGACGGGGTCTCGCTGCTGGAGCGCGGCAGCGGCTACGGCTCCATCGACGACTACCCGGACTGCATTACCGTCTTCAAGGGCCCGCACGAGCGCATCTCGGATGACCCGGCCGTGGTGGCCGAGGAGGTGCGCCGCACCGTGGTGCACGAGGTGGGGCATTACTTTGGGATGAGCGAGGAGCAGATCGAGGCCATGGGCTACCGCTGATGCGGGCCACGCAGAGAGAGGTGTGAGCTGATGTTGGAGTCCCTTCCCCGCACGCTCGAGTGGGCGGATGGCGCACTGCGCCTGGTAGACCAGCGCCTGCTGCCGCACGAGCTGCGCTTCCTCGAGTGCCGCTGCTCGGGCGAGGTGTGCACGGCGATCGCGGAGCTGGCGGTGCGCGGCGCCCCGGCGATAGGCGATGCCGGGGCCTTTGCCGTGGCGCTGTGGCTGCTGAACGAGGCGCCGGCCGGGCTCACCCGCGCCCAGCTCGACGAACGCTGCGCGCAGATCGCCGCCGTGCGCCCCACGGCCGTCAACCTGAGCTGGGCCGTCGAGCGCTGCCGCAGCCTGGCGGAAGGCCTGGTGGAGCTGGGCGCCGGCCGCGATCAGCTGGCCGCGGAGGTGCTCGCTCTGGCGCAGCAGATCCTGGAAGACGACGTCGAGAGCTGCCGCGCCATAGGGCTCAACGCCCTGCCCGAGCTGCGCGAGCTGGTGCAGCGCCTGGGCCGCCCCCTGCGCATCGAGACCCACTGCAACGCCGGCAGCCTGGCCACCGCCTTCTACGGCACGGCCACCTCTGTCATCTACCATGCCTGGGAGGAGGGCCTGGTCGAGAAGGTCTGGGTAGACGAGACCCGCCCCGTGGGCCAGGGCGCGCGCCTCACCGCCTGGGAGCTCATGCAGGCCGGCGTGCCCTGCACGCTGGTGTGCGACAACATGGCCGGCGCGCTTATGCAGGCGGGGCAGGTGGACCTGGTGGTGGTGGGTGCGGACCGCATCTGCGCCAACGGCGACTTCGCCAACAAGATCGGCACCTACCCGCTGGCGGTGCTCGCCCAGCACCACGGCGTGCCGTTCTACACGGCGGCGCCCCAGAGCACCTTCGACTGCAGCCTGGCAAGCGGCGCAGACATCGTCATCGAGCAGCGCGACCCGCACGAGGTGCGCTGCGCGCCCATAGCCGGCGGCGCCTGGCAGCCCGTCGCACCCGCTGAGGTGCCGGTGTTCAACCCCGCCTTCGACGTCACGCCCCACCAGCTGCTGGCCGGCATTTTCACCGAGCAGGGCGTGCTGCGCGTGTAGCAGCGTGGGACAGTGGGGACGTAGCCTACTGTCCCATTCTTTTCAATATACGATGTTATGCAACTACACCCCAAAAAATGGGACAGTAGGCTACGTCCCCACTGTCCCATTCCGCCCCGTTGGGGAGGGGAGTTCACGTATTCGCAATTGACCTGCGTTGAAATCACCCTACAATCTCCATATCTGTACGTGTGGTAGAGGTGCGGCTCTCATCAGTACCCCCGGCACGGGCTTAGGGAGGCCCGGGGCGAAAGGGACAGCCGCCGAAGGCACCCCCGCTTCCCAACGGGCTGGGGTGGCCTGGGGCGCAGGAGAAGATCCTGCGCACTGTCGCAACCAGCGGAGAGCTGCCACGACATCGCCTGGCTCCATGCCTGCGCGGCGCCGTGAACGCCCGCCGCGTAAGGAGGAGAGCAATGGAGTTCGTCAACACCGCGTGGGCGCTGCTGCCGCCCATAGTGGCAATCGTCTTGGCGCTCATCACCAAGGAGACCTACACTTCCCTGTTCATTGGCATCGTGGTGGGCGGCCTGCTCGTGGCCGGCTTCGCACCCGTTGCCACGCTGAACACCATCATCAACGACGGCATGATCCCCGCTGTGGCAGACAACGCCGGCATCTTCATCTTCCTGGTGATGCTGGGCATCCTGGTTGCCCTGGTCAACGTGGCCGGCGGCGCGGCGGCCTTCGGCAAGTTCGCGGCCAAGCACATCAAGAGCCGCGTGGGCACCCAGATCGCCACCTTCGTCCTGGGCGTGCTCATCTTCGTGGACGACTACTTCAACTGCCTCACCGTGGGCTCCGTCATGCGCCCGCTGACAGATAGCAAGAACGTCTCGCGCGCCAAGCTGGCCTTCCTCATCGACGCCACCGCCGCCCCCATCTGCATGATCGCGCCGGTGTCCTCCTGGGCAGCTGCCGTCTCCGGCGTGGCGGCCGACCTGGGTGTCAACGGCATCGAGCTGTTCATCAGCGCCATCCCCTTCAACTTCTACTCCCTGCTGATGATCGTCTTCATCATCGGCCTGGTGTTCTTGAACTTCGACTACGGCCCCATGGCCGCCGCCGAGCTCAAGGCCTACCGCGACGGCGAGCTGGGGTCGCTCTCTGACGAGACCCCGGTCGAGAACAAGCGCGCCAGCCTCTGGGATATGCTGCTGCCCATCATCGTGCTCATCGTGTGCTGCATCGTCGGCATGCTCTACGTGGGCGGCTTCTGGGCCGAGGACGGTGAGGCCTACCACGACGTCATCGGCGCCTTTGCCGACACGGACCCCCTCGCGGCGCTGCCCTGGGGCTCCCTCATCGCCCTGTGCTTCAGCTTTATCTACCTGCTGGCCCGCCGCGTGGTGACCTTCAAGGGCGCCACCTCCTCCTTCGTGGCCGGCTTCAACGCCATGGTCCCCGCCATCTTGGTCCTCACCTTTGCCGTGAGCCTCAAGAACATGACCAGCCTGCTGGGCGCCGACGTCTTCGTGGCCGGCGTGATGGAGGGCGCGGCTGCGGGCCTCTACGCCATGCTTCCCGCCATCATCTTCCTGGTGGCCCTGGGTCTCGCCTTCGCCACCGGCACCAGCTGGGGCACCTTCGGCATCCTGATCCCCATCGTGCTGCCCATCTTCGCCAACGAGCCCACCCTGCTCACCATCGGCATCTCCGCCTGCCTGGCGGGCGCCGTTGCCGGCGATCACTGCAGCCCCATCTCGGACACCACGGTCATGGCATCTGCGGGCGCCAACATGAACCACATCGAGCATGTGAACACCCAGCTGCCCTACGTCCTCACCATGGCGGCCGTGAGCTTTGTGTGCTTTGTGATCGCGGGCTTTGTCAAGAGCGCCGTGATCTGCCTGCCCATCGGCGTGGTGCTGGTCATCGGCACCCTGTTGGTGATCAAGAAGGTCTGCGGCAAGTCCGTCAAGGACATCCAGCCTGCCGCTGCTGCTGAGTAAACCGCAGCGCTGCAACACCCTTCCAGGACGCGCCCTCCGGGGCGCGCTCTTCTTTGGGCCTCTCTGCTGGGGACACAAGGGGACACCGGTCTTACACGGCCGTTAGCTGGCTGTGGATTATGCGGGGTATACTCGGGGCGGGGTACCAGCCTCTTCATCTGAAAGGAGAATCTCATGGAGCACGAGTCCTCTTCAAAGGTGGTGCGCGGGCTGAGCATCGCCACCATCGTCCTCTCTATCTTGGGCATCGTCTTCGTCCTCGGCCTGGGCGCCTGCTCGGCCACCTTCACCACGGCTGTCGAGAAAGAGCTCGTCGATCCCGTCGCAGACCAGCCCTTTGACATCGAAGGCTACATGGGAGAGATCTCAGACGCCATGGAGGAGATCACCGGCACCTCGCTGACCGACTTCTCGCTGCTGGTCGTCAACAACGACATCTCCGCGGTCCACGAGCTCGGCCAGGTCATCCAGGGTGGTGACGCCGCGCAGATCGAGAAGATGCCCAAGAGCATGGCCAAAAAGTCCGGCGCCGACATCGACGCCCACCAGCTCGCGCTCAGCTTCGTTGGGCTTGGCGTGGAGGACATGCGCGAGTTCGGCATCGCCCTGCAGCAGGTTACGGAGGAAGACTACCTCGACCTGATTGTGGTGCTCAGCGACGCCAACGGGCTCTACGCGCACGCCGGCGATCCTGTGGGCAACTACACGGTGGGCGAGGTAGGCGACACGGTCAGCAAGCTGATCATCGCCCTCATCTGGTTCTTCGTCATCGTCGACGTCCTGGGCTGCGCGGTCACGCTGGTGGCCTCCGTGCTCAGCCTGCGCAACGCCTCCAACCCGGACAAGCTCACCGGCGCCTTCGTGTGGTCGATCATCGGCGCGGTCATCGCCCTGCTGGGCTGCCGCCTCATCACCATGGCGCTGCTGATCATCAACTGCGTCTACATCCACAAGGTGCGCAGCTTCCGCCAGGCCCCTGCGGCGCCGGGCGACTGCATCCCGCCCGCCGCGCCCTACGCGGAGGCGCCCCAGCCCGCTCCCGCAGGCGACAATGCCGCCCCTGTTCCCCCGCAGGAGTAAGCCCAGGCAAGCAGCAAACGCGAAAGGACCCGCCAAGCGCGGGTCCTTTTCGTTGAGGGCTGACAACCAGAATGAAGCTGCTGAGCCGCTCCAGGCCGTCATTTCGACCGCCGCGGCAGCGCCGACCCTCGGAGCGTCATTTCGACCGTAGGCGCGATCAGCGCCGGAGTGGAGAAATCTCAGGTTGAGCTGCAAGGCCGTGTCTCGGGTTACGGTCCCGGCGGCTCCACCTGAGATTTCTCCACGCGCTCACTGACGTTCGCTTGGTCGAAATGACATTGAGCCGCTCTGGGCCTACCTGCCCGCCTTGGCGGCTTCGATCTGCTCGGTGAGCCAGGTGGTCCAGCCCTCGACGCCGTTTTCCTTGGTGGCTGCGATCTTGAAGAGCGGGGCCTGGGGGTTGAGGTTGAGGATGCGCTCCTCGAAGGCCGGCATGTCGAAGTCGAAGACGGGCAGCGTGTCGACCTTGTTGAGGATGATGGCCTTGGCCGCCTGGAAGATGCCGGGGTACTTGAGGGGCTTGTCGTCGCCTTCGGGCACGGAGAGGATCATGACCTTGACGTCTTCGCCCAGGTAGAAGTCCGTGGGGCAGACCAGGTTGCCCACGTTCTCGATGATGATGAGGTCGGTGTTGGCCAAGTCGAGCACCTTGAGGGCCTTGTTGATCATGTCGCCCTCGAGATGGCAGCTGCCGCCGGTGTTGATCTGCACGGCGGGGATGCCCATCTCCTTGATGCGCACTGCGTCCACGTTGCTGGCGATGTCGCCTTCGATGATGGCGATGCTGTACTTCTCGCGCAGGGCGTTGATGGTGGCCTTGATGGTGGAGGTCTTGCCGGCACCCGGGCTTGCGAGCAGGTCGATCATGAAGACGCCGTGCGCGTCCAGCAGCTCGCGGTTCTCCTGCGCAAAGCGCTCGGACTTGTCCAGGATCTTCTTGTCCAGGTCGATGTGTGCCATGGGGTGCTCCTATTCCTCGTCTGGGACGTCCACCTCGATCGAGGCGATGTGCAGCTCCTTGCCCTCTATGACCATGGTGAGGCGGCTGCCGCACTCCGGGCACAGGAGGTGGAAGCGGTCGTGCGTGAACTCCGCCCCGCAGTCCAGGCAGCGCGATTTGGGCGCCACGAAGTCGAGCACCAGCTCGCCGCCCTCGTAGAGGGGCTCGTCGGCGGTGAGGGCCTCCCAGGCAAAGCGCATGGCCTCCTCGACCACCTGGGTCATCTCGCCCACGGTGAGGCGCACCTGCGTGACGCGGGTGGCCCCGGCATCACGCGCCACAGGGGCGATGGAGTCCAGGATGCCCTGCATCAGGCTGAGCTCGTGCATGCGCTGCCTCCTACTCGGCTGCCTCTGCCGCCTCGCGCTCTGCCGCGCGCTTGATCTTGCGCTGCAAGGCGACGCGGGCTGCGAAGAGCGAGACCTCGTAGAGGGCCACCAGCGCGGCGAACATGATGAACATGGTGATGGGGCTTGCGTCCGGCGTCACCACGGCGGAGAGCACCAGCAGCGCGATGTAGGCAACGCGCCAGTTCTTGCGGAGCTTCTGGTAGGGGACGATGTCGAAGAGGATGAGGTAGAAGATCACCAGCGGCAGCTCGAAGGCGATGCCGAAGGCGATCAGGAAGAGCATCAGGAACTTGAGGTAGTCGCTGGCCGCGGGCAGCACAGTTGCGATGGAGTCGCTCTCGCCTGTGAGCCACTGGAAGGCAGCGCCCAGGCAGAAGTTGTAGCAGAACACCATGCCCACCACGAAGAGCACCACGGCCACGCCGAAGGTGGGCAGCACCCACTTGCGCTCGTTGGGTTTGAGGGCCGGCAGGAAGAAGGCCAGGATCTCCCAGAAGATGATGGGGCTGCACACCACCACGGCGGCGAACAGCGAGACCATGACCTTGACCGAGAAGCCCTCGAAGGCCCTGGTGGTGTAGAGCATGCCGTCGTTGGGCAGGTACATGGCGATGGGCTGCTTGAGGAACTCGACGAGCTGGGGCGAGATGAGGTAGAGCACCACCAGCGCGACGAGCACGCAGACGACGATGATGACGAGGCGGCGCCGCAGCTCTCCCAGGTGGTCGAGCAGCGGCATGCGTGCGGGTCCGATGGGCATGCCTACTCACCGTCCTTGGAGTCGAAGTCGTACAGGGCGGCGAGCTCGTCTGCCTCCTTGGAGGCGGGTGCGGCAGCCGGGGCCGCGGCCGCGGGGGCGGCGGCGAAGGGGTCGTCGACATCGATGCCGGCGCCGGTCTTGGCGTCTGCCGCGGTGAGGCTGGCAGCCTTGATAGCGTCTTGCGCCTCCTGCTTGGCAGCGGCGGCGCCGGCAGGGGCGTCCTCCTTCTTGCTGCCAAAGCTCAGGGTGTTGCGCAGCTCCTGCTTGCGCTCCTGCGCCTCCTTCTTGCGGGCCTTGGTGCCCAGGGGGTCCGTGAAGGCCTGCTTGGTCTCCGAGAAGGAGTCATTGATGGCGTTGATGTCCTCCTGGATAGGGGCGACGGTCTTCTCGAGCTCGGTCTTGTAGGGGTCGATCGCCTCCTGGAAGGGGTCGTAGACCTCTTCCTTGAACTTGGCGCTGGCCTCGTCTGACGCGGTCCTGAATTGTCTGATTGCGCGGCCCACCGTGCGCCCCATTTCGGGGAGCTTCTCCGGACCGAAGATGAGGAATCCGAAGAACAAGATGAGCACAAGCTCAGTAGAGCCAATACCTAGCATTAGCATCCTTCGTCTGATATTCGGTTCCCTGCAAGCGCAATACTTTACCACACGCGTGCAAAGCAGAGGACGAGGACTCGGCCAACGCCGGCCTCCTTGAGCAGGGCGGCTGCCGCGCTGCAGGTGGCGCCGGTGGTGAGGACGTCGTCGACCAATAGGGCCGTCGCACCGCGCAGGGCCCCCGCGCTGGCGCCGGGGTCGAGCGCGAGCGTGCCGCTGCGGTTGGCTGCGCGCTCGCTGCGGCCTAGCAGACGCTGGTCCACCGCCTTGGCGCTGCGCAGGGGGCGCGCGACCGGCAGCCCCAGGCCCTGCGCCACGCCGGCGGCCAAGGGCTCAACGTGGTCCCAACCGCGCGTGCGCAGGTGGCCGGGGGTGGGCGGGATGGGCACGGCGAGCGTTGCCTGGGCCGCCCAGCCGCCCGCGGCGGCGAGCATCTCGCGCACCATGATGGATGCCAGGCGCTGCTCGCCGGCGTCCTTGTACGCGGTCACCACGCGCTTGGCGCCGCCCTCGTAGCTGCAGGCGCAGCGCGCCGCGTCGAACGCGAAGGCAGGCGGCAGCAGGCGGCCGGCGTGGTCGGTGGAGCCGGGCGCGTGGCATTCCGTGCACAGCTGCTCGCCGAACGGCGCCCCACAGCGCGGGCAGGCCCCGGATTGGTCTATCCTCGGGAGGTGGAGGAGGCATTCGTCGCACAGCAGGGTGCCCGGCAGGTCGCAGCCGGCGCAGCGGGTTGGATACAAAGTCTCGGCAACGGCGTCGCATGCCGCTGCTATCATCTTGCGGAAATCCGGCACGGAGGGGTCCTTCCGCCCTCCGCTCCCTCGTGTGAGCCTCGTGCCCTAGTATATAGATGCAAAATGCCCCTCAGGGGTTTGGGAACAGAGGAAAGTGACCTCAATTGCTCGAGCTGATCATCACAGAGAAGAACGATGCGGCCAACAACATCGCCAAGCTGCTCGCCCAAGGCACCGTCAAGGCAGACAAGGTCTATGACACGCCGGTTTACCGCTTTGCGCGCGACGGGCACGACTGCGTGACCATCGGCCTGCGCGGCCACATCCTCGAAGTCGAGTTCCCAGACGAGCTGGTCTGGGGCAAGAAGCGCGGTTGGGTGGCCCTCACGGCCGAGGGCGAGGTCCTCGAGGCGCCCCAGGTGCCCTCCACGCTGGCCACCCCGCCGTGGGAGAAGAAGCGCAAGCCCTTCACGGAGGAAGGCGTCGACCTCAAGGGCTGGAAGCTCCCCGCCCTGCCCTACCTCACCTACGCGCCGCTCATCAAGACGCCCAAGGAGAAGGGCATCATCCGCAGCCTGCGCAACCTGGCCAAGAAGGCGGACGCCATCGTCATCGCCACGGACTTCGACCGAGAGGGAGAGCTCATCGGCCTGGACGCCATGAGCATCGTGCGCGCGGAGAACCCCAGCGCCCCCATCACGCGCGCCCGCTACAGCGCCTTCATCAAGAAGGAGATCCAGGAGGCCTTCTCTGCGGAAAAGCTCGTGGAGCTCGACTTCGACCTCGCCTATGCCGGCGAGAGCCGCCAGCACATCGACCTCATCTGGGGTGCTGTGCTCACGCGCTACCTCACCGCCGTCAAGTACAGCGGCATCGGCAACGTGCGCAGCGCCGGCCGCGTGCAGACGCCCACGCTCGCCCTGGTGGTCGCCAAGGAGAAGGAGCGCCAGGCCTTCGTGCCAGAGGACTACTGGGTCCTCAGCGGCAGCTTCACCCCGCAAGGTGGCGGCGAGCCCTTCCAGGGAACGCATGTCAAGGGCCGCTTCAAGGTAGAGGCAGAGGCTCGCGCTGCGTTCGCGCGCGTGGAGCACGCTACCAGCGGCACCGTTGCCTCTGTGGAGAAGAAGCGCCGCAAGGTGCCCGTGCCCGCGCCCTTCAACACCACCAGCCTGCAGGCTGCGGCATCGGGCATCGGCATGCGCCCCAGCCGCACCATGCGCGTGGCAGAGAGCCTCTACATGAGCGGCTTCATCACCTACCCGCGCGTTGACAACACGGTCTACCCGGAGGGCCTGGACTACACGGCCACGCTCAAGATGCTCAGCGGCAACCCGGCCTACGCGCCCTATGCGGCAGACATCATGGCCAAGGCCAAGAGCGGCGGCTACCACCCCACCAGGGGCAAGCAGTTCTCCACGGACCACCCGCCCATCTACCCCACCGGTCTGGGAGACCCGGGCAAGCTCACCGCCGAGCAGTGGAAGCTCTACAACCTCATCGCTCGCCGCTTCATGGCAACGCTCATGGACCCGGCGCAGGTCGAGGGCACCACGGTGCGCCTGCTGGTGGAGGGCGAGGAGTTCTCCGCCAAGGGCGACGTCTTGGTGGTGCCGGGCTTTCGCGCGGTGTACGGCTACGGCCTCAAGAAGGACGAGCAGATGCCTGCGCTGCAGGTGGGGCAGGAACTCGGGTTCTCTGAGCCGCTGCTCGAAGCCAAGCAGACCGAGCCGCCCGCCCGCTACAGCTCCGGCAAGCTGGTGCAGGAGATGGAGAAGCGCGGCTTGGGCACCAAGGCCACCCGCGCGGACATGATCGAGAAGCTCTTCGACCGCAAGTACATCGTCAACGACCCGATCGAGCCCACCATGCTCGGCTTTGCGGTGATCGACGCTTTGGAGCGCTTTGCCCCCGCCATCACCACGCCGGACATGACGGCCCAGCTCGAGCAGGAGATGACCAGCATCGCCGAGGGCAAGGACCAGCGCGACAACGTCGTCAACCACTCGCGCCGCCTGCTGGGAGAGGTCATGGAGGACCTCATCCCGCGTGCTGCGGAGATGGCGGACGCGATCACGGAGGCGGTCGTGGCAGACAGCCGCGTGGGCACCTGCCCCAAGTGCGGCGGCGACCTCTGCGTCAAGACCAGCGCCAAGACGCGCGGCAGCTTCGTGGGCTGCAACTCCTGGCCGGACTGCGACGTCACCTACCCGCTGCCCCAGGGCCGCTACGACGTGGTCGAGGAGCCCTGCCCGCACTGCGGCGGCGCGCAGATCAAGGTCACGCCCTTCCGCTCCAAGGGCTACATCCACTGCTTGGACCCGGAGTGCGTGAGCAACCAGGAGCCCAGCGTCGACGTGGGCGAGTGCCGGGTGTGCAAGGCCGCCGGCAGGGAGGGCCGCCTCATCGCGCAGAAGAACCCGCGCACGCTCAAGCGCTTCATCCGCTGCTCCAACCACCCGGAGTGCGAGAACAGCTACCCGCTGCCGCAGCGTGGCACGCTCAAGGCAACGGGCGAGGTCTGCGAGGCCTGCGGTGCCCCGCTGGTCGAGGTCGACAACGGCCGCGGCCCGTGGAAGATCTGCGTTGACATGAACTGCCCTGCAAAGGAGCAGAAGGAGTCCAAGCCTAGGGGCCGCGGTGCCGCCAAGAAGCCCGCAGCAAAGAAGGCCCCCGCCAAGAAGGCGCCCGCCAAGAGGCCCGCCGCCCGCAAGAAGAGCTAACCCGCCCAGGAGCCGCCCCCAAGGCGGCTCCTGTGGTTCACGGCGCCTGTGGGCGCGCGTGGAGGGCTTCGAAGAGGCCACGGACAGCCGCCGCGGCGCGGGCACCTTCCAGGCCGCCGTGCGCGCCATGGAGCTGCTGCGCTTCGCCTGGCAGCACGGCGTGCAGCCGCTAGCCCGGCGTGCGGGGCAGGCGGACGGTGAAGGTGGTGTGGCCCTGAGCGGTGCTCTCTACGCCGATCTGCGCGCCGTGCAGGCTGCAGACGCGCTTGACCATGGCCAGCCCCAGGCCGCAGCCCGCGCTGGCATGGGAGCTGTCCGCTTGGAAGAAGCGGTCGAACAAGCGCTCCTGGGCCTCGGGCGAGATGACCGGCCCGTCGTTCTCAACGGTAAGGCGCAGGCTCTCGCCCTCCTCGGCAAGGCGCAGTTTCACGGCGCCGCCGTCGGGAGAGAACTTGCAGGCGTTGTCGACGAGGTTGACCCACACGTGCTCGAGCAGCGGGGCGCTGCCCACGCAGCTGCACTCCTGGAGCTCGAGCTCGAAGGCCAGGTCCTTGGCCTCCCACTTGTCCGCCGCCAGCACCACGGCGCGGCGCAGCTCCTCGGCAACGGCGATCTCTCCGAGCTCCTCGCTGTTCAGGTTCGACATCGACTCCGCCTGCCGCAGGCGCAGCACGCTGCGAGCCATGTTCGAGAGCCGCCGCGACTCGGATGCGATGACCCCCAGGTACTCGCGGCGGTCCTCCTCGCTCACTCTCTCGCCCTGCAGCAGCTCTGCAAAGCCCGCGATGGAGTTGATCGGGGTGTTGAACTCGTGGGAGAAGTCGTCCACGAAGCCCGCGCGCAGTAGCTCGGTCTTGCCTAGGCTCTCAGCCGTGGCGTTGAAGCTCTCCTCGAACAGCTCGATCTCCTTCAGCGTGAGCGGCTGGGAGTTCTTCACGCGCACGTCGAAGTTGCCGTTCTTGAGCTCGGCGAGCGCGGCGAGCATGGCGTGCATCGGCTTGACGGCGATGATGCGCACCAGCGCGAAGACGCCCACGCTGAGGGCGGCGCTGCCGAGCAGCACGATCGCGGTGACGACGATGGGGTTGAGCCAGAACTCGAGCGGGGCGATGCCGCTGCGCACCGTGAGCATGCCGAGCACCGTGAACGCGAAGAGGATGATCGCGATGGCGACGAAGATGCCTGCTCCCAACACGGCGAGCAGGCTGTAGCTGTGGAGCCGCAGGTCGCGGCTGGGCTCTTCAGGCCCAGTGCCACCGCTAGCTGTCATGCCGCACCGCCTTGTAGCCTATGCCGCGCACGGTGACGATCTCGAACTCGGGCCAGTCTGCAAAGCGCTTGCGCAGGCGGTTGATGTGGACGTTGACGGTGGAGGTGTCGTCTACATAGTGCGACTCCCAGACCTCCTCCATGAGCTGGGTGCGCGTGAAGAGCTGGTCCGGGTAGGCGAGCAGCTTGAAAAGCAGGTAGAACTCCTTGGGAGGCAGCGTCACGGAGAGGCCGGGGCGGCTCACGGTGAGGGCGTCGTAGTTGAGCTCGACCTCGCCGATGCGCAGCCTGTGCTCGAAGGCGATCTGCGAGCGCCGCAGCAGGGCGCGTACGCGCAGCACCATCTCCTGGGCGTCCACGGGCTTGACGAGGTAGTCGTCCGTGCCCACGATGAAGCCCCTGCGGCGGTCGACGGGCTCGCCCTTGGCCGTGACCATGAGGACGGGCATCTCGATGCCGGCGTCGCGCAGCTGCTCCACCAGCTCCAGGCCGCTGAGCCTCGGCATCATGATGTCGGTGAGCAGCAGGTCGTAGCGCCCGCCGTCGAGCATGTCGAGCGCTTCCTCGCCGTCGCAGGCCGCCTCCGCCTCAAAGCCTGCCTGTCTGAGCACGGCGCACATGAGCGTGCGGGTGTGGGCGTCGTCTTCTGCAACCAAGATCTTGGGGATGGACATGACTCCTCCTCTAAGCGGCGCGCGTGGGCTCGATGGGGATCTCGGGAGCTGTTACATCGGGTTGGGGAATGGTTTGGTCGGGGAGCACGGGCTTCGGGACCTCTTGCGAGAATAGCGCCTGCAGGAAGTCGGGGAGTACGAGCTGCTCGGCTCCGCCGGCGAGCGTTGCCGCACCGGCGATGCAGCACCCGACAAAGGCGACGATGGCCGAGACGATGAGGATGCGGCGCATGCGCTCGCTCAGAGGGCGGGTGGGCACCGGCCCCTCGCGGCGGCAGCTGATGTGGACGAGGGCGCGGCGCCCCGCCTGGCAGGCCTGCCACAGCGGCAGGCAGAGGCCTGCGCAAGCGACTGCGATCCCCAGGCAGAGAGCTGGCTGGGCGATGCCGCCGCCCAGGTTCATGAACACGCAGGCTATCGCTAACACAGCACCAGCCACCGAGCCCGGCACGCAGAGGTAGCCGATGCTCACCACGCCCCAGGCCGCCGCCAGCAGCAGCGCCGAGATGATGGGCGCCAGCCCCAGCAGCCCCTGCGGCGCCGGGATCTCCACCACTACCGTTCGCTTGGTGCTGCCGCCTGTACAGGGGGCGCCTTCACCACATTCGTTGCACGCCGTCGTGCGGCCGTTCTCGATCTCGCTCACAACATGTCCCTTCATAGAGTTGAACGCTTCCTTTTCTCATGCCGCCACTCTATGAACGCCGCATAAACTCAATCTAAATGACAGAGGATCGGGTGCCGAAGCCAGCGGCCCGTCGTCTAACAGCGCCTGCTTTTGTCCACCCTGCCCGTAGATAAACCGACGCTCCTATGATCCGTCAAGCCCCAATTTCAGCTGATTCAAGCCAGAG
>JBJEHN010000064.1:0-1537 GCA_051876105.1 Coriobacteriales bacterium | reverse complement strand
TCGTCGGTTCTGCGATCGACTGAGGAAAGGATCAAACGTATGAAGGTTGTGCAGAAGATCGCTGCAGTCGCATGCAGCACCGCTCTTGCTTGCAGCATGGGCGCGGGTATGGCTCTGGCCGCTGGCTCCTACACCCCCAGCACCATGCCGGACACCGTCGTCGCTGGCGACATCGTCCACATCTCCAACGGTGCCACCTACGTGGGCGTCGGCACCAACAAGGTCGCCTACACCACCCCCAAGTCCACCACCATCAAGACCGCCAACATCCGCGCCACCGCTAACGGCGTGCCTGTGACCACCATCTCTGCAACCGCTTTCAAGGGCTGCACCAAGCTGAAGACCGTCAAGGTCAACTCCACCAAGGTCACCGCCAAGTCCGTCCTGGCAGCCATCAACAAGTACAAGAAGGTCAAGAAGTCCGTGACCACCATCAAGGTCAAGAAGAGCCAGCTGGCCAAGTTCCAGAAGGTCTTCAAGGGCACCGGCATCAAGATCAAGGTCCTGTCCTAAGCATTAGCTTCTCAGACCGTTAGAATGGCGGCGGCTCGTCTTAGCCGCCGCCATTCTTGTGTTTTCACGTCATTCGTTCCCAAGGGAGACCACGCACCATGACCCTGTTGGAGCTTTTGCAGCTCATACGCCGCCACCTCAAGCTGGTGATCGCGCTGCCAGTTGTGCTGGCGCTGCTCGCCGCTGTGTTCTGCTGGGGCTTCATGCAGAACCAGTACACCGCGTCCACGAGCATCTACGCCCTCACCAAGCTCGACGCCAACACAGACGCCTCCACCTCCTACACCGACCTCACCGGCTCGCAGCTGCTGGCCAACGACCTGGCCAAGCTCGCAGACGACGAGCAGCTGCAGAAGGAGGTCGCCAGCCAGCTGAGCATGGTCGACCTCGAGGGCTACGACGTCTCCGTTGAGAGCTCCACCACCAGCCGCGTCATGAGCATCTCCGTCACCGGCCCCAGCGCCTCGACCGCCGCCGTCATCGCCAACAAGATGGCCGAGGAGATCGGGGACACGGCCAAGGCCGTCATGGACGTCAAGGCGGTCAACATCGTCAGCAAGGCCCAGGCGCCTGAAGAGCCCAGCGGCCCCAAGCGCCCGCTCTACGTGGCCGTCGCCTTCCTGGCGGGCCTCTTCATCGCCATCGCCATCATCGTGCTGATGGACATGCTCAACACGCGCATCCGCAACGAGCGCGAGGCCGCGGAGCTGCTGGAGGTGCCCGTGATCGGGCGCTTCCCCGAGGCGAGGGGAGGGAGCCGCTGATGGGCCTGTTCAAGAGCCGCAAGAAGAAGAACCTGCGCCCCACCGCCCAGGTGGTGCTCGACGACGGCGTCAAGAACTCCGCCAACGCGCTGTTCGCCAACATCCGCTTCATGGAGGTTGACAGCCGCATCCGCAGCATCGTGGTGACCTCCAGCGTGCCCAACGAGGGCAAGAGCACGATCGCCGTGGCGCTGGCCGCCGCCGTGGGCGCAAGCGGGCGCACCTGCCTGCTGGTTGAGACCGACATGCGCCGCCGCAGC
>JBJEHN010000063.1:28741-32244 GCA_051876105.1 Coriobacteriales bacterium | reverse complement strand
GTCATTTCGACCGGAGGCACGCAGTGCCGGAGTGGAGAAATCTCAGGTTGAGCAGCAAGACCGTGCCTCGAGTCACGGTGCCCTGGCTCCACCCGAGATTTCTCCACGCGTTCACTAACGTTCGCTTGGTTGATGACGTGCAAAGAACGCCCTTGTGGATTAACGCAGCTTCAAGAGCGCTCGTCAGCGGACTACTTCACTTTGACGGTGATGGTGCGCCAGGCGCTGTAGTACTTGGTGGTGCCGACCTTCTTGTAGGCGCGGACCTTGACGGTGACGGTCTTGCCCTTCTGCCAGGCGATGCTCAGCGAGGTCACGTTGGCGGCCACGGTGGAGGTGGCGGTCTTGGTCACGGTGCGCCTGAGCTGGTAGCCCGTCGCGCCGGCCACCTTGCCCCAGCTCACCTTGTAGACGCGGTAGTTCTTGCCGTAGGCCGCGCCCGCCTTGGCCTTGAGGCTGGCCGGCGTGCGGGGGATGATCTTGAAGCTCTTGCTCACGGTGCCCACGCAGCCGCCCTTGCCGGTGATGGTGACCTTGTAGGTGCCCACCTTCTTGCAGCCGCTGGAGTACTTGAGCGTGTAGTCCGTGCCCTCCTGCAGCACCGTGCCGGCCGCCGTGCTCACGGTGACGCCGGGCTTCTGCGCCTTGCCGTTGTAGGCCAGCTTGGTGGCGGAGAGCTTGACCTTGCAGTCTGCCAGGTTGCAGCCCTTGACGTTGAGGATGTAGCTCACGCCCTCTTCAGGCGTGGCGGTGTAGTTGGTGCCGGCGCCGCAGCTGGCGCTGATCTTGATGCTCACGGGCACCTTGGCGGAAAGCTTGCCCGTGGAGGGATCGTAGCTCACGTTGTTGGCGACCAGCTCCGCGTCTTCTTCGTTGGCGGCGGCGATCTTGTAGCTGACGTCATCCGCGTCCGTCACCAGGCGGGTGGTGACGGTGGCCGCGCCGCTGCCGGTGAAGTAGGTGTTGAGGCTGATGGGCGGGTTGGTGGAGGCGATCTTGACGCCCTCGAGCTCCAGGTAGGGCACGCCCGTCACGATGCGGAAGGTCTTGGAGACGCTGCCCACGTAGAGGTTGATGCCCTCCACCACCAGCGTGGCGCTGGCGCCGGCAGCCGTGATGTCCACGTTGCTGGAGCAGACCAGGCGGTAGTCAACGTCCTTGACCAGGGTCTTTGCCGCCACGGTGGCGCCGCTTGCGTCCTTGTGCTCCGGCATGGTGACCACTACCTCGGGCACGATGGGCTGGCCGGTGTAGGGGTAGGCTTCCTCCAGGCCGCTGACCTGCGCAGACTCCAGGCTGATGCGCTTGGGGCCCCACACGGCAAAGAGCGGCAGCGCGCCGCTGCGCCAGTCGTGCAGGGTGGAGTCGACGCGCGTGGTGGACTCGACCGGCGTGCCGTCGAGCGTGGTGAAGCCCCAGAGCTCGACGTTGTCGCCCGTGGTGCCGGTGCCGGTGACGCTGGCCAGCGGGGCGAAGGTCTCGCCGTAGGTCACGCTGATGCTCGAGGCGCTCAGCGTGCCCTGGTTCTTGTTGTCGCGGCTCATGCCAAAGAGCTGCACCGTCTTGGTCTCGCCCTTCCACTTGGCGTAGAGCGAGTTGGAGGCGGTGGTGCCCATGAAGATGGAGCTGTCCGTGACGGGGCCGGAGTACGAGCCGGTCTCTGCGTTGTAGCCGGTGTACCAACCCTCGAAGCTGTAGTTGGGGCGGGTGGGCGCGGGCAGGCTGCGCGGGGTGGAGGGGTGCTCGGGGTCGTAGGAGTACGCGCGGCCGTAGGCGACCTTGAGCTGGCTCTGCTCCAGCGGAGCGGGCTGGTCTGCGTCATCCGCGGGGACGCAGAGCTCGAGGTTGACCACGCGGTCTGCCGGCTGCACATAGAGGTAGAAGCTCTTGGTGTCTGCCACGGTCTTGTCGCTGGAGACAACGCTCACAGTGAGCTCCGTGCGGCCCTGCTGGGCCCAGCTTTCCGTAACCGGGGTGCTGAACGAGGCAGAGCTGCCCAGCGTGAGGTAGAGCGGGTCGCCCAGGGGGTGGTTGACCTCTGGATCGAGGTAGTCCTTGTAGGTGAGGGTGGCCGTGTAGGAGGTGGGCACAGAAGGCGCGCTGGGCTCTGCAGGCTGCTGCGGCTCAGATGCGCCGGGGGTGCTTTCCTCAGGCAGCGTGACAGAGACCGAGATGTCGAGCGTCTGGCCCAACGCGACGTAGGTGGGGTGGTTGACCTCGAGCCGTATGAGCTCAGAAGCGGTGCGCTGGACGCTCGTTGCGGCATGCGCCTGGCCCCAGCTGAAGGGCCCTAAGGGCAGCATGAGCAGGGCGAAGGCAGCGACGATGCGTACGGCAAGCGACGGTGCAGAGAGCGTGCGGCTGGCGTTGTTCACCATATCTCCTCGCGACGGGTTTTCCATTCCACGAGTATAAGCCAAGCCTATACAAGCTGCAGCTTGGCACCCATCCGTTATGCGCCCATTAACACCGCCCCTGTCAGCTGAGCGCAACCTTTCAACAGCATATGATTGGGCATAGAATTGCTGGCGGGCGGTCGCGAGGGGCGGTCGTTGTTGGGAGGATGTGCTTTGAACGCTAGGCAGCAGTACCTGCTGGTCTTGCTCGACGAGATCGACGCGATCTGCAGGCGCAACAACATCGAGTACCTGCTGGTGGGCGGCTCGCTCATCGGCGCGCTGAGAAGCGAGGGCTTCTTGCCGTGGGACGACGACGCGGACATCGCGATGACGCACGCCAACTTCCAGCGCTTCAAGGAGGCCTGCGCCACGCAGCTGCCTCCCAACCGCGTGCTCACCGCGCCGGAGCTGCAGGAGGACTGCGCCGTGATGATCCCGCGCTACACCTCCACAGACACCACGCTCATCCACCCAGCCCAGCAGCTGCACAGCTGCCCGGCGGGCGAGGTCGTCGACATCTTCATCCTCGACCCCGTGGCAGACGGCCCGCAGGCCCAGCGCGCCTACGAGGAAAAGCTCTGCATGCTGCACGAGATGTGCAACTACGCCAGCACCGCCGCCAACCGCTACAGCGTGCCCTACGAGGCCTACGAGCACTACGCCGCCGTCAAGCAGGAGCGCGGCAAGCTGGCCGTGTGCCAGCAGCTCGAGCAGGAGATACAGGGCCTGTTCAGCGCAGACGGCAGCCGCTACCTCTACCGCTGGCAAGGCGGCGTGGAAAGCTACCCGCGCGCGTGGTTCGACACCACGGTCGAGCTGCGCTTTGAGGGGCGCAGCTTCATGGCGCCGGCGGGCTTCAACAGCTACCTCACCCAGTACTTCGGCGAGGAGTGGAGCGAGCTGCCCGGCCGCATCAGCGCCACCAAGCACGACGCCGCGGCCTCGCTGGCTTGCCCCGCAAGCGAGGCGCTGGAGCGCTACCGCCCCGCCTTCGAGCGCAGCGAGCTGCGCCAGCGCGTGTGGGAGGGCAAGGGCCGCCAGCTGGAGCTTGCCGAAGACGTCAACCGCCTCAAGGACGACGTGGCCCGCACGCGCGCGGTCTGC
>JBJEHN010000063.1:0-28641 GCA_051876105.1 Coriobacteriales bacterium | reverse complement strand
TGCCGAAGACGTCAACCGCCTCAAGGACGACGTGGCCCGCACGCGCGCGGTCTGCGCGGCGCTGGAGCTGCAGCGCCACCTGCAGCAGGTGGGCCCGCAGTTCCAGGCCGCCCACGCCGCCAAGGACGGGCGCGCCTTGAGCGGGCTGCTGGCCGACTACCTGGCCGCTCAGACGAGCAAGGAGCTCATCGGGCGGCGCAACTACACCAACATCTACCGCTTCCGCAACCCGGTGCTGGCGCCGGTGCCTGACGAGGCCTTCGAGGCGGCGCTCTGGGCCCTCATGGAGACAGAGCGCATGCACATGGCGCAGCGCCTCATCAGCATCCGCGAGCAGCAGGGCCGCCCGCTCTCGGCGGCGATGACGGAGGTCAAGCAGGCGCTCAAGATGTTCCGCGGCTCTGTGGAGTGCCTGGAGCGCGGCAAGTTGGACGAGGGCCTGCTCACGGCAAGCCTCGCAGCCAAGCGCCACCCGCATGTGAGCGCCTTCCTCAAGCTGACCTGCGTGTTCCTGCAGCGCAAGGGAGCGGACGGCCGCCAGCAGCTGGAGCGCGCACTCACGGCCGCGCGCGAGCGCTACCCGTGGGACGGCTTCTTCACCAAGCTGGAGGCAGACCTGCTGTGGGAGCAGGGCAACCGCGCGCAGGCGGAGCGCCGCTACCTCATGGCGGCGGAGGCCATGCGCAACGGCTTTGCGCTGCTCGACATCCGCAAGAGGACCGGCTACTGGCCGCGCTGGATGCGCGAGGCCGCGTGGGGCGTGGACTACGGCATCCCGGCGTGGGAGGGCCCGGAGCCGGAGGCCCTGCCGCAGCGCCCCGGCGTGCCCGCGCCAGACAGCGCGCTCAGCCCGCAGCGCTACCTCTACCAGCTGCTCAAGCAGGTGGCGGGGCTGTGCGACGAGCTGGGCATATGCTACTACCTGGCCCCTGCCGCCCAGGCCGCGCTCATGGGCTGGGGCGTGCTGCCCGCTGCAGTGGGCGACTACGCGCTGGTGCTCGGCGCCGCGGGCGCTCAGAAGCTGCGCGCTGCGCTGGAGGCGGAGGCGCTGCCCGCACGGCGCGTTGAGAGCGCGCCGCAGGAAAGCGGGGCGGCCTTCTGCGTGTGCGGCGAGGACTCGCTGCTGCTGGAGATGGGTGCGCTGCAGCCCAGCAGCCTGAACGGCCTGTACGTGAGCGTGCTGCTGGAGCGCTCCGAGCGCAAGAGCAGTGGCCTTCTGGGCACGCTCAAGGGCGTGCTCACGCGCCAGGCCACGCGCTACGACGGCCTGGCCGAAGAGCCCCTCTCCTGCGCAGACGGCGTGAGCAGCTTTGAGTTCAAGGTGCGCACGCAGAAGGTGAGGAAGGGCAAGCGCCCGCCCGCGCGCCTGGTGCTCGACCGCAACACGGTGGTCTCCACCGTCATCAGCATGGCCGATGCCGAGGCGGCAAGCGCCGTGCCCGCAGGCTACTGGGAGCGCAGCAGCGCCGTGAGGCCCGCCTTCGAGAGCGCGGTGGCGGCGCACCGCGAGAGCCGCGCGGCGTTCAGGCAGCTCAAGCTGGCCGTCAAGCTCAAGGAGCTGGCGCTCGAGCTGCTCCCGCGCAAAGCCGAGCTGCTCGAGCTGGAGCGCAGCGGCAACACCGAGCAGCTCCGGCAGGAGCTGCAGCCGTACCTGCGCATCGCCCGCAACGCAGACAGCAGCGTCGACCTGTGCTTCGACGAGGAGCTCTACGCCCTCCTCAAGCGCCACCTCCCGTCATCCTGAGCGGAGGCGCTCCGCTTCGGTCTGACGGCGCCCCTAGTCGTGGAACTCGGGCTTGTTGGGGCGAGAGAGCAGAATGCGCAGGGCGTCTTGGGCGGGCAGGTCCTCCCACAGGACACGACGCATGACCTCGGCGATGGGCATCTCCACGCCACGGGCACGGGCGGCGTCGGTCACGGTGCGGCAGGCGATGGCGCCTTCCGCAACCTGGTGCATGCGCTCCTCGAAGTCCTTGAGCGTCTTGCCCCGCGCCAGCATCTCGCCCAGGGTGCGGTTGCGCGAGTGCTGCGAGGTGCAGGTGGCGATGAGGTCGCCCATGCCGGCCAGGCCCATGCAGGTCTGCGAGTTGCCGCCCATGGCCGTGGCCAGGCGCGACATCTCCATGCAGCCGCGGGTGATGAGGCTGGCAGAGGCGTTGTCGCCCAAGCCCATGGCGCCCACCATGCCGTTGGCGATGGCCACGATGTTCTTGGCCGCCGCGCAGACCTCCACGCCGATCACATCAGTGGTGGTGTAGACGCGCAGGTAGTCTGTGGCAAAGAGCTCCTGGAAGTAGAGGGCGCACTTCTCGTGCACGCAGGCGATGCAGGTGGCGGCGGGCATCTCGCGGGAAATCTCCTCCGCGTGGTTGGGGCCGGAGAGCACGGCCACGCGCTCGGCGCCGCCCAGCTCCTCGACCAGGATGTCTGCCATGGTGTAGCCGGTGCCGGCCTCGATGCCCTTGGAGAGCACCACCACCGGCGTGCGCCCCCCGATGAAGGGGGCCAGGGCGCGGGTGTTCTCGCGCATCGTGCTCGAGGGCGTGACGATGACCACGCTCTCCGCGCCGCGGCAGGCGTCCTCGTAGCTGTTGGTGGCCCAGACGTTGGGCAGCTCGACGTCCTTGAGGTAGCGCGGGTTGCGGTGCGTGCTGTTGATGACGGGCGGGGTGTCTGCGCTGTGCGACCACAGGTTCACCTGCACGCCCTTCATACCCAGCAGGCGGGCGATGGCGGTGCCCCACGAGCCCGAGCCGATGACGGCAACCGTGCGCGCAGGCTGGGCGTTCTCGTTCGTAGTCATTGCAGTCTCTCCCCTTCGCATGCGAGTGTGTTCAGCTGCCCATACTAGCGCAGCGCACGCGCCCAAGCCCCCAGCTCAACACAAACACCACTATCCTGCGCAATGCTGCCCCCGGAGCGACCAGTAGGGCACGAAGCGCCGCCCCGGACCGTCATTTCGACCGGAGGCACGAAGTGCCGGAGTGGAGAAATCTCGGCAGAGGGGGCGCCCGCAGCCGCTTGACCGAAACGACGGCAGAGGGGGCGCGCCCTGCGGGGCTAGTACTGCTTTTCGATCAGGAACTCGTAGGTGCGCTTGCGGTTGTTGGTGTCCTTGTAGTCGAACCAGTTGGCGGCGCGCTCGGCGTACTCGCTGCTCAGGCGGCAGCCGCGCTCCAGGGTGGCGCGCACAGAGCGCAGCAGCTCGTCCTCGCTCATGCAGGAGTCGCCGGGCAGCTCGCGGTCGAAGTCGATGTACGAACCCACCACGTTGCAGTAGCGCTCCTTGTCGAACTGGTAGTAGCTCACCGGCTTGTCCATGTAGAGCATGTCCCAGCACACGCTGGAGTAATCCGTGATGAGCATGGAGCTCTCCATCATCAGCTCGTTGAGGGGCACGGAGCCCTGCTCGATGAGCTCGATGCGCGGGTTGCTCGTGGCAAAGGCGCTCAGGTGCTCGGAGAGCTTGGGGTGGATGAAGAAGCTCGCCGTGGCATCGAACTCCTCCAGCAGCTGCGCGAAGCCGGGGCTCTGGATGAGCGCGGAGTAGCGCTGGTAGTACTCGCTGCCTACGAACACCTCCTCGCTCTGCTCTTCCAGCCACTGGCGCCAGGTGGGCATGATGAGGATCTTGGGCTGCTGGGGGTTGGAGCGGTCCTCC
Source organism: Coriobacteriales bacterium (assembly GCA_051876105.1). Lineage (GTDB taxonomy): Bacteria > Actinomycetota > Coriobacteriia > Coriobacteriales > QAMH01 > W2P13-069. The sequence goes on along the minus strand of JBJEHN010000063.1, from coordinate 24,980 downwards.
AGCACGTCCCAGCGCGAGAAGCCCAGCACGGGCGCCTCCGCAGCCGTGTAGCCGAAGTGCCCCGTCACCACCTTCTGCTCGGCCGTGGAGGTGGTGAGGAAGAAGGTCATGGGGCTGGTGCCCTTCTTGCCGAAGATGTAGTCAACGCGCTTGAGCGCGGTGACGCCGTGCTGCAGGAAGAAGGTGGGCTTGCGCTTGAAGGCGTGGGCCACGGCGCTGGGCTTGGGGCGCCAGGTGAACAGGTGGCTCGTCGAGTCGGACGCGACCACGATGTTTGCCGCCAGGCCGTAGAGCAGGTGCTTGAAGCTCATGAAATCGAGCACGTTGGCCTCGTAGGGGGCCAGCTTGGCGCGGTCTGCAGCGCCCTTGTCCATCACGTAGAAGATGTGGTCCTTCTCCTTACCGGGCAGCTCGTCCATGCAGTACTTGAAGAACCAGTAGCCGTTGTCTTGCGCCGTGGCGCAGAACTTCTCGTGCACCAGCCAGATGCGCTTGGTGGCCCAGTACGGCTTGGTCAGGCGGAACAGCGCGTAGGCCGCCACCTCCCTGCGGCGGCAGGCGGGGCTGTCGTACTCGCTGATGTTGCGGAACACGAAGTGCAGGCTGCCCGTGGTGCGCGCGTAGTTGGAGAACAGGATCTTGCCGTCTGGCAGCTCGGCCTGGATGTTGCCGAGCACCATGCGGGCGCGCTGCTTGAAGGGGCACAGGGCCGGGACGTCCATCTGTATGCCCAGCTCCGCGTTGGAGAGCCCCACCAGGAAGTCCCAGTAGATCTCCTTGAACTCGTAGGCCTTGGGGTCAAACACCGTGCTCACCGTGAAGGAGCTGCCGCTTTGGCGCACCGTGGTGGGCAGCTCGATGACGATGTCCTCGTCGGCGCTGCGGTAGCGCAGCTTGAGGCAGTCCACCGCAAAGGTGGGCGCTTCGACCTTGACGGTGATGCGCACGGCGCTCGCGCTCACGTTGAGCTTGGTGACCGTGCCCTTGACCAGGTAGCGCAGGTAGTCGCTGCGCTTGGCCAGCTTGATCTGCAGGGCGCCGTCTGCCGCGCGCGCCTGGGTGAGCAGCGCGCAGCCCTCGCCCGGCTGCATGCCGTTGAGGTAGTTGGATGCGTGGATCTCTTCCTCGGTGAAGCTGTCGCGCTCGAGGAAGAAGGGCTTGGTGAGGAACACCGGGTTGTTCTGCGTGGTGGAGCCGCTCACGATGGGCACGATGAGCAGCGGCGCGCCGGCCTGGTGCCCCCTGCGGTGGCCGGAGAACACGATGCGCACCACGCCGCTGAGCTTGGTGCCCGTGGGCTTGACGGCCTCGCGCAGGTCCGTGAGCACGGCGCCGGCAGCGCGCTCGTCATCCGTGATGTCGCGCGACCAGATCACGCGCCCGGAGTAGAGGTAGAGCACGCGCTCGTACACATAGGAGCTGTCTGCAAACTCAACGCGCAGCTTGTTGCCCACGTTGCCCACCTTGACGGCCGCGGTGTTCTGGCCGTCGATGGTGATGCCGTCGCGCCGGTTCTCGACGATGCAGGTGCCCGTTTGCGGCACGAAGGCGGTCTGGCGCTGCTCGCCCACCACGTTCAGCGGCCCGAAGACCCGGCGGAAGTTGCGCTCCTGCAGCTCGCGGGCCTTGCGCTTGCTCACGCGCGAGAGCAGCTCCTCTGCGTAGGTGCGCGGCACGGAGTTGATGGTGAACATGTACGGGAAGGCATCGCGGTAGTTGTCGTGCAGGTAGGCGGACATGTCCTCCGTGAAGGCCGTCTTGTCGAAGACCGCGATCTCGCGCTCCGGGTCCACGCTCTTGCAGATGGTGGCGACGTCTTCCACGTGGCGCTGGCGCAGCGGGTAGAACGCGCGCCACTCGCGCTGGGCGTTGTGCGAGTAGTCGTCCAGCGGCACGCCCTGCGCCTGCCCGGTGAACAGCAGGTCCAGCGCCTTGGCGGCGTTGCCCGCGGAGTCGTACTTGAGGTACTCGCCAAAGGGGCCCTCCCAGTAGCGCTGGCCCCGGTAGGCGCCGCTGCGCAGGCACTCGACCAGCTCCTGCGCGGTGGAGACCTGCGTGAACGGCATGTCCTTGATGTCCAGGTACAGGCCGCGCTCTGCCAGGTACTCGTCGATGTCGTAGGTGAAGAGGATGACCGGCTTGTGCGTGAGCGCGAAGTCGAAGAACACGCTGGAGTAGTCCGTGACCAGCGCGTCCATAGCATTGAGGAACTCGTAGTTGTCCGCGTCCTTGGGGAAGGGCTTGACGTGGCGGTAGCCCTTGAGCTTGATCTTGCCGGCCACCATGGAGTGCAGGTTGACGAAGAAGACCTGGTCATCGGCCAGGCTCTCATCCACCTTCTTCAGGATGCGGCGCAGCTCCTTGGCGCAGGCGTCTATGTTGACGTCGTGGTTGCTCTTGCCGCGCCAGGTGGGCATGTAGGCAAAGCAGGTGCGGCCCTCAAGCCCGTAGCGCTCCCGCAGCGGGGCCGGGTCCTGCGTCATGAAGACATCGTTGCGGGGGTAGCCCAGCATGGCCACCGTGTTGCAGAACAGCGGCTCGAGGTTGTAGTCGCGCATGATCACCTGGCGCGTGAACTCGTTGGGGAAGGTGATCACATTGGCCTGGATGAAGTTGTGCTGCACGTTGTACATGCTCTCGATGCCCAGACGCATGCGCTTGCCCAGGGTCTTGAGCGGCGTGCCGTGCCAGGTCTGGATGTAGCGCTGGCCGTCGCGGCGGATGAACCACGCGGGAAACGACGAGTTGTTCACCAGGTACGTGCTGGTGGCCAGCACGCGGGCGTAGTCGTCCGAGAGGATGTCCACCAGCGTCACGGGCAGGCCCAGGCTCTTCACCAGCTTCTCGTGCTGGGGGTTGCCGTCGGTTGCGTAGTAGATGGTGAACTCCCCGGCCCTCCCCTGCCGCATGAGCTCTTGCAGCATGTGGAGCGGCGAGTCAGATACATTCTTGCCGTGGAACGACTCGAAGAGGATGGCGCGCTCGTCCAGCGGCTTCTTCCAGTAGCGCGCGTAGACGAACTTCATCCTGGCGGACTGGTCGAAGTAGGTCTTCTTGATCTTGTAGAAATTGATGCTCATCTAGCGTACATCCAATTGGTCGGTGCTCTTGCAGGTGCTGCGCGCGCGGCGCAGGCGCATGGCGGGCAGCGGGCCTCAGCGGCGCGGCGCGTCCTTCCACACCGCGTCGACGACCTTGGCCGACGCATCACCGTAGTCGAACTGGTTAAACTTCTCATGAAAGCGCGCCACAGCGGGCATGAGCTCGGGCGCGCGGGAGATGCGCTCGACCACCTCTTCGGTAGTATGGGCCATGAGCTCGGGGAACTCCTGCTGCAGGTCGAAGTACACGCCACGTGTCTTGTTCATGTAGTCGTCGTAATCCCAGCAGAAGAAGACCATGGGGCGCTGCAGCAGCGAGTAGTCGAACATGACAGACGAGTAGTCCGTGACCAGCAGGTCCGCGGCAAAGAGCATGTCGTTGATGTTCTCGTAGCCGTGGCCGTTGAGTACGAAGCCGTTGTAGATGCCGGTGGGCACGAACTGGCTTTCCAGGTAGTGCGAGCGCAGGACGAGCACGTACTCCTCCCCCAACGCGCGCTCCATCTTCTGCAGGTCGAGCTTGAGGTCGAAGCGCTTCTTGGTGCGCCAGGTGGGCGCCCAGAGGATCATCTTCTTGCCCTGCGGCACCCCCAGCGCCCGGCGGACCTGCTCGCGCTTGGCGGTGTCTGCCGCGCCGGCGATGAGGACGTCGTTGCGGGGGTAGCCGGCCTCGATGAAGCGCCCCGTGAAGCCAAAGTGCTCGCCGCGCAGGATGTTTGACATGTAGTCGCTGGGGGTGACGAAGTAGTCCCAGCTGGCAAAGGTGCGCTTCATGTTCTCGACCGTGGCGGCGGACTTTGCCACAGAAAGCCCCATGTGCTTGAGCGGCACGCCGTGCATGCTGTTGACCATGACCTGGCCCTTGCGCTTGTGCACGCGGTACTGGTTGAAGTTGCAGACGATGTACTTGGCCGTGGCCAGGTGGTACCAGTAGGCCAGGCTGTCCTGGCGCACCACGCGCCCGCCGGGGCCGACGTCTGTCTTGTTGTTGCGCAGGCCCCAGACGCACTCGTAGCCGGCGTCGCGCGCGACGAGCTCCTGGTAGATGGCCTTGGGGTTGTCCGAGAACGTGCGCTTGGAGAAGCTCTCGAAGAAGACCTTCCTCTTGTTGAGCGGCAGGTGGCGGAAGAGCGGGTAGAAGCGCTGCTCGTTGGCCTCGCGCTGCTCCTTGGTGGCCTCGCGCTTGGGCCAGGCGACCTTGACCTTGCAGTAGAGCCTGCCCTCTGCGTCCACACCGAAGGTGTTGGCGTGCAGGTCCGCCTCCACGCGCACGCCCTTGGCGGTGGCGGCGGCAGCGCAGACCGGCTGGCCGTTGATGAAGAAGCACAGCGTGCCGGCGTCGAAGGCCGCCAGGTTGCCGCCGTGCCCCAGCTCCAGGCGGAAGGTGGCGCTGGCCTCGCCCTGGGCGGCAGCGGGCAGGGTGGCGCGCAGCTGGTCCTTCTGCTGCTCCGCCACCAGCTGCGGAGCGGGCTGACCCTGGGTGGCCACCGTGAGCACGACGGTGCTGCCTTCTACGGCAAGCTGTGTGCAGGTGAAGCTCATGTGCGCGCCTCCTTGTGCGTTAGCCGGCAAAGACCGCCTCCGCCATGCGCGCGGCGGCGCGGCCGTCTTCCTGGGGGCAGAAGCGCTCCTGGAAGGCGCGGTACTGCTCGCCGTAGGTGTCGAAGTAGCTGTCGATCTCCTTCAGGGACTGTACCGCTTCCTCGCTCGTCTTGCACAGCGGGCCGGGCAGGTCGGCCTCCGGGTCCAGGTAGAAGCCGTGGAGCCTGGTGGCGTACTCCTCCAAGTCCGGCATGTAGAAGACGAAGGGGCGCTTGGTGCAGGCGTAGTCGAAGAAGACGCTGGAATAGTCCGTCATCAGGGCGTCTGCGATGCAGTAGAGCTCGTTGATGTCGGCCGTCTTGGCGGCGTTCACCACAAACGAGCCGTACTGCGAGAAGTCGAAGCTGTTGGCGATGAAGTAGTGCGGACGGAAGAGCACAACCCATTCCTCGCCGAGCTCGCGCTGCATCAGCTCGAAGTCGATCATCACGTCTTGCACGTAGCCCACGCCCACCTTGTACTCGCTGTCGCGCCAGGTGGGGGCGTAGAGCAGGAGTTTCTTGTCCAGCGGGAAGCCCATCTCCTCGCTCAGGCGCTCCTTGAGGGCGCGCAGGGCGGCGGCGTCTGCGCAGGTGTTGACGATGGCATCGTTGCGGGGGTAGCCGATCTGCAGCACGTGGCCCTTGACCCACTCGCGGTCGAGGTCGAAGGCAGTGGTCAGGCTCTCCGTGGTGAAGGCGGAGGGAGAGACGAGGTAGTCCCACTTGGACGACTCCCTGCGGTAGCGCTCGGTCATCTCCTCCGTGGTGTTCATGGCGTTGGTGGTGTTCTCCACGATGTCGCAGCCCAGGCGCTTGAGCGGGGTGCCGTGCCAGGTCTGCACGTAGACCTGCTCGGGCTTGGGCCACACCCACTCGCACGAGACGCTGTTCGTGATCCAGTACTTGGCGCTTGCCAGCGCCTCGTAGAAGCCCTCGCGCAGGTAGCCGACCACCTTGACGTTGGGGTGCTCTTCCTCCAAGAAGCGGTGCTGCTCGAGCACGCTGGGGCGGAAGCACCAGGTGAACTGCCAGTCCTTGAAGCGCTCGTCGTCGACCATGAGCTCGAAGAGCGCGCGCGGCGAGCACGCGTACGAGCGCCCCCTGAAGCTGCAGAAGACGACGTGCTTGTCCTGCACGGGGGTGTTCTTGGCGATGCGGCTGTAGTACGCGCCCTTAATGGCCCACAGGGTCTTGCGGACCAGCTTGCGGAAGGGCGGGCAGACGCGCATGACGGCGTAGACGGGTTTCTTAACATTTCTGAATAAGGACACAGGTATACCTCGGGTCGCGGTGCGTGGGGTGCGGTGGGCGGGGCGCCGCAGCGGGTGCGGCGCGGGGTGCTAGGACTTGAGCTCCTTCTTCACGTCCGTGGTGGAGATACCCTCGGTGCGGTCCAGGTAGACGACCTCGCAGTAGTCCTTGAGGTACTCGAAGCGGTCGCTGCCGGCCCAGTCGCCGCCCATGACCACGACGTCGACGTTGTAGTTCTTCACGTCGTCGATCTTCTGCTCCCAGCTCTGCTCCGGGATGACGAGGTCAACGTAGCGGATGGCCTCGAGCATCTCCTTGCGCACGCCGTAGGAGTAGAAGCTGGTCTTGCCCTTGCCAGCGTTGAACTCGTCTGTGGAGAGGGCGACGATGAGGTAGTCGCCCAGCTCGGCGGCGCGCTTGAGCAGGCGGATGTGGCCGTAGTGCAGCAGGTCGTAGGTGCCGTAAGTGAGCACGCGGCGGATGCCCTTGTAGTCGTCGCCTGCGGAGAAGCGGACCCCAGAAGCGGCGGTGGAATCGGTCATTGGTCTCCCCTTTGATCGGAGCGATTATCTGTTGCTAGATTAACTAGGTAATGGTACCCGCCAACACCCCCGTTGTCCATCAGCGCACCCGCCGCAAGAATGCGCCAGAGGGGGTGGCTTGCTTAGCCTTTGAGGTCGAAGTCTGCGGGGTCGACGGGGTAGCTCTCGATCATGTCGATGATCTTTTGCTGGGAGTGCACGCCCAGCTTGCAGTAGATGTTGTACATGTGGCTCTTGACGGTATGGGGAGAGATCACCAGCTTCTGCTGGATGAAGGCGGCGTTGCGGCCGCGCGCGAGGTAGCGCAGGATCTCGGTCTCGCGCCGCGAGAGCAGGAAGTCCTTTGAGATGCTCTTGATGCGCATCTCAAAGAGCTCTTGCTCGCCCAGGCCGGCCATGTTGGCAGGGGTGGGCCATGCCTCGCGGTCGATACTGTGATGCGTCTGGGTTGGGAAGAAGAGCACGAACACCACCACCAGCAAGAAGGCGACAACCAGGCTCATGGTGACGAACTCGTCCGCGCCCTCGCCGAACACCAGCATGCCAACAAAGATCAATGCCCAGCCAACTGCCAACCCAAGCGCAGGCACGGCGCAGCGCTGCGGTGCCTGGCGGAAGCAGGGCGCCTCGTGCATGATGGCGCTCTTCTTGACGATGAAGGAGTAGTTGATGCACATGAGCATGGCCCACGCGGTGACGCTCACGCTCGAGCAGACGAACTTGCCGGCGTCGGCACTCATCGGCATGACCACGCAGGTGAACACGCACACGCACAGCAGGATGCGCAGCACGAGCGTGATCTCAACGCGGATGCAGAGCCACGAGAGCACCGCGATGCACAGCGAGCCGGGCACAACGCCCAGCAAGCCCAGCGCGGCGGTCTGCGCTCCCGCCTTGAACAGCCACGCAAAGGTCATGCCAAAGGCCACGCAGAACATGAAGAACGAGGGCTCGACCTCCTTGGAAAAGCCCCAGCCCTTGCTAAGCGACTCCAGCGGCGGGCGTTGGGCGTTGCCCTCCCCTTCGGCAGATGTGTAGAGCAGGAGCCCGATACTCGCCAACGGGTAGACGATGCCCAGCAGCGCCCCCATGGGCATGGGCATGAGCGAGGTCATGGAGAAGATCAGACTCCCAAGGAAGAACGCGCTGCCCACAAAGCGCCCATAGAGGCCCGTGCCCATGCGGCTGCACACGTCGAGCCAGCTGATCATGCCCAGCGCGCAGCCCGCGCCGGTCAGGAAGCAAACGGCGCAGATGCCGCTCAGCGGGAACACGGGGTAGCTGTACTGCAGGAGCGCGCAGACGGGCAGAAAGATGCTGAGACAGAATTGCAGGGCGATCACCAACAGATTGAAGGGGCTGAAGCGCGGCAGCTTGCCCAGAACATGCAGCGCCAAGAAGCCTATCGCCATACCTGTGAACACGAAGAGCTGACAGAGGTCGCGCTGCGTGCTGCTGAAGGAATAGGGGAACTCGCAGAACAGCCAGAAGCAGCTGACGAACATCCACCCGATGCTCAACCCAAACCCCAGTATTCCTAGCAACTCTATAGGCGTGCACTCCTGCTTGTTCACGCGCGCGTGATGCAGCTTGCCCATGTTCGGTTCTCCCCCTCGTTGTCAAACCCCCTGGAACACGCGACACCTTAATGAGAAGGCCCAGCAGCCCAAAGCAAGCGCGTGTCATGAGAACGGCACACGGATCCGCACCCACGCCCCTCGCACCGCGCGAAGGGCGTCCTTACCCGGGTGGCCATGTGGCCGGAGATGATTAATCACCCCTCAGATAATGTAGCTCAAATTCAGAACGACTTCTAAGTGATTTCTAGTGGTGCCAGTTGGTACGCATCATCGGCAAAACAGCAGCTCAGAACATGTTTTTAGTACCAGTTGCCTTAGGCGCTGAGCGGCTAGCATCACCGATGTGGTTTTTGGTTTTTGGTGCAAACCCCCGCATTGTTTGCCCCCGAACACGCCCGATACCCTCCCTCTCGGTACACCTGCCGTTCACGTAGAGGAGGAAAGGATGAGCGACAGACAATCTGAAGAAGTCGAGTACTTCTGGGGCGAGACCAACGGCCAGCGCTACCGCCGCGGCACGCGCCTGCCCCGCCGAGAGGACAAGCAGACAGAGATCCCCGCAGTGGAGATGAAGAAGCTCCCCTGGAAGTGGGAGGAAGACGGCATGACCGTCATCCGCGGCACGGCCCGCTCCGCCCCCGGATGCCACAACGTCTGCGGCATCCTGACGTATGTGAAAGACGGCAAGGTCGTCAAGGTCGAGGGCGACCCCGAGGACCCCTACAACCAGGGCCGCCTGTGCAGCCGCTGCCTGTGCATCCCGGACTACATCTACCACGACGAGCGCCTGCTCTACCCCATGAAGCGCAAGCGCGAGGACCGCGGCAAGGACCGCTTCGAGCGCATCAGCTGGGACGAGGCCTACGACATCATCGTCGAGGAGTTCAAGCGCATCTCTGATACGTATGGCTCCGAGACGATCATGATGTGCCAGGGCACGGGCCGCGACATCCACCAGATCACGCGCCTCAACGCGTGCATCGGCTCTCCCAACGAGGGCGTGCCCTACTTCGCCGGCAACTCCTGCTACCTGCCGCGCATCTCCTCGATGGCGTGCATGCTGGGCGACGCCTGCGTCATGGACTGCTCGCAGTTCCTGCCGGATCGCTATGACGATCCGCGCTATGTGGTGCCCGAGTACTGCATCATCTGGGGCCACCAGCCCTTCTACTCCAACGCAGACGGCTTCTACGGCCATTGGATCACCGACCTCATGAAGCGCGGGATGAAGGTAGCCGTGGTCGACCCGCAGCTCACCTGGATCGCCGCACGCGCCGGCAAGGACTGGTTGCGCGTGCGCCCCGGCGGCGACGGCGCACTGGCCATGGCCATGCTCAAGGTCATCTGCGATGAGAAGCTCTATGACGCCGACTTCTGCGACAAGTGGGTCTACGGCCTGGAGGCGGTGTGCGGGCGCGTGGCGCAGCTCGACCTCGACGAGCTCTGCGAGCGCGCCTGGGTGCCCAAGGAGGACGTCGTCCGCGTGGCGCGCACCTACGCTACCTCCAAGCCCGCCGCCATCCAGTGGGGCGTCGCGCTCGACCAGCAGACCGGCGGCCAGCAGGCCGCGCACGCGGTCGTGGCGTTGTGGACCATCACCGGCAACCTCGACGTGCCCGGCGGCAACGTAATCGGCCGCGCCTGCTGGGGCATCGAGCAGCCCAACTGGGTGGGCAACTGGGGCTACGACGAGCTCATCACCCCTGAAGAGCACCTCATGCGCATCGGCGTTGAGCGCTACCCCATGTTCGGTGCGGGCTTCAAGGTCATGAGCTCCAACGCCACCATCGAGGCCTGGCAGACCGGCGACCCCTACAAGCCCAAGGCGGCGTACTTCGCCACCAACAACTTCCTGGCCACCATGGGCGCTCAGGCAGAAAAGCAGCTTGAGTGGTACAAGGAGCTGGAGTTCGTGGTGGTCGAGGACCTCTTCATGACCCCGACCATGATGGCCCTGGCAGACGTGGTCCTGCCCGCCGCCACCTACGCGGAGCGCGACGGCTTTGGCGGCTTGAACCCCTACCGCATCAGCTGCATCAACAAGGCCATCGAGCCCGTGGGAGACACCAAGGCAGACAACACGATCTTCCTCGAGCTGGGCAAGCGCCTCACAGACGCCATCCGCCCGCAGAACGCAGACATCGCCTATCCCTGGGACGACGTCCAGGAGATGTGGGACTACGCGCTTGAAGACGGCGGCTTCACCTGGCAGGAGCTGCGCGAGGCCACCTGGAAGTACCCCGAGTTCCAGTACCGCAAGTACGAGACCGGTGGCCTGCGCAACGACGGCAGCCTGGGCTTCCAGACGGAGACGGGCCGCGCCGAGGTCTACTCCATGGTCTTCCACCACACCCAGTGGTCCGGCCTCGACCCCCTGCCCTCCTACGTGGAGCCGGCCGAGAGCCCCTACTCCGCCCCGGAGGACCTGGAGGAGTACCCCTACATCGTCACCAGCGGCGCCCGCGTACCGCACTTCTTCCACTCCGAGCAGCGCCAGGTCAAGAAGCTGCGCGCCCTGCACCCGGACCCGCTCTGCTACATCCACCCACAGACAGCCGCCAAGCACGGCATCGCAGACGGCGACTGGATGTGGCTGGAAAACAAGCACGGCAAGTGCAAGTACAAGGCCTCTTACAACGAGAGCTACGACCCGCGCGTCATGCAGTGCGAGCACGGCTGGTGGTTCCCCGAGCGCAAGGACCAGGCGGAGGAGAACCTCGAGGACGAGAAGAAGGGCCTGTTCGGCACCTTCGAGTCCAACATCAACAACCTCGTCCCCTTCGACGCCGGCGTCTCCGGCTTTGGCGCGAACTACAAGGCAATGATGTGCCGCATCTACAAGGCCTAGCCGCAGAGAGGAGAACTCGCATGACCATCAAGGGAATACTCGTCGACGTCAACTACTGCACCGGCTGCGAGGCCTGCGTCGTCGCTTGTCAGCAGGAGCGCGGCTTCAGCGAGAAGGAGTGCGGCTTGCGCATTTCCAAGCTGGGCCCCCTCCCCATCGAGCCCGAGGAGAAGCACTGGCAGTACGACTTCATCCCGTTGTTCACGGAGTGGTGCGACCTGTGCGAGGCGCGCGTGGCCAAGGGCAAGCGCCCCAGCTGCGTGCAGCACTGCCAGGCCCAGTGCCTGGAATACGGCACCGTTGACGAGCTGGCCGCAGGGCTCGACACCCCCAAGAAGGTGCTCGTCGCCGTCAGGGAGGTGTAGGGCACCGCGTGCGCTCACGCGCCGTGTGCCTCAGCCGATGAACCATCTGCTCACCGCTATCTGAAAGGACTGAAATGTCACAAAACGAAACCGCAGGCAAGACGCCCGCCTACGCATGGGTCATCCTGCTCATCGTCTACCTGCTGAGCGTCTCTGCCGCCATGCTCTGGTTCTCCTGCCCGCCCATGGCCAACGGCATCATCGAAACCTACATCATCGGGCCGGCCGTCGGAGCTGCGATGGCCCAAGGCGGCAACCCCGAGGAGGCCATCGCTGCACTCAACATCAACGCAGACTTCGGCATGCTGATGACATGGGTTGCGGTTGGCGCCATCGTCTCTTCGCTGATCGCGATCTTCTTGCAGAACAAGCTCGGCATCAAGACCATCCTGCTGCTCTCGGCGCTGTGCCTGGTTGCAGGCGGTGCAATGGCCGCCCTTTCCGGCGAGAGCTTCGTCATGCTTTCTGCGAGCCGCGTGATCGCTGGACTCGGCATCGGCTTCGTGGCCGTGTCTGCCACGACGGCAGTCTCCATGTGGTTTGCCAACGACAAGCGCGCCCTTGCCATGGCGCTGTGGGCCACTTGGGTGCCCGTCTCCATCCTCATCGAGTACAACATCATCGTGCCGTTGGCCACTGCTGCCGACCTCCACGCCACGTGGTGGGTTATCACTGTCATCGCCATCATCGCACTGGCGCTGGTCGTCTTCGCATACCGCATCCCGCCTGCATCCGGCCAGATCTCCAACGAGGCCACCTCGCTCAAGGACGGCATCAAGTTCGTCAAGAAGCGCCAGGTCATCTGCCTGTGCCTGTGCTTCTTCTTCTACACCTTCGTCTCCCACGGCTTCACCACCTACAACCCCACCTTCTTCACTACGGCTGTTGAGAGCGGCGGCATGGGCTGGGATGCGGTCTTTGCCAACGGCATCGCCTCCATCTGCACCGCCGCAGGTATCATCGCCCCCGTCTTCGGCGCGATTCTCGACCGCATCCAGTTCAAGCGCAAGTACGTCCTCATCGTCATCGGCGCCATCGGCTACGTGCTGGCCTGCTGCTTCGGCTTCAAAAACCTCGGCATGCCCATGTTCATCGTGTACGTCTGCTGCATGATCGTTGCAAACGGCGTCATGGTCGCGTGCCTGCGCCCCATGATGCCCATGCTCGTCGGCCGCGGTGGCGTCACCGCCGTCACCCTGGGCCTGGCGCTCATCACCATCCTGGAGTTCGGCGGCCAGCTGTTCACCAACTTCTACGGCAATGCCATCGACCTCTGGGGTTTTGGAGCAGCAAGCCTCTACGTCGGCGTCCCCATCGCCGTCGTCATGGTTGTCTGCGCGCTGCTAGTCAAGCCCGATCAGGAGCTCGTAGACGCCAACGCCCATCAGGAGGAGGCAGGGCAGCACTAGCTGCTCAGGGCGCCCTGCTCCAAGAGAACTGAGCCAGGGCGCCCACCAGCCTTAACCTGCGCACACAGCAAGGTGTTGTTCTATCGAGGTTTTAACGGCACGCGATGCCGTTGGAGCTGAACCGGCCCTTGGCAGGGTGCCGACAACCCAGCCGCAACGGGGCCGGCAAGAAGAAAGGGGCTCTCATGAGCACTGAGACAAAGAAGACCCGCGTTATCGACGACAACATGCACTTCCTGCCCACCAACCTCTTCAGCGACGAGAAGATCCTCAACGGCTTCCTGTACTCCGCTCCCATCACCATGGGCATGAAGGCCTTCCTGAGCAAGACCCCGGACGGCACCAAAGAGCAGATCGTGCTCGCCATGGCAAAGAGCGGCGAGGAGATCTTGAACTACGTCGACGGCGACTACACGCTCGAGACCAAGATCCGCGCCATGGACGAGGCCGGCGTCGATATCGCCATGCTGCGCATGCCCGTGTGGCAGGAGTGGCTGCCCCTGGAGATGTGCAAGATCGTCAACGACCAGGCCGCCGAGATGTGCCGCCGCTCTGAGGGCCGCCTCGTGGCCAACGCGGTGCTGCCGCCGTTTGGCCGCAAGGAGGACGTCGACGAGCTCAAGCGCTGCCTTGAGGACCTGGGCATGGTGGGCGTGCAGTTCGCCTGCTGTTACGGCGACAAGTTCCTCGACGACGAGCTCTTCCGCGGCTACATGAAGGTCCTCAACGAGTGGAAGGTCCCGGCCGTTGTCCACCACACCCCCGGCCAGAACGCCTTTGCCAACTTCGAGGAGTACACCGTGCTGCGCCGCGAGCTCGGCCGCCTCAACGTCCAGGCTGCAGCCGTGGGCCGCGAGATCTACTCTGGCATGTTCGACGAGTTCCCCAACCTGAAGTTCGTCCACACCATGCTGGGCGGCAACTGGTTCGGCCTGCAGCAGATCCTGGCCCCGCACAAGTCCACCAAGAAGAAGGAGGCCATGAACCGCCTGGCCACCAACGTCGACCGCGAGGCCTACGACCGCTACCTGACCAACAACATCTACTTCGACGCCTGCCACGCCATGAGCTGGGGCAAGGCCCAGCTGGAGTGCGCCGTCAAGGTCCATGGTGCCGACCACATCCTCATGGGCTCCTCCTTCCCCGTGTTCTACGAGTGGCTGGCTCGGTCCGTCGAGGCCATCGACGCGCTCGACATCACGGATGAGGAGAAGGACCTCATCAAGGGCGGCAACGCGGCCCGCATCTTCAACCTCTAGGGTTCTCGCTCAAAACCGGGCGGCTCGTGCTGAGAGGGTCGCCCGGCAGAGTTCCAGCAGCCCCCACACGGCTGCACCGTGTAACGGCGCCCCCGGCTCCGCTTTCCCCCGGGATGGCGGCGCGGGGGCGCTTCCTTTCTTCGGTTGCGTGCAGACTCCTCCCCCACTGGGCACGCGCTGCACGCTCTTCTAGCACAAGGAGGCGGATTGAAATGACCCGCTCTGATGTTAGCTCTGCTGGTGTCACCAGCCCCCAAAGCGCCAGAGGCGACCTTGCCGAGCAGAGGGTGCCCGGGAAAGCCTGGGCCATGCTCACCGTGACCTACCTCTGCAGCGTGTGCGCGCCGCTGTGCCAGTTCAAGGTGCCGGCGTCTGCCTCGTGGCTCTTCCAGACGTATGGGCCCATGGGCCTTGATCCCGTGACCTTTGGCCTGCTGATGAGCGCGCTCTCCATCATCGGCGTGGTGCTGGCCTTCCCAGCCGCGTGGATCGCCAAGGGCATGGGCCTCAAGAACACCATCCTGCTCTCGATGGGCTGCCTGTGCGTTGGCAGCCTCGTCTTCGGCCTCGCCCCCAACGTCGAGGTCCTCATGGCAGGGCGCTTCTTGGAGGGTGTGGGCCTTGGGCTCATCGGCGTTGCCGCCCCTGCCTGCGTCACCGTGTGGTTCCCCCCGCGCAAGCGCGGTCTGGCCTTGGGCATCTGGGCCACCTGGGTGCCGCTGGGCTCGGTGGTGGGCTTCAACGTGATCCCCATGCTCGCCGGCATGGGCGGCCTGCAGCTGCCGTCCTTCGCGCTGGCGGGGCTTTGCGCCTTCGCGCTCGTGCTCTTCGCGCTGGTGTTCCGCATGCCGGCGGGTGAGGCGGGTGACAAGGGCATCGAGGGCAGCTTTGGCAACGCGCTCAAGCTCCTCAAGAACGAGCGCGTCATCATCCTCGGCATCGTGTTCTTCCTCTTCGCCTTTGCGGTGATCGGCATCGAGAACACCTACTACAACACCTTCCTGGAAACCCAGCTGGGCTTCAGCGCGCAGGCGGCGGGCTCGCTCACTTCGCTCACCATGCTCATCTCGCTCGTCATCGCGCCTCTCACCGGCTTCATCACAGACAAGCTGAGCCTGGCGCGCAAGTACGCCGTGGGTATGGTGATGATGGCGCTGCTGCTGGTCACGGGCTGCATCATGTTCCATGCAGGCCCCAACGCGCTGGTCATCATGTGGGTTGTCATCATCCTGCAGGGCATCGGCGCCGGCATGTGCGGCGGCAGCCTGAGGCCCATGGCCCCCATGCTGGTGAGCAACACCGCGATGGGCGCCACCATGGCCATGGCCCTGCTGCAGTTCATGCAGAACCTGGGTTCCTCGCTCGGCTCGCCCATCTTCGGCGCTGCGCTCGAGGCAATGGGCTGGGAGGCCGCGGGCATCGTCTTACAGGTCCCTTGCTACGCGCTGGCGCTCTTCCTGTGCCTCTACTCCCTGATCAAGACCAAAACCACAAGCCACGCAGAAGACCAGGCTTGAGCAAGCACACGCCGCGAGGGTAGCGGGCAGAGCCCCAGAGCGCAGGGAGGTCAGCCCTTCAATTCGTAGTCGCTTGGCGCAAATCGAGGGCATTGGCATCGGCCTGGTGGGCGTTGCCGGCCCCACCTGCGTTTCCATCTGGTTCCCCGAGAGCACCCGCGGCCGAGCGCTCGGCATCTGGGCCACCTGGGTCCCCGTTGGCTGCGTGCTCTCCTTCGGTATCGTGCCCTACATCTCCCAGGCGCTTGGCTTCGTAGCTGTGTTCTGGATGACCGCCATCATCTCCATCGTGGCATTCGTCCTCTTCGCCCTGGTCTTCAAGATGCCGCCCGCCCATGGGCAGGCCGGCTCGCCTGAAGCTGCCCAGGAAGAGCAGATGCCCTCTGTGCGCGAGTCCTTCGGCTTCCTCAAGAACAAGTGGATCTGGATGCTCGGCCTGGTGTTCTTCTGCTTCACCTTCAACACTCTGGGTATCGTCAACAGCTACTACAACACCTACCTGACCTTGGGCGGTTGGGACGCGGCAAAGGCCTCCAACATCACCTCCATCTGCACCGGCGTGGGCATCATCACCGCCCCGCTTGCAGGCGTGATCTTCGACAAGCTCAAGCGTGAGCACAAGCGCTACCTGGTGGCATTCGTTATGTTCATCATCATGGTCTCCGTGTTCTTCATGTGGACCTCTGCAGGCGTTGGCAACCCCGAGACCGGTGCCATCATGACCGGAATGAGCTGGTTCTCCCTGGTCATGTTTGTGGGCCTGCAGTCCATCTGCGGCGGCATGGGCGGCGGCTCTATGCGCCCCTTCGCCCCCATGCTGGTGCAGCAAAACGCCGTTGCCGCCTCAATGGCCATGGCTGTGCTGCAGTTCATGCAGAATCTGGGCAGCGGCCTGGGTGCCGTTATCTATGGCGCGCTTATCGACATGACAGACATCAGCACCTGGGCACTGCCCGGAAACCTGCTGCAGCTGCCGATCTGCGTAATCGCCATCATCATCGTCTGCTGCATCAACCCTTGGAAGAAGAAGGGCACAGACAAGTAAGCCCCTGGCAGGGGAAGAGCACTAACGTAACTGGGCCGGAATATGCCCAGCTGTGAAATCCATTTGCGGATTAATGGGCGCAAAACGGGCGTGGGTTCGTGCTAGGATGCGCTCGCACTACAACCGCATATGCTTTAGCTGACGACACATGTAGCGCCCTGGCGTGTAAATCTGATCACGGAACTAGCTTCTCTCAATCAGGTTTCTCGCCGGGGCGCTTTTTGTGTCGTTTTCTTTTGCGCTTGTGCTTGCGCTTGTAGTGCGCGGGCACGCGCCCTCGCGGCGGAAAGCCGCAGGGCCCACCCCGCCCCCGTCCCCCGTCTACGAGAAAGGCAAGATCAAGTGAAGAGGCGTTTGCGGACTGGCGCGTGTGATGCGCGTGGCCCGAAATGCACGTAGATGGGTGTTTAGTGGCCCGAAATGCACGTAAAAGGGTGTCGGTATTTTTATCGACACCCATAAACGGCATTTTGCGGCCACTAGAAACCCACAACCGGCACTTTTGGACCACGGGGCGGCTACGAGGCGCTGCCCGGCTTGCGCAGAGAGAGCATGCTTTCTGCCGTCACGAGCGCCAGGCCGCCCCAGATGCAGCCCAGGCATACGCCGTGGGCCAGGGTGAAGGGCTCGCCGTTGAAGAAGACGGCCACCAGCAGCGCCAACGTGGGGCTGAGGAACTGGATGAAGCCCAGCAGCGAAAGCGGGATGGTGTTGGCCGCGTGAGAGAACAGCAGCAGCGGCACCGCGGTCACAGCGCCCGCGCCCACCAGCAGCAGCGTGAGGGCCCAGCCGTGCGCGGAGCTCACATCGCCCAGGAAGGCGTGCTGGCCGGTGACGATGGCGCTGCCTATGGCAACGCCGATCATCGGGAGCACAATGAGCAGGTTCTCCATGGCCAGGGCCTGCACCGGCGGGTAGGCCGCGCGCTTCTTCACGGCGCCGTACGCGCCAAAGCTCAGCGCCAGCAGCACAGAGATCCACGGGAACGCGCCGTAGTTGACGGTGAAGAAGAGGATGCCCGCCGCGCACAGGGCAACCGCGGCGCCCTGCACCTTGGTGAGGCGCTCCCCAAAGACCACGATGCCCAGCAGGATCGAGACCAGCGGGTTGATGTAGTAGCCGATGGAGGTCTCGATGATCTTGTCGATGCTCACGGCGAAGATGTAGAGGCTCCAGTTGAAGGTGACGAGCAGCGAGGCCGGCACCAGGTAGCGCCAGGTGCGGCGGTCCCTGAGCAGCGCGGGCAGGTCGAGCCGCGCCACGGCGCACGCACCCACCGTGAGCACCGTGCACCAGATGATGCGCTGGGCAATGATCTCCACGCTCGAGACCTCGCTCAGCAGCTTCCAGTACAGCGGGGACAGGCCCCACAAGACATAGCAAAGCGCGCCGACGAGCGCGCCCTTGCGTTCTTCCTCAGTCATCCAAACCTCCGCACACGATGAGCTGTGAGTCTAGCACGTGGGCTCCGAAAGCGAGCAGGGCTTCCTGCGGCACCTGGTCGTCATGCTCAAGGAGATCGGCATGGAGGTCGTGGTCGAGGGCCTGGAGACGCGCGAGGCGCGCAGAGACGGGATCGGCCCGGGCGGGGGCCTGATTCCCGCCCGGGCCGAGGCCTGGAAGAACTTCTTGAGAGGCATCTGCAACTGCCCCTCGCATTTTCCGTCAGTGTTGAGGGAGGACTGACTGGCACTAGTATAAGACACAGTCTATTACTTGTGCAAGTCTAATTTTGGTGCTGCTAGGCAAGAATGGAGCTGCTGGGCCACCCCCCTCACGCTCTCTGGCCACGTTGGGGCCTGCATGCGCTATTCTCTGCGGAGAAGCATTTTGCGCCGCAGGCTGCGCATCGCACCACGCATGAAGGAGGACACAATGCACTTCGAGGACATCCGCTGGGAAGAGCTGTTCGCCAACCGCGCGCCGCACAGCCCGCAGCACCGCAAGGCCAAGCCCGGCAGCAAGGAGTCGCAGGCCCAGTGGGATGCAAAGGCGCCCTCCTTCGCACACAAGCCCGCGCGCAGCGACTACATCACCCAGCTGCAGCGCGCACTGGGCCTCAACGCGGGCGAGACGGTCTTTGACATGGGCTGCGGCAGCGGCACCCTCGCCGTCCCGCTGGCCGAGGAAGGCCACCAGGTTGTAGCGGTGGACTTCTCTCCCAAGATGCTCGAGGAGCTGCGCAGCGCCGCCGGCCAGCGCGGCGTCCAGGAGCGCATCATCGTCGTCCAGCGCTCGTGGCAGCAAGAGCTCGGCGACCTGCCGGTATGCGATGTGGCGGTGAGCTCGCGCTCGTTCGTGGTCGACGACATGGTCGACGGCCTGCTCAAGCTCGAGGCGCACGCCCGCCGCAGGTGCTTCCTCTCCACCGGTGCAGGCGACATCCCCTACCGCGACCACCGCATCTACGAGGCCATGGGCCGCACGCAGGACGTGCGCCTGGCGCCCGTCGAGCTCGGCTGCGTCCTCAATTGGCTGCTCGTGAACGGGCGCTTCCCGGAGCTGAGCTACATCACCTTCCCCGGCAAGTGGCGCCGCAAGAGCCGCGAGGAGCTCACCGAGAGCATCTGGGAGTCGCATGCTCCGCAGTCCGCAGAGGAAGAGCGCCTGCTCAGCGCCTTCATCAGCGAGCATGCGGTGGAGGCCGAAGACGGCACCTGGGGCATGGACTACGCGCGCGAGGACCGCTGGGCCCTCATCTCCTGGGAGCCCCCGCAGCGCTAGCGCCCCGGCAGGCGGCGCAGCAGCTACTCGCAGATGGTGATGGTCGCTACCGTGCCGCTGCCCTGCGAACTCTCCAGCTCCAAGCGGCTGCCGGCAAGCTCCAGGCGGTTGCGCACGTTCTCGATGCCCACATGGCGGCGCTGGCTCTCGCCCGCGCTGTCGATGCTGGTGGCCGGGTTGCTGTCGAGCACGCTGTTCACGTCGATGAGCGGGTCGAAGCCGGCGCCGTCGTCTTCCACGCGCACATGCGAGCCCTCGGCGTCGCGCCAGGTGCTGATGGTGAGCGTGCCGCCCTCCCCCTTGGGGAAGATCCCGTGCTTGACCGCGTTTTCCACCAGGGGCTGGACGGAGAGCGGCGGCAGCTCGAAGTCGAGGTGCTGCAGCTTGTAGACCACGTTGAGGCGCTCGCCAAAGCGCAGCTTCTCAAGGTTGAGGTAGGCCTGGATGTGGCGCAGCTCCTGGTTGAAGGGGATGTTGCCCGTCTTGCCCATGGAGTCGAGGTTGCAGCGCAGGTAGCGCGAGAAGTCGTCCAGCGCGACGCGCGCCTGCTCTGGGTCGTGGCGGCAGAGGTCGCGGATTACGGCAAGCGAGTTGAAGAGGAAGTGCGGGCGCATCTGGCTCATGGCCAGGGCGGCCTTCATCTCTGCAAGCTCGCGCTGTTGCCTGACGAGCATGTCCACGCTGTCGCCGATGATGACCACCAGCAGCACGGACGCGCCCAAGACCATGGCGAAGAGCACGATGTAGATGCCGTAGAAGGGGATTTGCAGCCCGGTTGCCACGAAGGGTACCAGCATGAAGATCCAAAAGCCCCAGCGCATGCGCGGTGGGAGCTTGCTTCCGTGGCGCACCAGGAGCGCCATGCATGTCGTGAGCGTGACCATACCCATTGCCAAGCCCACCCAGTGCCAGGGGCCGCGGTGGCAGACGTTGGCGGCGTCGATGTAGTAGATCCATCCGGTCCTCTGGCTGAGCACCACCAATAGCAGGTAGAACGCGAAGAGTGCCCAGAGGAAGGCCTTGAGCTTGGGATAGCGCCCGTATGGCTCGAGCTTGTGGAACAGCAGCAGGGCAACGAGCATGCAGTCCAGGTACGTGAAGGCGAACTCCAGGAAGTTCGAGACGTGCACCATCCACCACGCCAGGGTGCCCTCGTGCCCCTTGGCCAGCAGGCCGCAGAGGTTGGCGCACAGCGCCACGGCCAGGCAGCCAAAGATCGCGCAGAGCAGGCGGACCTC
Source organism: Coriobacteriales bacterium (assembly GCA_051876105.1). GTDB lineage: Bacteria > Actinomycetota > Coriobacteriia > Coriobacteriales > QAMH01 > W2P13-069. Next base: position 4,518 of record JBJEHN010000063.1, on the reverse strand, counting down.
CCTGCGGTTGGACATGTGGCTCACCAGCACTGCCACCACGCCGATGACGCTCAGGACAACGCCGGTAGCCTCGACGATGATGTTCACGAGTTTGACGAGGTCGATCAGTATGAGCGTCTCTTGGCCCACAGCACGCCCCTTTGCTCCTGGAATAGCCGCCTGATTGCAAGAATGGTACTGCCAGCATTCCCGCGACTCGCCGGAGAGGCCGATAGCCTCGTACTCCACAATCCCCTCGCAACGCTTCTCGCTCGGTGAGCGTGCAGGGAAAGCTCCAGATCGCGGGGATTCATGCAGACTGGCTGGCGCGCTACTGTAGCCGGCCGGATCTGACCCAGTGGCCCTCCTGCACCGCCGCGAAGGTCGCAAGGGCGCATGCGGGGATTGCTGGGAGCGCGGAGTCGAGCGCAGCCATGAGTGGGACGGTGGCGAACAGCAGCAGGCCCGCTGCCTTGTTGGCGGCGGTGTGCAGCGCGATGAGGCGGCCATGCATCACAAGGCCGGAGACATAGGCCGCGACCTTGCACACCGCGATGGCGGCCACCCAGGCAACGAGCCACGCCTCAAAGCGCAACACCGGAGCGAGCGTGACGAAGCAGGCTAAGACGAAGGCGAGGTCGCTGGCGCTGTCGAGGCGCGCGCCGAGCTCGCTCTCCTCTCCGAGCCTGCGCGCAAGCGGGCCGTCGGCCATGTCGCTGAGGCCGCACCACGCGTACAGCGTCCAAAACGGCGCGGACGCCGCCGGCAAGGCGAGCATGACGGCAGAGGCAACGAGCCTGCTCGCCGTGACCAAATTGGCGATCCCCCGCACACGCACTCCCTTACTCGCCGCACACAAGAACACCCGCCGGCACTGTACTACGTTGTGCAGCAAGGACACGTAATTATTTGTGCACCGCCAGACCACACTGGAGCCCCTCTCTCGTCATCTGAGCGCACAGAGCGCAGGCGCCCTTCCCCCTCCCCTCCCTGGCTTGCGGGCGGGGTTGTGTCCTTTGGAAAAACTTGTGTGTCCATGGGGGCGGAGCGTTGGTGTTCCAACGGCGATATAGTGCGAAAATGAGCGCATTGTGCATGTCCAGCAAGCAAGCGCCCGGGAAAGCAGGGAGCGCAAGGCACCTGCCCGGCCGCTCGAAGAGAGGAGCACCATGCAGTACGAGATCCTCGGGGGCAACTTCCCCGCCGTTGTCTGCCAGCTCAAGGCGGGCGAGAGCATGAAGAACGAGTCCGGCGCCATGCTCTGGATGGACCCGTGCATCGAGATGGGCACCTCCGGCGGCGGCGTGGGCAAGGTCTTCGGCCGCATGTTCAGCGGCGAGACCCTCTTCCTCAACGAGTACACCGCCCGCCAAGACGGCAAGATCGCGTTCGGCGCCTGCGTCCCCGGCGAGATCCTCCCCGTGCGCATCGAGCCCGGCCGCGAGCTCATCGTGCAGAAGAACGGCTTCTTGGCATGCGAGGCCGGTGTGGAGCTGAGCACCCACATCAACGAGAAACTCGGCAAGGGCGTCTTTGGCGGCGAGGGCTTCATCATGCAGCGCCTGAGCGGCGAGGGCACGGCCTTCATCGAATGCGACGGCGGCCTGGTGGAGTACCTGCTCGAGTCCGGCCAACAGCTCATCGTGGACACGGGCCACGTGCTCGCCTTCGACAAGACCGTGAGCTTCGAGATACAGCGCATCAAGGGCGCGAAGAACATCGTCCTGGGCGGCGAGGGCCTGTTCCACACCAAGCTCACCGGCCCCGGCCGCATCTGGCTGCAGACCATGCCCATCACCGGCCTGGCCCAAGCCATCCAGCCCTTCATCATCACCAGCTAAGCGCCGCTGGGCTTGTTACCTGCTGATTTAGCACTCGCAGCACCCCTTGGCTTGCCTCTCGCGCGTATACTATTAGCGAGCAGTCACTGAATGAGGAACACCCAGCGCGGTGTCCTGAAAGCATCGCGCTGCTCATACCGCAAGCAAATGCCGCCTAAGCGAAAGAGGTGCACCGATGAGAGCCAGTCGAAGGAACGCAAAGCCAGCACTGCTGCGCCGCACCCTGGCCTGCCTGGTAAGCGCCGCGATGGTTGTGGCGTTCACGCCTGTCGTAGCGTGGGGTGGGACGTCGAGCAATGTGACCTATCTGGACGCAAGCGGCAACAAGCAAGTTTGTTCCAGCGCCATGGAGGTTACTGAGAGCACCACGAGCTGGTCTGCAGGCTGGTACGTAGTCAAGGGTCAGATTTACCTAAGCGGGGTCACCTTCAACGGCGATGTTCATTTGATCCTTGCCGACGACTGCATTCTCGCCGTCACCGACGGCATCCGCGGCGCCGTCGCCAGCGGCGGCGAAAGAGGATACAGCCTGAGCATTTACGGCCAGGAAAGCGGGACGGGCGTGCTTACTGTCAGTGATAGCAACATCACTGCCGGTACCGGCGGCTGGAGCAGCCTCAGCCACGGCGGCGGCGGCGGCGATATCACCATCAGCGGAGGCGCGGTCACGGCAGCTAGCATCTCCGGCGGAGACGGCGACAGCGGCGTCAACGGAGACGGCGGCAGCGTCACCATCAGCGGCGGCACGGTCGCGGCAGATAGCATCTCCGGCGGAAGCGGAGGAGGCGGCAACCTCTTCGTAGACGGCGGCGCCGGCGGCAGCGTCACCATCAGCGGCGGCACGGTCACGGCGGCCAGTATCTCCGGCGGCGACGGCGGCGACGGCGGCGACGGCGGCGGCGACGTCACCATCAGCGGCGGCACGGTCGCGGCAACCAGCGTCTCCGGAGGCATTGGCTTTTCTGGTGGCAAGACTGGCACTTTCAACTCGGGTCAAGACGGCGATTGGAGCGGTCTGATCTTCGATGGGGACCAGGGGAAGATCTACGGGCAGAGCTTCGCGCTGGGCGCGGACATCTCGATTCCTGCTGGCAAGACGCTGACGATTGAGAGCGGCAAGACGCTCACGATTGCCGAGGGCAAGACGCTGACCAACAACGGCACCCTCGTCAACAACGGTACCGTCGAGAACTACGGGAGCATCGACAAGAAAGGCGAGCTGATAGGAGCTGGCGAAATCAAGATAGCCATCACCCTCCATGCCAACGGAGGTGCGTACTCCGCGGGCTTCAAAGCGCCCAGCTTCTACACCTACGGCGGGGATCCCATCGACCTGCCAGTAGCCGAAGGGCTGTTGTCGTCTGGGGAGCCCGTGCAGGGCATCAGCAGGGGCGGGTACACCTTCGGTGGCTGGTATGAGGACAGCTCTTTCTCCAAGGATCCTGTGGAGGTTGTCACAACAGACAGCCTTACCGCGAAGAACTACTACGCAAAGTGGACGCTCATCGCCGAGGGCATCGTCGCCGAGCCGGAAAGCCTCGACTTCGGGACGGCGGAATACGGGTACAGCGATTTCAAGCCGATAACCGTCACCATCAAGCGCAATGGCGCGACCGAGGCCGTCGAGCTCATCCCGCCGGCTGACTCCTCGTTCCTCGTTATCGGCGCTCTCGAATACGCTTCTTCAGATTCAAACGCCATCGCCACCTTCACCATCAAGCCGAGAACGGGGCTAGCTCCAGGGTCGTACTCCGCCGCCATCCTCGTAAGCGGCACCGAAACAACGGGCGGGGAGGGCGCGGTCTCGAGGAGCAGCGATGCCGTCACCCAAAAACCAGTCAGAACCTTCGTCCTCGTGAGCTTCACGGTGGAGAAGGCCTCTCCCGCGCTCACCATCACGCCCGCGAGCAGCACCGTTGGCACTGGGGAGGTCGTGGAGCTCGAGGTCAGCTCGACTGTCCCCCTGCCTGAGGGCGCCGAGCTCTCCCTCACCTGCACGCAGGGCACAGACCTGTACCCTGCGGAGAAGGTCAACAGCGAAAACATCGTCAAGATCGACGACGGCAACCGTTTCCAGGTCGTCGCGCCGTCATGGTTCGGTACGTACAGCTTCCGCGCGCAGCTCAAAGGGACCGACAACTACAGCGCGGCGAGCGCCGAGTGCGAGATCAGCGTCTTCCCTGACCGCATCTATGACCTTCCGCTCGACCCGCCGGCCAAGGAGACCACCGTCGTCGTGGGCATCGGGCAGGAGGTAGGCGTCGCCGTCTCGGGCGGCCAGGCCACCGTCAAGGAGATCAGCCAGGAGCTGCTGCAGAGCGCCCTGGGGACCGCGGGCGGGGGCTCGGGGGTGACGGGCGGCCTCGTCCTCGACCTCTCCAACACCGGCTCGACCGTCACCTCCGTCAAGATGACGAAGAAGACGCTCGAGAGCGTCGCGGGCGCCGTCAACAGCTCCGAGAGCAGCGCGGGGAGCATGAGCGTGGTGACGAGCACGGGCACCGTGAAGCTCGACGGGGGCGCCCTGTCCTCCGTCGCCAGCCAGGCAGCCGGCGGCGACGTCACCGTCGGCCTCAGCGAGAAGCCGTTGGTCGAGCTCAGCGCGCTGCAGAAGATCGCCGTCGAGACGGCCTCGGCGCTGTACGGCTGCTACGAGGCCACCGTCACCAGCGGCGGCAGCGAGGTCCACGCCTTCGGT
>JBJEHN010000062.1:0-1568 GCA_051876105.1 Coriobacteriales bacterium | reverse complement strand
ATCTCCAGCACTTTCAGCAGGTAAACAGCCATTTTTCAGACAGTCTGGGGGGGGGGGTCGCCTGGTTCTCTGCGCACGCACAAGCAAAACCCCGAGTTTGACATCCACGATGCGACAGAGTTCTCCCTCGCGCCGCTGAGCAAGCTGCACTTCCCCCTCCACAACGACACCGCTGCCGACCTGGTTGAGGCCGGCGACGCCATCTGGGACCTCAACCAGCACCCCACCAAGCTGGACAAGGAGGTCTATGCAGACGCCTTCCTCAACATCGAGGCCCTGGCCAGCGTGCGCATGGACGGCAAGCAGCCCAGCGCAGACAACATCTTCTACGAGATGGCGCTCGCGTCCTTCAACCAGGGGACGAGCGTCGACTACCTCGTCCGCTACCAGCGCGACCGCAATGCCCTTGTCCTCGCTTTGGAGCTCGCCAAGGAGGACTGCTCCGTGGAGTCGTTCTGCCGGCTCCACAGCAAGGCCCTGCCGCCGCGCCACTCCGGCATGGGCGGCATCCTGCGCGACAACCTCAAGCAGGTGGGCGGCAGCCGCTACCACCTGTTCGGCGGCGCCTACGCCATGCCCGCGCCCGAAGACGTCGAGGCGCTCCTGGACGACTGCGCCCGCTTCATGAACGACTCGGGCATCCCCGTGGTGGAGCAGGCGGGCATCGCGCACGCGCAGCTGGTGAACATCCACCCCTTCGAGCGCGGCAACGGCAAGATGGCCCGCATGGCCATCTACATCATCTTTCGCCACCACAACGCCTCGCCCTTCCTGCTGGTGCCCTTCACGCCGGCAATCGCAACATCTAACCACGACTACGTGGCGGGTATCGATGCCTGCCGCTTTGGCCAGGACACCCCGCGGCAAGAGGTGGAGTACAACGCCAACGCCTGGCTGCAGTACTTCTCTGCGTGCATATTGAAGTCCGTTGCAACGTGCTCGCGCTTCGTGCTCGACTGCGATGGCTTCTTTGAAGAGCAGATCACGCGGCTGAGTCTGCGCAGGGATTCCGCCAGCTACAAGCTGCTGCGGAGCCTGCCGGCGATTCCCACCTTCACCGTGCAGATGGCGGCCGACTACCTGGGGTGCAGCTTCAAGCGCGCGTCCGAGGCGGCAAAGCAGCTGGCGGCGGAGGGCGTGATCGAGCTGCTGGGCAACGCCAAGCGCAACCGCGTCTACAGTTGCCCAGAGGTCATCGAGGCCTACCTGCGCATCGACGCGCTGCGCTGACGGCGGGTGCTCAGAACGCGGAACAAGATCTCCAAACCCAACAGCAATTTTGGGAAAGCGTCAATAAGGGAATGCGATGCGACAACAACGGCGAAAGTTATTGTCGCTTAGCGCGGAAGTGACAATAAGGGGCACATCTCAATAAAAATGTTGTCCTTTAACTGGAATAATCTCCGCGTCGGCTAACCCGCAGGACTGGACGCAACCGGTTGTGCGGGTTGATCAAGGGCAGTTGCGTCTGCCTTGATATTCCGATGGTATTGTTGGTTGCCTTGTTTTTGAGATCAAGGCGTGTCTGTGAGGATGAACTATATGATGAAGTTCAACTTTGCACGCAA
>JBJEHN010000061.1:0-6850 GCA_051876105.1 Coriobacteriales bacterium | reverse complement strand
ACAAGGTAGTGAGTCAGCGAAGTTTGGATTTTATCCAGGTTGGGATAACGTAGCAGGTGCGGGTAGACCTTCTGCGGGACCTCGGGGCACGATTCCCTGGCGGTCCTCCCGTGCTTTGCCACCATCTTCTCCACTGTCGAGGCCTCCAGGTGCCTGACTGCGCCCCTGACAGGGTAGAACAGCGGCCGCTCCGAGTCCGCCCCCTCCTGAGGGTGGAAGGCGGCGAGGTACTTCCTCAGGTGCCCTGCGGAGAGGTCGATCGGCACCGCCCGGATCTTGCTGCCCTTCCCGGTGACGTAGACGTGCTCGTTGCCCTCCACCATGACCAGGTCGCGCACCCTCAGGCCGACGAGCTCGCTGCACCTCACGGCGGTGTCGTAGAGGAAGATCATGATGTTGCGGTCGCGGTACCCGATGCGCGTGGACGGGTCCGGGGCCTCCAGCACCGCCTCCGTCGCCGCTTCCGACATCGGCGTCACGAGCTTGCGGGTGCACTTGGGCATCTTCACCCCGAAGACCTCGACGAGCGACGTCGCGTCCAGCAGGTGCTTCTTGGAGGCGTACTCGGCGAGCATCCTGACGGCCGTCATGCGCAGCCGCGCCGTCTCGGGCGCCAGGCCCCTCTCGCCGATCATCCAGGCCCTGAACCCCATCATGCTCTCGCCGTTCAGGTTGGAGAAGCCCGCCTGCGCCAGCGGCACGCCCTCCTTCGCGTCCAGGTACTCCAGGAACAGGTTGATCCCCGCCCGGTACGTCCTCTGGGTGTCCCTGCTCTTCGTGTTTGAGTTGGGCAGCTCGACTACCAGGAACTCCCTCATGCACTCGAAGAAGCGCTTGTCCCTAATGTTCAACGTAGTCCACCGCCTCCGGGACGGGGCTGTCGGCGAGGTCGGTGCGGTAGGGCGACAGCGACGGGAAGAGGTGCACCGCGAGGTGGAAGTAGTAGTAGGTGTCCTCCGGGTTGTTGTGGCCCATTGCCGCGACGAGGCGGGGCATGAGGGCGTCGACGTCCTCTCCCTCCGCCATCCACCTCGCAATGCGCAGCGTGGCATAGCTGTGGCGGAAATCGTAAGGGCGCACATCCGGGACGCCTCCTCCGGAGGTAGCCTCCCAGCAGCGGTGGAAGACGTCGAGGGCCCATCCGTCCCCAGACTGGTTCCCCCTGCCGCTCGGGAGGAACCAGGGGCATTCGGGGAACGCGGCGGCGGCGTGCTCGCGGTACCTCCTGCACATCGCCAGCAGGTCGGGGGGAAGCGCCACCACCCTGTCCTTGCTCATCTTGGACTGGCGTATGAAGACCTCCCCGGTCTCCAGGTCGACGTCCCCGACGAGCAGGCGCTCGGGCTCCCCGGGGCGCATGCCCGTGCAGTAGAGCATCCTGAAGTAGATCGGCACGGTGAGGTGGTAGACCGGGCTGTGCTTGCACACCGGGAGGGAGTCGGCCGCAGCGAAGAAGCCGCGCAGCTCCTCCTCGGTGAATATGTGGTACGCCCGCCCCTTCCTCCGGATGCGGGGGCGTTCGGACAGGGGGACGATGTAGGCCTCCTCGCCGCCCATCAGCAGGAACTTGGCGAACTCCCTGGCGAGCGAGACCCTGATGCACCTCGTCGAGGGCTTCTCGCCGGGCACTGGAGCCACCCACGCGAGGGCGAGCTCCTCGTCGACGGAGGTCTTCTCCGGGAAGCGCTCGGCTGCGATCCTGTCGAGCGGCTTGATCTTGCTCTCCGCCGCCCTGTACCGGTATCCGTTGGCCCTCTTGTACGCGATGAACTCCTCGAACCGCTGCGCGAACGCGCTCTGAAACACAGTTGTCATGCCAGCTCCTCTCTTCCGTTCGGGATGCCCCTGAGGTCGAGGGCGCACTCCGCCGCCCACCTCGCCGAGGGGTATATGTAGCCGCGCGTGGTTATGCTCCAGCTGTGCCCCAGCATCTCCCTCGTGTCCTCGAGCGGCACGCCGGCATCGGCCATGCCGGTGCCGACCCCCCGCCTGAACGCCGTCGTTCCCAGCGGGATCCCGGGGTTCTCGCCGAGGGCCCCCGCGTACTTCCTGATCACCCCGCCGATCGCATGGGCGCACAGGGCGACGTAGGGGCGGTGGGCCCTGATGAACACGTGGGGGTCGTCGGTGTCGGGGCGGCCCTTGAGGATGTAGGTGGCTATGGCGTTGCCGGTCTCGGGGTCCAGCGGCAGCGCCAGCGGCACGCCGGTCTTGTGCTGCACGATCCTGATGGCGTCGCCGCGCCAGTCTATGTCGGTGAGCTCCAGGTTGGCGATGTCGACGGCCCGAAGGCCCGTCGAGCTGTCCAGCGACATGATGGCGAAGTCCCGCATGCCGGTGGCAGTGGAGAGGTCCGGTGCCCTCAGGAGGGCCTGCGACTGCTCGGCCGTGAGGCCCTTGATGGCGCGCCTGCGGCGCGGCGGCTCCGGCGGCACGGACGACGAGAGGTCGGGCGTGCCGGGGAACTCCCGGGCGATGTAGCGCATGAGCGCCCGGGCGGCCGAGGCGAGGAGAGACCTGGGCCCCTTCTCCTTCCTGACCGCTGTGACGGCGTCCCTCACGGCAGCCGGCGCCAGGCCGCCGGGGATGTCGACGCCGCGCTCGTCGAGCTCTCGCAGGAGGTTGCGCACGTGGCATGTGTAGCTCTTCAAGGTCTCCTCTGCGAGCCCGTCCACCGCGTCGGAGGACACGAACCCCTCGATCAGCGACTCGAGCTCGGGGCGCAGCGGCTGCCTCGGGCCGAACTTGGGGACGCTCCACCTCAACTCCCCCGTCTCGGCTACGGAGGACAGCATCCTCACCGCCACCCCCGGGCGCCAGTCTGCGCCGCCGCCTCTGGCCTTGCGCTCGCGGAAGGCGCGGTCGAGGCCCTCCGAGTACTCCGCCGCCAAGTCGGCCGAGTACTCGGACACGCCCCTCTCGTAGAAGAAGGACACGATGCGCGAAAGGCTGCTCGCGACGGCGTTTCTCTGCGACCTGCTCTGGTAGAGACCCGCCCGGTCGACCTCGACGGCGGTCCTCGCGGCGAGCCCGAACATCCCGGTGCCGCTCTCGGCGAGGCCGCGGCAGGGGTCGGGCATGAACATCATCGTGAGCGGGTTGTCGTCCCTGTAAGGAGGGAGCCTGCTTCCGGATATGGCGCCGGTCTCCGCGAGCTCGAACATGAGGGCAGCGGCCTTGCGTCTCTGGCCGAAGGCGGCGCAGCTCAACCGACCCTGCTCGCACTCTTCCCTGAGCCTGCGGATGGTCGAGGCGGCCGAGGCGTACGACCACTCGCCGTCGGCGCCTTGCGGGAGCTCCCTGAACAGCACCCCGAATCCGCTGAGCCTGAGGTTTTTCAGCGCCCCCTCCGTAAATCCGCGCCCCTCGAGGATCACGAGGGCGCGGTCGGCGAGCTCCCTGCAAGTCTCGGCCATCCTGCCTGCCTCTCCGCGCGCGAGGGGGAGCATCCCCCTGCTGCTGCGAAGTCTAGAGGGGTCGCGAGTTGCATAACAGTCTATTAAGTTAAATTAAATTCAGATACAATATCAGATGTCTGCCGGGGCCCCCGACCCGGGTTGGGACGCTGCGCCCTCGAGGCGGCGCCTGATGCTGGGGAGCGTCACGTAGGAGTCCCTGCCCTCGCGGTACCCGACCAGCTTCCCGGAGTCCAGCAGCTGCGTCACCCGCGCGTTCGAGACCCCGAGGATGTCGGCCGCCTCCGAGGCGGTGACCCTGAGGCCGTCCGTGTCGACGTCTGCGACGACGGCGAGCAGCATGCCGCCCTCGCAACTCGGGGCCTCCAGGTGCTCCGGCTGGGGCACGGGCTCGCCGCACAGCAGGCGGCGCATGACGCCGGCCTTCAGGCTCGATGCGGCCTTCTGGGCGGCCTTCTCCCTCGACGGGGCGTGCACGGCCTTCCCGAAGCCATCCGGCAGGACGGCGCTCCAGCCCGACGCGTCCTCGCAGAGCTCGCACTCGTAGTAGATCCTCATCCTCAACCTCCGTCGCGCCGGTTCTGTACCTCATGCGTGTATGTTAATTCCTCCGCGCCCGTCTGCCCGCCAGAGCGGGGCCGGGGCCAGCGGTTGGCACCGGGAGCGCCCTTCATGTTATCTTTATTAAAGATAATCAAGAAGGCGGTGCGAGATGTGCAGAACACATACGAGAACGGAAACGAAACACAGAACCAACTAGCGGAAGCCCCGCGGCAGCCGGCGCTCCTGAGCGAGGACATCGAGCTGCTGCTCGAGCGCTTCCTCGTCGAGGCCGAGCTGGCCGAGAGCACGAAGGAGACCTACCGCAGGACCCTGAGGGGCTTCTTCGCGTGGAAGGAGGAGCGGGGCATCACAGACCTCGCCAGGGGAGACATCCTCGCCTACAAGCAGGACATGCTGGCGCGGGTGCGCCCCTCGACGGCGAGCGCGTACCTCACCGCCGTCAAGAGCCTGTTCAAGTGGCTCGAGTCCGTGAAGGCCTACCCTAACGTTGCAGCGGGGGTTAAGACGGTCAAGCTCTCAGACATGTCGCGCAAGGACGCGCTCACGCCCGCGCAGGCCAAGCGCCTGCTCGAGACCGTGAAGGGCGACACGCTGCAGGCCAAGCGCGACTTCGCGCTGGTGAACCTGCTGTTGCGCTGCTCGCTCCGCAGCGTGGAGGTTGCGCGCGCCTCTGCCGGGGACATGCGCAACCGGGGCTCGCAGACGATCTTGCTCGTGATGGGCAAAGGGAGAATCGACAAGGACGCGCTGGTGGTTCTCACCGAGCCGACGCTGGGGCCCATCTACGACTACCTGGCCGCCCGCAGGCAGGAGGGCCGCGAGGTGATAGGCGACGACTCGCCTCTGTTTGCCAGCCTCTCCAACAAGACCTATGGGAAACCTTTATCCACGCGCAGCATACGCCAGATCGTGAAGGAGGCTTTGAGGCGGGCCGGCTTCGACAGCGACCGTCTGAGCTGCCACTCCCTACGCCATACCGGAGTGACGCTCGCGCTGCTGGGCGGGGCCAGCGTGCAGGAGGCGCAGCAGCTCGCAAGGCACTCCAGCATCACGACAACCATGCGCTACGCACACAATCTTGACCGCGTGAACCAGGCGCCAGAGAGGTTCGTCGACAGCCTCCTCGACGACTAGGCGGCCCTATCTCGGGGCCGCGATATCAGGAACTGGACGCAAGGCCGCAGTTCTGACGTGCAGTTTTGCATGCAATTCCTGATAACACGTTGTTCCAGATAAAATTCATTCTCTGGAATTCCAGAGAATGGAGGTCCAGCACCGCTGCGGTGGCACCATGGCCGCCGTGCTGGAGGGCGTTTCCTCCGTGCTGCAGCAGAACGCCGAGCTCGAGGAAGACCTCGCGACGAAGACCACCCAGGCGCAGCTATCCGCCAAGGTGGTGGCGCTCATGCCGCTGGCGGTGCTCGCACTGCTGAGCATCGTCTCCCCGGGGTACCTGGGGCGCTTCTTCGAGAGCCCGGCGGGAGTCGCCTTGCTGGTCCTGGCAGTAGTGCTGGAGCTGGTGGGCGTGGTGCTGGTGAGGCAGTCGCTCGACATCGGACTGGAGGAGGGTCTGTGATGCTCAAGACCGTGCTGCTGCTTGCGGCCCTCGCCGCGGCGGGCATCTCTGCGGCCTTGCTGGGCACGCTGCTCTGCCGCCGCGCCCAGCGGCTGCGCGGGCGCTTCCCCGCGCGGCGGCCCACGGCGCAGGAGGCCCTGGAGGACCCGCTTTTCCTCTTCACGCTGCTGGCAGCGCTGAGCGGGGTGGCGGCCGCTGCCCTGGGGCCTTGGGCAGCTCTTCCCTGCCTTGCTGTGAGCGCGCTGCTGGCACGGCATGCGCCGGCTTGGATGGAGAAGCGCCGCAGGCAAGCTCTGCGCGAGGCCTGCGACCACCAGCTGGACATGCTGTGCGACATCGTGGCGATGGGTGCGGAGGCCGGCTTGTCGTTCGACGCTGCCGTGGAGCTCTACTGTGCGCGCTTCAGCAACCCGCTGGCAAGCAAGCTGGAGGAAGCGCGCCAGCAGTGGGTGCACGGGGTGGTGGGCCGGTCCCAGGCGCTGAGCGACCTTGCGCGCGAGGTGGGCTCGCCCGGGCTCAGGCGCTTTGCAGAGACGGCCTCCCATGCCGTGGAGCAGGGCGTGCCCATGGCGGGCATGCTGCGCCGCCTGGCACTGGAGCTCAGGCAGAGCCGCCGCACAGTCATGGAGCGCAAGGTGGCCCGCGCACCGGTGAAGATGCTCGTGCCCACGGGTGTGTGCATCCTGCCGGCCATGCTCCTGCTGGTGATGGGCCCCATGCTCCTCCAGTTCATGGGCAGCTGATCGGCTGCTTTGCACAACAGGTTCCCGCGTGGTGGGCGCAGCCCCATGTTCCGCCGGGAGAAGACAGCACTCTAGAGAAGGGAAAGCACTATGTACAAACTTGCAGCGAAGGCCCATGCGAGCGCTCTGTGCAGGCTGTGGCGATGCAGGCGCGTTCTGGAAGAGGGCCAGGGCACCACTGAGTACGCGATCTTGAGGGTGTGTTGGCAGTCATAGCCATGTTGGCAATCGCGCTTTTCAAAGGCAAGATCCAAGAGCTCTGGACCGCCATTGCAGACGGCGTCAACGGGCTGTGACCATGGGTAGGCCGCGCTACTTGGAAGAGGCCGGGCAGGCCTCTGTCGAATACGCCGCCATCGCGGCGGCCCTGCTGGTTGTCGTCGTGGGGCTTGCGGGCCTGTGGCGCTTTGGCAGCGAAGGGGGCCTGCAGCGCATCGCCGTGCAGCACGCCAGCCATGCCCTCGCTGCCCAGGGCGGTGTGATCGATGCGCTGCTCTATTGAGCATTGGGCCGAGGCTGGGCAGGCCACGGTGGAGGCGGCCTTCGTCATC
>JBJEHN010000060.1:0-6976 GCA_051876105.1 Coriobacteriales bacterium | reverse complement strand
ACTTCTGGAAAAGGGGCGGCGACCCCGTTGACAGATATAGGAGCATCGTGCAGAGGGGGCTTCCCTGCTGCTTGGTTGATGACAGAGGGGGCGCTGCTGTTCGCTTGGTTGAAATTACGTGCAGAGACCGCAATTGTGCACTTGCGCTGTCTTACAGGCCGCCTTGGAGGGTGGAGTCGACGAGGTCGATGAGCTCTTGCTGCGAGTGGATGTTGAGCTTGCGGTAGATGTGGCGGATGTGCGTTTTGGTGGTGCCCTTGGAGATGACCAGCTGCTGTTGTATGGCAGCTGCGTTGTAGCCCTTGGCAAGGTAGTAGAAGACCTCGGTTTCGCGTTGCGAGAGCAGGTAGCAGTTGGCCACGGCCTCGCACTGGGCCTGCAGCAGCTCTGCAGGCGGGATCGGGTCTTCCATGGTGCCGGCAGCCTGGCGCGTCAAACCCGTGCTCAGGGCGGCTGTCGAGGCGCCCGGCCTGAACGCGCCGCTTGCGCGCACGGGCGTCGCGGGCTCGCGCACGTCGAGCAGCGAGGGCCCCTTGTTGCCCTGCGACTGGTAGTAGAAGGTCATGCTGCATGCGTTGCGCGAGGCGCGTTCGATGGTGGGGCGCGAAGGCAGCGTGCACAGGCCCAGCAGCAAGAAGAGCAGCACCGGCCCCAGCAGCGCGCTGCCATCCACCACCTGGGGCAGCACCCTCTCCCCTTCCAGCGCCAGGATCGAGCCCAGGGCCATCGCCACGGCCATGGAACCCCGCCCCACGCCGAAGATGTAGAGCGGGTTGAGGCGGTAGCTCTGGCTGAGGTCGCAGAACAGGCTGAGCAGCAGGGTGTTGAGCGCGATAAAGGCCACCAGTGCTGCCATGCTCTGCAGGGCGTGGTGGTCGGAGCTGATGCTGGGCTGCGCCACGCATACGCATACGGCGATGACGGGCAGCAGGTGCTTGAAGAACGTCGAGACGTTGTGCTTGCCGATGAAGAGAATCTGCACGCCCGTGACCAGCACAAACGCCACCAGCGCGGCTATGACAAGGTTGATGGCGTCTAGGCTGTGCGTCACCTTCATCACGCCCATGAACGCCGTGGCGTTGAGCAGGCCGCACGCTATGCCGAAGAACACCACCGGCGTCACCACATGCACGGCAAAGCTGCCGCCGCGGATGGGCAGCGACTCCAGCACAGGCAGCGGGCTTTCGCCCATGAAGAAGCTGGGGCGCAAGCGCTCGAGCACGATGAGGGCAAGCACAGGCAGCAGCGATGCAATGACACCCGCCGCAGGCGCGCCCAGCAAGGAGAGCAGCGAGTAGAAGCAGATCGAGAGGAAGAAGGCGCCGCCCAGGTTGGTGACCGCCGTTGGGAAGTCGAGCAGCGAGAACGCAGTGCCCCAGAACAGCAGGATGCAGGCCGAGCCCAAGCCGGTCACCACGCCGCAGCCAGTAGCGAGCGGCACCACGACGCTTGAGCTGCCGAGCAGGGGCATCGCTGCGCCGGCGAGGCTGCCAGCCACCATGAGCGCACAGGCGGCGATGCCGCCGCGGCGGCAGATGAGGTGCATGCGCACCGGGCGCGCGCAAAGCCCCAGGACGATGAGCGCCAGCGCGAACGCGGCCAGCGACCCCAGGGAAAAGCAGCTGAAGCAGCTCGACGCGCTGCCGATGAGCGCGTTGTCCATGCCAAAGACAGCAGCGCTGCCATACGTTATCGAGTAACACCAACCCAGGTGCAAGCCAAACCCAAGGGAGATCGGCTCGATGCGCCCCGACTCCCTCTTGCGAGCACCCTCTGCGCTGTGCTCTCCGCTCGTCAGATCCAAAACCCTGCTCCTTTGCAGGCCCGCACGGAAGGAACGCGCGCAGGCTGCACTATGCTCACAATTATTCTTAGCGGAGAATAATATATGAACATCGGCCAAACTGTAAGCCCTCCCCTCCCAACGGCTGCGCAATCGTTTGAAGCGGAAACATCTTTACCATTTCAACCCTACGAACCACGAACGAAAATGTGGCTCGCTTACAGCTGCCTGGAGGGTGATGCGTTGACAGGGTTTTCTGAGGATTTAATCTGGCATGGGTAGGCTGGTGCAAACAGTCGAGTGCGCGGGCACGGAGGCCCAGCGCGTTAGGAGGCCCCTGTGCCCATCCGCACGCTTCAGTACGCCGTGAGCTGCGCCGCATGCGCGGCTTTGGCCCTGGCCGGTGTTCCGGCAGCGGCCCTTGCAGGCGAGAACGCAACTACCGCTCAGATGGCGAGCAACGACGCCGCGATCCAGCTCAACATAGACGCCCTCAGCTCGCTCGAAGAGGGCATGGACTACGTGGAAGACCAGATCCTCGTCACCTACTCTGGGGCTGAAGATGCGCAGCTCGTCGAGCTAGACGAGGGCGAGACCGTGCGCAGCGCCCTCGAAGACGCCATAGACAACAGCATGGTCGTGGCCGCGCAACCCAACTACCGCTACCACCTGCTCGACACAATCCAGCTCCCCGAGCCCGACCAGGGCACCAGCACAACCGCGGGCTCCGCAGCCGTCAGCGACCCACTCGCCTCAAGCCAGTACTACCTCGGCGCATGGGACCCAACCTTCGCCACAACCTGCGGTGCCAACGTCGCCGCTGCCTGGCAGCTTATCCAGACCCAGCAGAGCGTGACGGTCGCGGTCATCGACACGGGCGTCCAGACCACTCACTCGGACCTCGCAGCCAACATCGACACCACCCACATGGCCACCATCACCAAGACCCAGCAGCTGCAGGTGGGCACCATGTCAGACGGCGACGGCCACGGCACGCACGTTGCGGGCATCGTGGCAGCTGCTGCGGACAACGGCCTCGGGGTGGCCGGCACCAGCGCCAACGCCACGCTGCTGCCCATCAACGTCTTCTACGCAGAGCGCGGCGAGTACGTGTGCGACACGGCCTCTGTGGTGCGCGCGTACCAGTACCTGGACGACCTGGTCGAAAGCGGTCAGCTCGCCAACCTGCATGTGGTCAACCTGAGCTTGGGCAGCTACGCCACAAGCACCGACGACGTGCTGCTGCGCCAAGAGATCGCGCACATGAGAAGCGAGCACCAGGTGCTCACCGTCTGTGCCGGCGGCAACGGCGACGATCGCGGCAACGCCCTCACCGACTGCTCCTACCCCGCCGACTACGACGAGTGCCTCTCTGTCACATCGCTGGAGAAGAACGGCACCAACGCCAGCTGGTCAGACTACAACGCCTACAAGGACATAAGCGCGCCCGGTGTGGAGATCCTCTCGACCTTCACCGACGACTACGCCGCCTTCTGCCTAGGGAGCAGGCTCTACAAGGAGGACGTCGAGCAGAGCGCGGCCAACAACTCCTACGGCTACATGGATGGGACCTCGATGTCCTCGCCGCTGGTTGCGGGCATCGCGGCGCTGCTGTGGGCAGCCTACCCGCAGCTCACCGTTGACGACGCCGTCGAGGCGCTCACCTCCACAGCACACAGCGTGAACCCCGCCGCCTACGACCGCTCAAAGCCCGTGGCGGTGACGCTGCCCAGCTTTGGGCACCGCTGGGGCATGAACACCGTGACCCTGCCCGCCACCGGCAGCGCCGGGGCAGTAGACGCCGCGGCGGCAGTCAGCTGGGTGCTGGAGAAGGCGGGCGCCGGCACGCTCGAGCCCGCCCAGGTGGACGAGGTGAGCGCCCCCGCGCGCGGCAAGCTCACTGCCGTGACGGCCAAGTCCAAGGGCTTCAAGGCAACGTGGACGCAGCTCAGTGCCGTTGCGGGTTACCAGATCCGCTACCGCCTGGCCACGAACACCACCTGGAAGACGAGCGCCGCCATCAGCGCAACGAAGAGTTCCAAGAGCATCACCGGCCTCAAGCAGGGCAAGAAGTACTACGTGCAGGTGCGCGCTTACCGCCTCGACTCAAGCGGTGCCAAACTCTACGGCACCTGGTCAGTTAAGAAAGCAGTCACCACAAAGTAGACGCACAAGAGCGAAGTGAAGGCCCCTCTCCGTCATCCTGAGCGCAGCGAGCGCAAGCGAGCGAAGTCGAAGGATCTCGAGTTGAATCGCAAGACCGCGAGTTGACGGCAGAGGCCTCGCAGCTCAACTGAAGATCCTTCGACCCCGGCCTTCGGCCTCCGCTCAGACGTGGAAGCGGATGGCCTTCGTATAGAAGCTGGACGCTTAGGCTTCGTGGAAGTAGATGTGCATGTCCTCGAACTCGTTGTTGATGTTGCGGTAGCCGCCGGGGATGGTGCCGATGCGCATGAAGCCCAGGCTCTCGTAGAGGTGGATGGCACCCAGGTTGCTAGCGACCACGGCGTTGAACTGCAGCCCCCTGAAGCCGCAGGGCGCAAGCTGCGCAAGCGAGTGCGCAACCAGCGCGCGCCCGATGCCGCACCCGCGGATCAAGGCGTCCACAGCGTAGCTGGCGTTGGCGATATGGCCCTTGCGGCCTATGTCGTTGGGATGCAGGATGTAGAGCCCGGCAACCCGGCCCTCGACCACCGCCACCCCCGTGAAGGTCTGCGCTGCGAAGAACGCGGCTGCCTCCTGGGGGCTGAGGGTCTCGTCTTGCGGGAAGGCGCGGCCGTCTTCGACCACCTTGTTCCAGATGCGCGCCATGGCGGGCAGGTCGGCGTCTTCGTAGGCGCGGACCGCCACCTGGGGGCGCTCGTTGATGTCAGTGTTCTCACTCATGCTCTCAATCCTAGCACTGTGCGAAAGCCTTGCGTTACACTTGCGCGGTCGAAAAAGGAGGCTTGCGCTATGACCGCCCATGACCAGACCATCGTGTACCCCGTTTACAACGGACTCTACGTCAACCTCACCAACCGCTGCAGCTGCGCCTGCACCTTCTGCATCCGCCAGACAGCGAGCGGCGTGGGGATCGACGGCAACGGCGGCCGCAACAACCTCTGGCTGGACCACGAGCCCGGCTGCGACGAGGTCATCGCAGCAATCGAGGACCAGGACATGAGCCGCTACCAAGAGCTGGTCTTCTGCGGCTATGGCGAGCCGACCTGCGCCTTCGACACGCTCAAGCAGGTGGCCGCCGAGTTCAAGCGGCGCTACGAGCTGCCCGTGCGCGTGAACACCAACGGCCAGGGCAGCCTCATCAACGGGCGCAACATCGCGCCGGAGTTCGAGGGGATCGTAGACACGGTCTCCATCAGCCTCAACACCTCCAGCCCCGAACGCTACCAGGAGCTGGTGCTTAGCAGCTTTGGCGAGCAGGCCTTCCCCGCCATGCTCGAGTTCGCCCGCGAGGTGCGCCGCTACGTGCCCAACGTGGTGATGAGCACCGTGGGCACCACAATCACCCCTGAAGACGAGCAGCGCTGCCAGCAGATCTGCGACGAGCTCGGCGTCCGCTACCGCATCCGCACCTACGCCGCGTCTTAGCACAGCGGCAGCGAGCCGATACATCATTAAGGCGCTGGAGAACCATCAATTCATCTCTCAGGGCGATGGCGCCCCCGGACCGTCATTTCGACCGGAGGCGCGACCAGCGCCGTAGTGGAATCTCGGGTGGAGGGACTATCTCCCTTTCCGATAACAACCAGCGAGCCCCGCCGGCGGGGTCGGTCGGGTCTCGGGTGTCAACGGTTGACCCCAAAAACAGGCCCAAAACGGGGCAAAAATGCAATCTACACGGTTTCGAGGCGAGTCTTGACACCGGTCTTTACATCGACGCGGTAGGTCTTGCCGTTCAGGTATGCGATGTAGGTGCTGCCCTCAAAGGGGCCCGCCAGCATGAGATTGCTGCTCTTGTGAGTGTGTACGGTTTTGGAAGAGGGCTTGGACGCGATGCCGTTTTTGACGGAGATGGTCTTGATGTACATGGTGCCCGTCATATAGTGCTTGCTGTAGCCGTTGAACCACAGCGTGTTGCCAAGGAACTGGCTGCAGAACGAGCGCTTTGCGATGCAGTAGCCATCGGCGACAGTGCCCTTGGAGGTCAGGCGGCCCAGATAGAGCTTGTAGGGGCTGACGTCGGTGTGCAGCTCGGTGACGTAGGTGGCGTACTCGCCGCTGACGGCGTTGATGGCCACGTTGCTGATGGAGCCGGACTTGAGCTTGCCCTTGCTCATGTCGTAGACGCGCACATAGACCTTGAACCTGTCATAGTCCGCATAGTTGATGAAGATGTAATTGTCGTAGAGCGCAGCGACTCACTGCGCCTTGGAAGAGAGCTTCTTGATCTTGTCACAGCGCTGCTTCTCGAGGTCGTACTTCATGAGGGTGCACGTACCAGTTTCACCGTTGTAATACACGTAGTAGGCAACGCTCGACTCGATGACGGTCCGCCCATTGATCATGTCCGTTTGGGTGTAGGGGGCTTCCGCGGCACGGGTTGCGTCAGACGCAGCGGGTGATGTAATTGCACTCGTTTGGGGCCTGTCCCCAAAATGCTCAGCCGCGTGGAGCGTAGTCCCAGATGGTGTAGCGCTCGGGCTTGCCGTGCTGGGGGATGCCGTGGACGCGGTGCACCCAGGCGCGGCGCGCGATGCTCCAGCCGGGGCGCCCTTCGGGGATGGTTCCGGTGTGCACGTCGCTCAGGTAGTACAGGCGCACGGGGTGGGTGAGCTCGCGTTCGAGCTTGAGAATGAAGCGCTCAAAGGCCTCAGGGTCGAAGGGCCGCCACATGAAGAAGTGCGTGAACTCGTTCAGGTCGAGCAGGAAGACGTCGCTGCAGAGCACGCTCACCTGGGGGTAGCGCTGCGCCCAGGCCGCTGCGCGCTCGGCCACGGGCGGGTTGATCTCTGCGCCTACGATCCTCCCGGGGAAACCTCTGTCCACCAGGTAGGCCAGCGGACGCCCCAGGCCGCAGCCCACGTCCAAGATGGAGTCGCTTTCCGTAAAGCGCTCGCCGCCGAGCACGGTGCGCAACGTGCCGTAGGGCGTGTGGATCGTGTCTATGGCACCGTGGCTTTGCGCAAAGGGAGAGATGACGTTCTCCTCAAGGGAAACGCCGGTGATGCGCTTATCGCGCCGAATATCCAT
>JBJEHN010000059.1:0-7014 GCA_051876105.1 Coriobacteriales bacterium | reverse complement strand
TTTTGGCCGCATCTAGGGATTAGCATAGCAAGGAACGCCCCGCCCAACACACCCAGTCCGCCAACGCCGCCTTCCTACCGCCACCCGCCAGGGAATTCCCTGTCTCGCTTCTGCGTGCTCGCGTCGCACAACAACATCGCCAGGGAATTCCCCGCAAACGCTTACGCTTCCCAACATCAGGATGTCGCCCCTAGGGAATTCCCTGACTCTCTTCTTCGCCTTCCCAAGTCCTAAGCGCAAGCCAGGGAATTCCCTGCCTCACCACCGCGTCCTCGCAGAGCCCAACAGCGCCGTTCAACCCTATAATGGCGGCATGAATCCGCAGCGCAACAGCCACCACAACGCAGACAACCGGCCCTACGTGGGCGACACGGGGGCGCCGCTGGGCACTGCCCAGGAGCGGGCCAGTGCCACGCTTGGGATGGTGCTGTTTGCGCTGGCCGCGGGCTGCGTCATCGGCTTGCTGGTGTGGGCTGTTTTCTGGCTGTCCTCGGCGCTCACCGGGTTGCTCTGGAACGATTCCTACCTGGCCCTCTGCAGCACGCTTGCGGCTGCAGGCCTGCCCTCCTGGTGGCTGCCGGTTGCCTTCTGCACGCTGGGTGGCCTGGCCATCGGGCTGTGGACAGCGCGCTTTGGCGGCGCGCCGGAGCCCCTCGAGAAGGTCATGGCCTCGGTCAAGGCAACGGGCGGCTACAAGCTCCGCAACCCACTTGCCAGCGTGGTCGGGTTCCTGCTGCCGCTGGTCTTCGGCGGCTCTGTGGGCCCGGAGGCCGGCCTCACCGGCATCATCGCGGCGGCGTGCACCAAGCTGGGCACCATGCTCAAGGGCGCCGGGCTGCGCCTCAAGGCCGTTGCCGACGTCACTGTCTCCGCCGCTCTTTCCGCCGTCTTCGCCACGCCCTTCGTGGGCATCGTGGCCACGTTGCAAGACGGCATGCCCCACGGCAGCGATGACCAGCGCGACCCAGAGCGCTACACCCTGCGCCGCAACGTCAAGCTCGTGCTCTACACGGCCGCGGCGCTGGGTGCGGTTGCCGGCGTGGCCCTCTTCACTGCTGCCTTCGGCAAGGAGAGCGGCATGCCGCGCTTCGACGGGATCACGCCCGGCATCAACCGGCTCTGGTGGGCGCTGCCCTGCTTGGCCGTTGGCTACGCTGGCGCGCTGCTGTACCACTGCGGCAACGCCGGTTTCAGCGCGCTCAGCCGGCGCATGGGCGAGCGCACCGTGCTCAAGCCCGTCATCGCCGGTGCTGTGATCGGGTGCCTGGCCGTGCCGCTGCCCTACGTTCTCTTCCCCGGCGAAGAGCAGGCGTTCGAGCTGATCTTGAGCTGGCAGGAGCTGGGAGCGGCGGTGCTCCTGGCAACCGGCCTGGCCAAGTGCCTCGCCACGCCGCTATGCCTCAACTTCGGCTGGGGCGGTGGGCACTTCTTTCCCTGCATCTTTGCGGGCATCGCCAGCGGCTACGGCCTGGCAGGCCTGCTGGGCATAGAGCCCATGTTCGCCGTAGCGATCACGACTGCCGCGTTGCTGGGCGGCATCCAGCGCAAGCCGCTCGTGGCGCTGGCGTTGCTGTTGCTGTGCTTCCCGGTGGAGAGCGTGGTGTGGATGGGTATCGCCTGCGTCATCGGCGCCGCGCTTCCCCTCCCCGCTTTTGCGGGCAGTGAGCCTGGAGGTCGCACGCGGCAGCATCAACCGAGTACCGGCGCAGCGGAATACGAGGTAGACGCCCCAGCCGGCGGCACCAGTCCCACCACCGCACCCTCTGAGCGCGAAGGAGGCGCATCCCATGTTTAGGCTCCGCATGATCGGCAAGATCATCCGCCAGGCCGGCCTTGGTCACATCACGCTCGTGTTCTTCGCCATCTTCTTCCTGTGCGCCCTGGCCGTGATGATGGGTCAGCCCTCGATAGGCGGCTACGGCGACGCCCTGTGGCTGTGCTTCCAGACGGTGACCACCATCGGCTTTGGTGACGTGCCCGCCCAGGGCGCGCTGTGCAGGGCGGCGCTGGTCTTCCTGAGCATCGTGAGCATCTTCTACCTGGCAGTCATCACCGGCGTTGTAGTGGCGTATTGCAACCAGCTGATAAGCGCCCAGGCCAAGCACAGCCTGGCCAAGCTCGCCGACCAAGCAGAGCACCTCGAGGAGCTCAGCCCGCAGCAGCTGCGGGAGCTTTCCGCCGAGGTCCGCGCCTACCGCGACACCCACCCCGAGCGCTGAGCCCCACGCCGCAACCGCCCGGCGGGCAGAGAGCCCTTGCGATGACATGCCGGAAGAGCCTCGTCGTCTTGGCTGCCGCAAGGTCTGCGAAGCACCCTACATGAGCCCGCTCTTCGAGGCGGACCCGAAGAGCCACTGGACAAAGCGGTCGAGCTGCCTGTGCGGTGCCAACCCCATCAGGATGAACGCAAGGCCGAGACACGCCAGAATCCCCAACTCGATCAGGTAGTCGCAGGAACATGTGCCGAACATCGCCTCGCGCATGGCGTTGATGGAGTGGGTGACGGGCAGAATCGGGCTCAGCGTCTGAAGAAAACCGGGCAGCAGAACCGTGGCAAACGAGCCCCCGCTGCCTGATACCTGGGTGACCAAGAGGACCACGCACAGCGCCTTGCCCAAGCTCATGAGCAGCGCCACCAACGTGTAGGCAATGGCGGAGAACGACAGCCCGGCTACCCAGAACGCGATCATGAACAGCAGCGGGTGCTGCGCCTGCACCCCGAGGAAGAGCAAGAAGCCGAGGCCCATGAGGGTGCTCTGCATGAGCGAGATGACGCACACGACGCCGAAGCGCCCGATGAAGTGCTGGTGCGCTGTCAAGCCCTCAGGCCGCTGGCGCCCCTCCGTGCGAGGGAGCACGTTGAGGGTCGCCATGATCAGGAAGGAGGCGACCCACAGAGGCAGCGAGGCATAGAGGGGCGTCATCGCCGAGCCAAAGTTCTCCACGGGGTAGACTGCGACCCGGTTCATCTTAACGGGGGCGCTCAGCACCGTGGACAGCTCCTCGGCACTTGACCTCGAGAGCTTCCTCAAGAGCCCGAGCTCGCTCGAGCCCATGAGCCGCTCTATGCCGGAAGAGAGGGTGTCGAGGCTCTCGGATGCTGCTTCAACCGCAGCCGCGGCCCCTTCGATCTGCCCTTGGACATCCTGGAGCGCTTGTGACGCGGCGGCGAGCTGCCTGGCGATTTCTGACGCCTCCCCAAGGGAGGATTCCGCTGAGCGCTGCACGCTGTGGGCGCTCCGCCTTGCAGACTCGAGCATCAGGCTCGAGCTGTCCAACAGCTCCCTCGACGAGCTTGAGCTTGGGGTAGAGACGCGCGAACCTGATGATCGACTCGTCCAGAGAGAAGCGCTTCGAGTCGGAGCCGGACAGCACGAGGAGCACCCTCGCCAAGCGCAGGGGGCGCTTGGGCAGCATCATGGGCTCGCCGTTGACGAGCCCGCACTCCTCGATCTGGTTGGCGAACAGGTGGTTGAGGTTGACCATCCGGGGGCGCAGCACAAGGCCCACGAGCAAGAACGCGGCAAAGAACAGCAGCAGCGCCGCCATGTGCTGCAGCCAGAGGGTGCCGTAGAAGCCGCAGATGACCTCTCTCAAGGCGTTGATGCCATATGTGAACGGGAAGAGGCGGTAGGTGCTCTGGAAGAACGCCGTGGTCATCTCAACCGGGTACATGCCCGTTGCAGCTGGGACCTGCACCAGGGCCAGCATGATGCAGAGCCCGCGCCCAACGTGCTGCAGCGTGGTTGACAGCGCATACTGAATGCTCAGGTACGCCAAGGAGGTACACGCTGCAGTGAGGTAGAACAGGGGGATGCTGGCAACGCTGAGGCCTATCGCAAAGCACCCGGTGCAGCATATGACCGCCTGGGCAATGGCGATGATCGCGAGCAGCAGCCCGCGCCCGATGTAGCGCTGCGAAGCCGTGACACCTGGAATCCCCTCGGCGTCCACCTCCAAGCGCAGCAGTATCACGAGCATGAAGACGCCCATCCACATGGTGAGGTTCATGAAGAGCGGTGCCATGCCCGCCCCATAGGAGCATGCAGGGTAGAGGACGTGCGAGCGGAGCTGCGCAGGTGTCGCCAGAAAGGCGGCCGCCTCCTCTGGGTCGACCCCCTCCTGCCCGAACAGCGCCGAGACAGCGGCCGAGACCTTGAAGGCCTGGACATCGCTTTGAAAGCCGGCTAGCTGCGCTTGCACGTCCTCGAGCACGCCGTCAGATTCGCGTATCATCTTGGACAGCGCCTCCAAGCTGAGGGTTGCCTGCGCAAGACCGGCGCGCATCTGCCCTAGGAGGAGCTCGAGGCTCGCAGCTGCCGCCTGAAGGTCTCCGAGGGCTGCGGTGGTCTTGGCCCCACCCACGCCTGCAGGGCCGGTAAGCCCCTGCATCGTCGCCGCCCTGAACGCGTCGATTGAGGAGAGGGCCTCCTGCCCGCTTGCCAGGGCCGAGCTGTCAGAGAGCACGCCGTAGAGCTCGCCGGCGGCTATCTCCGCTTTCTGCAAGTCCTCAACCAGAGAGGCAGTGTTGGAGGCCTGCTCCTCGAGCTGTGCGGCCAGGGCGAGCAGACCCTCCCTCTGCGGGCCCTCGGGCATGGCCTGTGCGGCTTCCCGCAACTGTGCGGCGGTGCGAGCGCTGCTCTGGGCGAGCGCCCCCGCGCTCACCAAGGCCCGCTCGAGCTGGGCTTGCGCAGCAGAAACCGCAGGAGCTAGCTCCGCCATGGCGAGCGAGACCTCGCTGGAGGTCTTCGAGATGAGCGCCGAGCCCTTGTCAAGCGTCCCGTTGAGCTCTGCGAGCGAACTGGAGAGCCTGGCGCCGGCGTCCTCGTTCAAGCGGGCAGCGTGCTCCAGCTCCTGCTGAAGCGCCTTCAGCCGTGGGCCGCCGGCATCGAGGGCCCTGCTTGCGGAACGGAGCGTCTCCGCGGTCTCATCAGAGAGCTTTGCGAGCTCCTCGAGGGAGCGGCGCGCACCGCCTGCGCCGGCTTGGGCCTCGCCCAGGCTGGCGACCGCGCTCTGCTGCGCGCTCGCGGCGTCGTCGAGGGTGGCTCCCAACCTGGCCTGGAACATCTCGAGCACCACCTGGCTTGCAGTCGAGACGAAGGTGTCGTTGATCGTGGCCCCAAGCGTGGCAGAGCCTGCATCGGTCACCTTGGGCGAGAGCGGGCCCAGCTTCTCGTTGACGTAATAGTCCACCGGCACCTGCCCCAGCTCGCCTTCAGCCAACCCCGCGATGCGGGAGCTGAAGTCACTGGGTATGACGAAGGCGGCAAACGCCTCGCCGCGGCGAAGCTCGAGCATAGCCTCGTCATAGGTGGTGAAGACCCAGCCCAGCTGGGTGTCAGCGCTCAACTGGTCCACCAGCTGAGCGCCCAGATCAACCGAGCCGAGGACGCTGCTCTCCGCGCCCTGGTCCTCGTTCACCACGCAGACGCGCAGGTTCCTCACGTTGTCGTACGGGTTCCAGAACCCAGTGACGTTGACCCATGTATACAGCGAGGGCAAGAAGAGGAGGAAGAACAGGACGACCCACGATTGGGGGACCTTCGCCAACCTCACAAGGTCGCGCCTGAGTATGCGGAGAACGTTGTTCACGGGAGTGCCCTGTTCGCCTGCGCCCGCTATGCCCTCAGGACGGGGTTGAGGTAGCGCCTCCTCCCCTTGGAGACCTTCCCGTATTGCGAGGCCTCCTCGGGGCAGCGATGCAGGCAGGCCAGGCACTCGGTGCAGTCCTGCCCGCTCCACACGGGGTGCCCGTCGACGAGCGCGATGGTGTTGGTGGGGCACACAGAGGCACAGGTCCCGCAGCCGGTGCAGCGCTCGGCTATCACGTTGAAGGGGCTGGTCGAGCGCTCCTTCTCCTCGGTGCCCGTGAACTTGGAGAGCATGCGGCCCAGGGCCCTGCCGTGGGCCTCCTTGGTGCGCTCGCCAGCGGCAATGCGCTCCGCCACGAGCCCCGCAGCGCGCTCGGCGGCCTCGTTGATCCGGGCCTGCTTCTCTGGGGAGGGAGGGTTGCTCACGTAGAGGCAGTTGGCCACCGTGGGCACCTCGAACGATGCGTCGAGCTTCAGCCCGCAGCTCTTTGCGAGCAACGCGTCGAGGTAGTCGGCCTCGGCCCCGGGGAAGTACCCGTAGGTCACCACCGCGTAGCAGTAGCCCGGAGCGAACGGCTCGCCGTCATCCGTTGCAAAGACCGCCTTGCGCATGAACTCGTCGACGATCCTGGGGGTGGACCAGCGGTACACGGGAAAGACCACTCCGAGGTCCTCCCCCTGCCTCACGCCCAGGGTGAACCTGCCCTTCTTGTAGCAGGCGCCGATGTCGACCAGCTTGTCGCCGGTTGCGGCGGCTATCTCCTTCGCCACGGCAAGCGTGTTGCCGGTTGCAGAGAAATACAGAATCATCGCTGCGCTCCTTTCCTTGCGCCGCATGTTCCAAGAGATGCCGCGGGAGGGCTGCGTTGTGGCAACCCTCCCGCTCAACCCGGTCTGGGATTCGGGTTTCAGTGTTGCTTTGAGGCGGGCTGCCCGCCCCGGGGCGCTCTAGATGTCCTTCTCCGCGTACACGATGCCCTCGCGCGTGTTCTCCCACGGGTGCATCTCGTAGATGCGGTACTGCTTTTGGCGTAGCTCCTCCTTCTTGACGGAGAAGTCGCTCTGGGGATCGCCGGGGTCACCGAAGGAGAGGGCTTGCGTGGTGCAGTTGTAGACGCAGTAGGGCTTGCCCTCGGTGGTGCTGTCCCCGCTGCAGCTGGCGCAGCTCTTGTTGAAGATGGGCATCCACTTCATGTAGAGGTTGGGCCACTTGCCGCCGGGGATGTCGATCTGCCCGCCGCCGATGGTGCGGACGAACATACGGTAGTCGTCCTCGCCCAGGCCGAAGGCCTTCTTGCAGGCCATGGAGCAGGTCCAGCAGCCGGTGCAGCGGTTGATGTTCACAAGGATGTTGTTAGCCATGGTTACTGGCTCTTCGCAGATTCTAGTGGGTAGCACAGATCTGCTCGACTAGGGGCAGCTT
>JBJEHN010000058.1:5935-7113 GCA_051876105.1 Coriobacteriales bacterium | reverse complement strand
TCGACTCGCCCAGCCGCGAGGCCTCCGCGTATGACTACATCGGCGGCGTCGCAGCCTACGCCACAAGCTGTACCTTCAAGAACTGCACCAACAAGGTGAGCATCAACGTGAGCAACACCAACTCTGAAGGCTACGCGGGCGGTATCGCCGCTGCCGGCACCGGCAACACGTTCTCCAGCTGCAAGAACACCGCCGCCATCAAGGTGAAGGGCGCCGGTACGGAGAACCTCTGGCTGGTTTGCGGCGTCACCGCTTCCACCACTGCAACGTTGAAGTCCTGCAGCAACAGCGGCGCCATCAGCTACACCGCAAGCGCCGCAACGAGCTGGCTGCCAGACCGCTCCCTGGGCGCGGCGGGCGTTGCATACTCGGCAGACTCGCTCACCAGCTGCTCTAACAGCGGCGCGGTCACGGTCAACTCCACGGCGCTCAAGGGCAAGGGGAAGGTCCCCCAGGAGTACATCGGCGCGGCGGGCGTGGCCATGATCGCCTATGGTGCCAGCAAGTGCTCCAACACGGGCGCCGTGAGCTACACGGGTGTTGGCGCGAACAAGAACAGCCAGCTTTTGGCCTGCGTGGGCGGCGTGATCGGCCACAAGGGCAACTACACGGCCAAGCCGGTGGCTCTCACGGAGTCGTTCAACACCGGCAAGGTCACCGTCAAGCTGAGCGAGGGCACCATGCGCGTAGGCGGCGTGGCAGGCGACCTCCTTCTGGCGGCAAGCAACTGCTACAACACCGGTGCCGTGAGCCTCAACAAGGGCGAGTGCGTGGGCGGCGTCTTCGGCTTCCTCGACAACGACGGCAAGAAGGTGAGCGCTTGCTACAACACGGGCAAGATCACAGGCAGCGGTGCCTCCAAGGCCTGGGCCGCGGCTATCGCCGGCAAGTACGACCCAAGCCGCAAGGGTACTGTCTCGAGCATGTACTACACCAGCTCTGGCAAGGGCATCGTTAGCGTCGCGGGCGCAAAGGCCAGCGCCAAAAAGGTCTCGTCCATCAGCTTTGCCAACTGCCCTGGCTTCAGCACCAAGTACTGGAAGAGCTCCAAGGGCAAGCTCATCCTCAAGTGGCAGTAACCGCACGCGCAAAGCGAGCACAGCGCAAGCACCCCGGGGCCGCCAGCTTGGCGGCCCCTTTCTTTTGGACGCTGCTCAGCCGGAACGAAGCTGCTGAGG
>JBJEHN010000058.1:0-5835 GCA_051876105.1 Coriobacteriales bacterium | reverse complement strand
GGCGTTGCCTGGGTGCACCTGCACACGTATTGTTGAGCTGATTTAGAGTCAACCGACGCGCGCAAAGGCGCCGAGCGGGTAGACTGAAGGACACGGTAGGACACGGCGCGGCTTGCAGACGCGCGCGGGAAGGCGGCGAGTGCGGCATGAGGATCGCGGTTTGCGACGACGAGCGCGCTGAGCTCCAGGGCATCGCCAGCATGCTGGAGGAGCTGGCGGGGCAGGGGAGGCTCCCCCTGGGCCCGCTGCTGCTGCGCAGCTACCAGAGCGCGGCCGAGCTGCTGGCAGACGCAGAGGCGGGTGCGCGCTTCGACCTGCTCATCTTGGACGTGCTCATGCCCGGGATGGACGGCATCGAGCTCGCACGCCGCCTGCGCGCTCGCGGCGACGAAACTGACATCGTCTTCCTCACCAGCTCCAAGGAGTTCGCCGTGGACAGCTACGAGGTCCGCGCCACCGACTACCTGGTCAAGCCCGTAGCGCCGCAGCGCCTGGTGGCCGCGCTTGAGCGCGTGCTCCAAAAGCACGCCCGCAAGGAGGAGATGCTGGTGCTCAGCACGCCCTTCAAGCTAGTGAACGTGCCCTGCGCGCAGATCGAGTTCGTGGAGATCCGCGGCAAAACGCTGCACTTCATGCTGCTGGGCGGCCGCGAGGAGCTGGTCAACGCCCCGCTCAAGGACTACGAGCCACAGCTGCTGGGCAAGGGTGGCTTTGTGAAGGTGCACCGCTCGTTCATCGTGAACATGGCCAACATCAAGACGCTCGCGCTCGAGGGCGTGCGCACGGTTGAGGGGCGGCAGGTGCCTGTCTCGCGCAGCCTGCGCAAGGCCGTGCGCGAAACCTACATGGCCTACCTCTTCGACGACGCCGGGGGGAGCAGCGCTTGATGGAGACCGCTCTGCTTGGCGTGCGCTACCTGTGCTCGCTGGTCTTTGGCGTGGCGCTTTCCGCCGCGTTCACCGGCGTCGAGCCCTCACGGCGCAACGTGGCGCTGCTGAGCGCGTTCGCCGCGCTGGACTTCTGCCTGCAAAGCGCGCTGGGGCTGGCCGGCGGGGTGGACGCCGCCAAGATGCTCTACCCGCTCATCACGCACGCGCCGCTGGTGGTCGTGCTGGTGCTGCTGCTCAAGCGCCGGCCGCTGCACGCGGTGGCGGCGGTGCTGCTCTCGTACCTGTGCTGCGAGATACCCAACATCGTCGAGCGCCTGTGCCATGAGCTCTGGGGCCCCGGCCTGCCGGTGGAGACGGCGGTCTACGCAGTGATGGCCGCACTGGCGGGCGTGCTCATCGTGCGCTTCGCCTCGCGCCCGGTGTGCGAGCTCTTCAACACCTCCACGGCCGTGTGCCTCTCGTTTTCCAGCGTGCCCGCCATCTTCTACCTGTGGGACTACACCGCCGGCGTCTACACCAACTGGATGATCGCCAACAGCTACGAGGCGCTGCTCACCGTGTCTGGCATGTTCTCGCTGTTCTTCGTGGTGTTCGCGGGCGTGTACGGGCAGATGCTCACGCGCCGCGCGGAGGAGGAGCAGGACCGCCGCTGGGCCAGCCTGCAGCTGCAGCAGTCGCGCAAGGAGCTGGAGTCGATCAAGGTGATGAACCAGCTCACGGCGGCGTTCAGGCACGACATGCGCCACCGCCTGGTGCTCCTGGCCCAAAATGCGGAGGAAGGCGACCTGGAGAGCATCCGCGGCTTTGTGGCGGAGTCGATCGACGAGCTGGAGTCGCTGGCGCCCGTGCGCTACTGCGCCAATGCAGACGTCAACGTCCTGCTCTCGTATTACGCGCAGCTGGCCGAGCGCGAGGGCGTGGAGCTCAAGCTGGACGTGGCCGTGCCGGCGGAGTTGGGCGTGAGCAGCTCGGAGCTGTGCTCGCTCATCGGCAACAGCTTCGAGAACGCGCTGGAGGCCTGCCGCGCGCTGCGCACGCGCAGCGAGGCCAGGGCAGGGGAGGGCGCGGCGGAGGCAGCTGCCGAGGCCGGCGGCGAGCGGCCGGTGATCAAGGCATCGCTCAAGGAGCACCGCGGCTACCTGCTGCTCTCCGTGGAGAACAGCTGCGCGGGGCCGGTGGCGATCGTGGACGGGCTGCCCTGCCGCAGCAACGGTGAGCACGGCATGGGCGCGTGGTCGATCCGCTTTGTGGCCGAGCGCCGCGGTGGCCAGGCGCAGTTCAGCTCGCGCGGCAACCGCTTCCTCCTGCGCGTAGCCATCCCCCTCACATAGCCCAGATCGCGCAGGATGACGGATGGGGGCGACTCAGCAGCTCCATTGTGGTCTAACAACGCCTAAATGAGAACTGCGAGCGCTTGGCGGCATGTATTCGCCTTGAGGCAGAATAATCGTATTTTACATCTTGCGCTCCTTTGGATTTAGTTGCATACTGCACCCGATATTCCTAGTAATGCGCTAGGGAATATCGGCACCAGAGCAGGGAAGGAGTGCCTGCTCAGGCGCGTGGCCGCGCCGCACGGCGAAGGTTGAGGCCCCTCGCAACAGGCGCTGCCGCAAGGTCCTGTGGCCTTGCACTACAACTGAAAGTATCGATGTTTTTTCAGTTTTTTTATCGAATTTTCATAAATACTGAATAGTCTAGGGGAAGCATTCTTGCTGTAACATGGCAAGAACCGTGCGCTCTATCAACTGCTTTGTGTCCGAAAACACCAACAGGTTATGCAGTAGCCCGTCAGAGAGGATTGCACATGGCTACCAACACTTTGTCCATCGGGTCGCGCTTGAGCTGGATCAACTACTTCATCAAGCTCAACAACGCCGTCGACAGCAACATCAAGAAGGCATGCAAGCTCAACATCACGCAGGCCCGCATCCTCCTGTATTTGGCTACGCACGAGTCCATGCCCATCGGCGACGTGGGCCGCGCCATCTTCCTCAAGGCGAGCACCATCACCGCCTCTGCGGACCGCCTCTTCGACGACGGCTATATCACCCGCTCGTACGACGATGTGGACCGCCGCCACGTCTTCATCGAAATCACGGATGCCGGGCGCGAGGTCGTGAAGGAGTACGTGAGCGCCGTCTACAAGGCCTTCGAGGAGGACTGCGCGCCGGCCGCCGAGGAAAAGCGCCCCGAGCTGCGCAAGCTGATGATGCCCGCATCCTCGAAGAGCTTCTTCGGCTCTGAGGTGAGCCTGGAAGAGGCCGCCAAGGTCCTGGGCAGCTCGCTCAAGCTGGACAAGAGCGCCAAGGAGCTCGAGGACGACGCCACCCGCGTCCTCGTCATCGAGAGCATCAACTGCTACCTGGCCAAGCTCACCATCTTCGAACGCGGCTTTGACCTCACGCTCAACGAGGCGCGCATACTGCGCACCCTGGGCAACGACAACCGCGGCACGCGTCTGAAGGACCTCAGCGCCTCGATCAACATCCGCCCGAACGTGGCGTCGCTGGCAATCCGCACGCTGACGGACCGCAACCTCATCAACCGCCCGTGCAACCCCAAGGACCGCCGCGCTGCCAACGTCACGCTCAGCCGCAAGGGCTCGCGCATGCTGCACGACTCCAAGGGCGACTACTGCGAGCTGTTCGACGCCTGCTACCCGGCCCTCGAATCCCACGAGATCACCGAGTTCTTCCCCGAGCAGTAAGTGGTCGTTTCCAAGTCAACCAGCAAACCCATATGAATTGTATGTGGTATATATGGGATATATATGTCGTATATATATGAATAGTATAGCTCTACATTAGCTAAGACAAATTAGTGAAAGTTAAAGTGTGTGCAAAGCATATATGATACATATATAAAGCATATACAGAGTACATGCGCTGTATAGTAGTTATATTAGCGGCAAGGACGGAGCGCACCCTTTGGACCGTCATTTCGACCAAGCGAGCGTAAGCGAGCGCGTGGAGAATGGCGGTGGCTACTTCTTGCCGCCCGAACCCAGCGTGCTGTCTCGGTACTCCTCGATGAGCGAGATCAGCTCCTGGCTGGAGTGCACATCCATCTTCTTGTAGATGCTGGCGATGTGCGTCTTGACCGTGTGTATGGAAAGGACCAGCTCGTTTTGGATGTAAACGGCGTTGCGTCCCTTAGCGACGTACAGGAGGATCTCCGACTCCCTCTTTGTGAGGCCGTAGAGCTCCGCGACGCCTTTGCAGGCGGCCTTCCACGGAGCATCCTTCTTCACGGCGGCAGCCTCGTCCTGCTGGGCGGCGGCGCGCTGCTCGGTGCGGGCAGGGGCAGGCGGAGCGCTGGGCGCGGCTGCAGGAGCCGGCTGCTGGGCAGCGGATGGCGGCTGCCCGCTCTGCTCGGACTCGCTGGTGGCCTCGGCCGAGGCCACGACATCGCAGCTGGCAGCTGCCGCAGCAGAGGAGGTGAACACGATCTGCTCCTCGGATGCCTCCTGCGCCAAGCTCGCGACAGAGGGAGCCTCTGCCGCCTCCACGCCTGCGCGCACGGGGCAGTTCTCACACTGGGCGTTTTCGCCGCAGCTCTCGTCGTCAACCAGGGCAACCCCCCTGGGGCAGCTTCGCACGCCGCGCGAGATGAGGTACTCGTCATCGCTCAGCACCACCAGGCCGGCGCTCTTCAGCAGGCCGGGACCGCTGGAGGGCATGAGCATCGAGGCGACGACAACCACCACCGCTGCACCACACGCAAAGAAGAGGGTGCCGGGGAGCAGCTCGCCGCTGAGCCCTCCGGTGAGCATCCTGCCCGCAAGAAGCCCCAGCGCCATGGCAATGTACACCAGGCAGCGGCTGCCCTCGGTGAGCCAGTGCGATGCAGAGCGGAAGCTCGCGCGCAGGTCGATGCTCAAAGCCAGCAACCCGAAGTCAAAGAGGTTGAAGCCCGCAAGCAGCGCGATGCTACACGCGTCTAAGAGCACGAAGCGCCCCTGGCTCTCGGAGCCTCCGAGCCCGTTTGCATAAGCAAAGATCGAAAGCCCCACGGTACCGGCCACGAAGAGCAGCAAGCTCAGGCGGTGGAGCAGGTCGATGTCGATGCGCACGCGCTTTGACTTGGCAACTACGGCGAGCATGATGACAGCCGCCAGCACGATGCCCAGCAACACGCCGGAGTCCATCGCCATCATGGGCATGGCATCTTCAGCCAGGTAGCTGCCTTGGAGAAAGCCAAACGCCATGGCAAAGAGCGCTACGGGCACGTAGACCTTGATAGCGGCGATGGCGATGTTGCGCGGGGCATGTGGGCGCGGCTGGCCATAGAATTCGATGTCCTCCTCGAGGTTGACCTTGCCCCACTCACCGACGAGCGCCACCGCAGCAACCGCAGGCAGGCAGAGGACCACGATGTATATGACCGGTTCCATGAGGTTGCAGATGATGATGGAGATCAGGCCAGATATGACCATGTCAACAGAGAAGGCCCTGATCATCTTGCCTTTTGCAGCCTCGACGTAGAAGTGGAGCCACAGGGCCATGAGGGCTGCCTCGCTCAGCGCGGCAAAGGCAGTGGCTATCAAGCGCACGATCCAGGGGCAGTCAACGAGCGGCGTGCACAGGACCATCGAGACGATGCCGATGAGCCCCGTGGTACCGATGAAGGCTCGCGAGCCGAAGGTGTGCCCCTTGGCAAGCAGCGTGCGCGAGAACGCGACGCAGAAGACGAAGGCCATGGCCAGCGCGATGTAGAGAACCAGTTGGCGTTCGAAGAACGCCTGGCCGTTTGTCAACGGCCCGAACACAACCATCACAGGTGAGAACAGCAGCAGATAGTGCCAGCACAGCATCGCCTTGAAGCCGAGCATCTTTAGGAAGTCGGTCTCCTCAGGTTCACGCTGCACGGAGGTACGACTATGAGAGACCCCCCCCCAGACTGTCTGAAAAATGGCTGTTTACCTGCTGAAAGTGCTGGAGAT
>JBJEHN010000057.1:0-7127 GCA_051876105.1 Coriobacteriales bacterium | reverse complement strand
CTTGGCGCGCAGGGTGTCGCGGTCGATGGTGGTGGCGACGTTGGTGCTTTCAAACTTGCCGAGCAGTTTGCTGGTGAGGTCGTTGAGGTAGACGACGTAGCTGTCCTTCAGGAGCTCGTCTTTCACGGTATCGGCGGTCTCTGTGAATGTGAGGAGGCCCGTCTGCTCCGAGTAGGTGGCGCCCTCCTTCACAAGGTCTGCAACAGCTTGCTCGAGCACAAAATCCGTCATGATCGACGGCAGACCCATCTGCGCGCAGACGTACTCCGCCACCGGGCGCAGCTCGCTCTTCGCGATCGAGATCACTTCACTGCCCGTGACGGTTCCTGCGGCGGTGTCGATCTCGGAGTTGACGGTGGCGTCACAGCCGCTCGCTCCCAGCGCCGTGCAGGCGGCAAGCGCGGTACTCAGCACTACGGCGGCGGTCTTCTTGCTGGTCGGCTTCATCGTGGGTCACCCTTCTCTCAGCAGCACAGATCGAGCTAATCGCCCTCATTATATTGGCTGCCGCCCGCCCCAAACCCGCAACGGACGCAAATAGAAGGCGCTGCTGTGTCACCCTCTCCCGTCATCCTGAGCGCAGCGCCGAAGGCGCGGAGTCGAAGGATCTCGAGCGGACTCACGAGACCGCGGCTTGCGGTGCGGAGGTCTCGCGGCTCAACTCAGGATCCTTCGACTACAGCGATAAATCTCGTGGGGACAGATTTGCATAAACGTTACCTTGCACCGGGGCCCCGCAGCGGCGCCGGCGCCCTCCCCCGCCCGGGTGCGCGCTGCGTTTTCCCAGCTCAGAACTACATATAGCAACCATCTCATCAATTTGATAAACGCTTTCTATCGGTGAGCGGTCAAGGCCTGCAAACGCGGTATTAGACCCCCTTTCCCGCGGCGCGTAACGTATGAGTCACAGCAGCACCGAAGCTGCAAGGCAAGGCTCAACCTATGAAAGGGGTATGAAATGAGCAAGCTTACCGACGAGCAGTTCGAGGCTTACCTCAAGCAGATCCGCGAGCTGGTCGAGGGTCCGTTCGAGGAGATGCAGCCCGAGATCGAGGTCACCAACGTCTTCCCCCAGGAGTTCTACGACCTGGCGATCAAGAACGACCTCTATCGCTTCGCCCTGCCCTCTGAGTACGGCGGATGGGACCTCTCCGAGCTCGAGATCCTGCGCGTGCAGGAGGAGTTCTCCCGCGGCCCCGGCGGCATGCGCATGCACCTGCACTACGCAGCCGACCTGAACTGGCGCATCCTGGACGACTACGGCTCTGACGAGCTCAAGGCCCAGTACATGGACAAGTTCCAGGACAAGACCATCTTCACCTGCTTTGCTCTGACCGAGCAGTCCGGCGGCACCGGCGCCGACATCCACACCACCGCTATCAAGGACGAGAACGGCGACTACATCCTCAACGGCGAGAAGTGGCTCATCTCCCACACCGACTGCTGCGAGTTCGCCTATGTCATCGCTGTGACCGACCCCGAGAAGGAAGGCGACGAGCGCCTCTCCGCCTTCTTCGTCCCCGTTGACACCCCGGGCTACGAGACCACCCCGATGCCCCACATGATGGGCGCCCGCGGCGCTGCCCACACCGGCCTCAAGTTCACCAACATGAAGCTGGACAAGAAGTACCTCCTGGGCAAGGAGGGACAGGGCATGGAGATCGCCATCCACTCCCTGTCAGTCTCCCGTGCACATATCGCAGCTTCCAACCTTGGTATGTGCCAGCGCATGCTGGAGATGTCCCTCGCCCGTGCAAACGACCGCATCACCTTCGGCAAGCCCATCGCTTCTCGCCAGATGATCAAGCGCGAGATCGCCGAGATGCAGATGTACACCCATGCGCTGCGCACCATGGTATATGACTTCGGCCGCGAGTACGACGCCGACCCCAACGGCAAGTACATCGAGGAGAAGGCAGCCATGTGCAAGCTGTTCTCCATCTACGCAACCCGCATCGTCTCCGACGGCATGCTGGAGATCTTCGGTGGCGACGGCTACTTCGAGGACTCCCCCTACGGCCCCACGGAGCGCCTGTACCGCGACGCTCGCGCCATGTGGCTCGAGGAGGGCGCTCCCAACGTCCAGCGCATCACCATCGCCCGCAACTGCCAGAAGTTCGGCGGCAAGGTCGAGTACCAGCTCTAGACAAGGGCAGACGTTCCAAAGCACAAGCTCTCACAGGAAAGGCGTCAACCGCTCGCCACGGGAGGCGCCTTTCCCCCAACGCCCAGCTCTTATGCAAAGGAGACAACAATGAAGCCACTCGAGGGGATCAAGGTCGTCGACCTGACCAGCTACCTGGCCGCCCCCACCACCGGACGCGTTCTGGCCGAGTGGGGCGCAGAGGTCGTCAAGGTTGAGTCCTTCTCCGGAGACCCCGCCCGCCGCCAGGCCGGCGTGTTCAACATGCCCATGTCCGACGACGAGAACCTGGCGTTCGACTTCGCCAACTTCGGCAAGCAGTTCGTCACCCTCAACCTCAAGAGCGAGACCGGCCTCGAGGTCATGATGAAGCTCCTGGCCGAGGCTGACGTCTTCCTCACCAGCAACCGCACCAAGTCTCTCACCAAGATGGGTCTGGACTACCCCACCCTGCACGAGAAGTTCCCCGGCTTGGTCTACGCCCAGGTCACCGGCTACGGCGATAAGGGCGCCGAGAAGGACGCGGCGGGCTTCGACGTCACCTGCTACATGGCACGCGGCGGCGTCTTCGGCACCACCGTCAACCGCGGTGACGCACCCCTCATCCCCACCAACGGCCTCGGCGACTTTGGCGTGAGCCTCTTCCTGGCAGCCGGCATCTCCGCCGCGCTCTACAAGCGCACTGTCACCGGCGAGGGCGACCGCGTGAGCGTCCCCCTGCAGCACGCCGGCCTGTACACGCTTTCCACCGGCATCATCTCCGCGCAGTACGGCAACGAATACCCCAAGAACCGTTGCGAGGTTCCCAACCCCTTCAACAACATGTACTGCTGCTCTGACGGCAAGTGGGTGTGCGTGTGCCTCCCCGAGTACGACCGCGACTTCACCAAGATGTGCAACGCGCTGCAGATCGACCCGCAGGAGTTCCTCTCAATCGACCCGGAGATCAACATCTGCGCCAAGGTCAACGAGAAGAAGCTCAACACCCAGGTTGTCGCCATCCTCGACTCCCACTTCAAGAACTTCACGCAGGCCCAGATCCTCGAGACCTTCAAGGCCAACGACATGCCGTGCGAGCCCGCAAGCACCCCGCTCAACATCTACGAGGACCAGAACTGCTGGGACAACGACATGCTGGTCAAGATCCCCTATCCCTCCGGGGACCGCATCATGGCGACCTGCCCCATCCACTTCGACTCCATGCCCGGCGCGCCGGAGTACGTCAACTACGGCAACATGGGCGCCCAGACCGAGTCGATCATGGCAAAGCTCGGCTACACCGCGGAGCAGATCGCGGCTGCCGAGGAGCGCGGCGACGTCCGCGGCGACACCTCCATCTTTGCCTAGCACTCTCCCAACCCACTTAACCCTCCTTACCTCTGCTCCCTGTGCAAGGGCCTCCAACCCTCTTCTCTCTTCCCTCGCACAGGGAGCCCTCCTCAGAAGGCCCGCTTATCTCCCCCTTCCTTTCCTCATAAAGCGGGCCTTCTGAGGAGTTGCGCTCATTCGCGTGAGGAAACGTCATGCACTGCGGTGCGGAGAGGAGCTGTGATGCTCGCGCCTTTGATCGACGAGAAGCTGAAGAAGCGCTACTACGAGGCAGGGTACTGGGGGCACGAGACCCTGCTCGACGTCTGGAACCAGCAGGCCGCTGCGTGCGCAGTGCGCTGCTACGTCTCTGACGACCGCGGCCACCGCCTGACCTACGGCCAGGTGAACGAGCAGGCCGAGCGCCTGGGCGCCTGGCTGCAGCACCAGGGCGTGGCCGAGGGCGACGTGGTGAGCTTCCAGGTGCCGGTGTGGGCCGAGTTCGCCGTGGTCTACGTGGCCTGCCTGAAGATCGGCGCCGTGATGCACCCTGTGTCGTGCACCTTCAATGCCCGCGACCTGGTCCAGAGCCTGCGCCAGGTGAAGGCGGCGGCCTTCATCTGCCCCTCCGTCACCACCCGCCGCATGTACGAGATGCAGGCGCTGGAGCTCGTCGGGCAGGTGGACTCGCTCAAGACCATACTCATCATGCAGTGCGGCACGCCCACCCACACGGGCTTTCCCACCTACGAGTCCGTGCTCGAGGCGCCGGCGATGGAGCTCGAGCCCCTCACCCGCACCACCGCAGACAGCGTGGCCCTGCTGCTCTCCACGTCCGGCACCACCGGCGTACCCAAGGCCGTGATGCTCACCCACAACAACCTGCTCTACTCCGAGCGCGTGTTCACCAAGGAGCTCGAGGTCACAGAAGACGACGTCATGTTCATGCCGGCGCCGCTCAACCACGCCACGGGCTTCAACCACGGCCTCATCTCGCCCATGATCACCGGCGGGCGAGTGGTGCTGCAGCAGAAGTTCTCTTCGGAAAACGCCATCGACTTCATGAACGAGGAGGGCGTCACCTGGTCCATGGGTGCCACGCCCTTCATCTACGACATCCTCAACTGCATCACCGCCACCGGCAAGCGCCCACGCACCCTCAAGTTCTACCTCTGCGGCGGCGCCCCCGTGCCGGGAGACATGGTGCACCGCGCCCGACAGGAGGGCATCGTGCTCTGCGAGGTCTACGGCTCCACGGAGAGCTGCCCGCACGTCTACGTGCCCCGCACCTACGCCCTGGGCTGGAACGGCCGCTTCTCTGGCCGCCCGTTCAAGGGCATCGAGGTGCGCGTGGTGGACAAGGAGGGCAACGACGTGGCCCCCGGCGTGCAGGGCGAGGAGATATCGCGCGGCCCGCACCTGTTCTGCGGCTACCTGGACAACCCCCGCGCCACGCAGGCCGCCATCGACGAGGACGGCTGGTTCTACAGCGGCGACCTCTGCTTCATGGACGAGCGTGGGCGCATCCGCATCAACGGCCGCAAGAAGGAGATCATCATCCGAGGCGGCGAGAACCTCTCGGCCGTGGAGATCGACAACAACGTCTCTGGCTGCCCGGGCATCACCGACCACGCAACCGTGGGGATGCCGGACGAGCGCCTGGGTGAGCGCGTGTGCCTGTTCGCCGTGGCAAGCGGCGACGAGCGCCCCGCTCTCAAGGACATCACCGGCTGGCTGCGCGACCAGGGCGTGCGCAAGCACCTGTGGCCAGAGCGCGTGGAGTACATCGACGCCATCCCCCGCACTGAGAGCGGCAAGGTCAAGCGCAACCAGCTGGCGGACCAGATCAAGCGCACCCTCGAGCAGGAGGCGCACGAGCAGCCCAGGGAGCGCGGAGAGCGCGAACGAGCATAGAGAACGAGGAGGAAGGAGCCGGCCGTGGCCGCACCCAGGGAGTACAGCGTTACCAGGACCAGGGCGACCTGGAAGCCCCTTGTGCAGGAGGAGGACCCCACGGTCTTCCGCTGCACGAGCTGCGGCAACATCCACCTTGGGCTTGCTGGCCCGGAGCACGCCACCTACAGCGGCACCGGCCGCACCCTGGTGGCCGAGCTGCCCTGCTACAACCTGGCGCCCGCCGCGCCCAGTTGCTGCGGCTCGCCCATGGAGCGCTTGGAGGCGCTGAGCGCCCAGGAGCTGCAGGAGCAGCATGGCATCGAGGTGGACTACGCGATCGTGGGCGGCTACAACAGCAACGCCGTGCGCTTCGCCTGGAGCGCCCCCAGCGCTGACCTGCGCCCCAGCTGGGTGCTGCTCAAGACCTACACCGGCATGCAGGTGAAGTACCTGCTGCCCGGGAAGCGCTCCCCGCTGGTCTTCGCCCTGGCCGACGAGGACGCCTACGTCTACTGCGACAAGCCCCAGTGCCAGGAGTGCATCTTCATGTGCAAGCGCGGCTTTGTGTTCTACGCCTGCTTCCCCGGCATCGGCCTCGTGGAGCTCCCCCTCTCCAGAGCCACCGCCATAGGCGGCAAGAACTAAGCGCAGCATCTTCCCTAACGCCAGCGAGCCCCGGGCTTTTGCTTCGGGGCTCGCTGGCGTTTTGGGTAGAGCTGGCTGCCGTTAGATGCGGGGGGCGGCGGTGGCGGGCGGGATGTAGTCGTGCACGAACTCGATGAAGGACTCGGTGGCACGGCTGCGGGCCTTGTCGCGCTTGTAGATGAGGTAGATGGGGTGGAACTCGATCTCCACGCCCTCGATGGGGATGAAGCGCAGGTTGCTGAAGGCCTTGAGCGCCATGGTGTAGGTGGACACGCCCACGCGGCCCTCGTTGGCGTAGATGCTGCCGCCCAGGGATATCTCGTCTGGGTACTCTTGGTAGGGGGCGATGCCCACGCCGTCCAGCAGCTTGTAGACCTCCTTCCCGATGGGCGTGCGGCGCTGGTAGGTGACGACCTCCCATGAGACGAGCTCCTCGAGCGCCACGCTGCTGCGACCCGCCAGGGGGTGGTCCGGGTTCACGACGGCCACCAGCTGGTGGTAGATCACGGGCAGCATCTCGTATTCCGCGCCAAGGGGCACGTAGGCCGCGAAGATGAGGTCGTAGCGGTCTGCCTGCAGGCCCTCTGCCAGGTGCAGCGAGGTGTTCTGGTGGAACTCCATCTTCACGCCGTCTCCGTAGATCTTGCGGTACGAGCGCACCAGCGGGGGCAGGTAATCGCCCGTGACGGTGAAGACGGCCCCGATGTCGATGACGCCGTTGAGGGAGTTGTTGTACTCGGCTGCCCGCTCCACGCCGCGGTCGATCTCTCGCAGGCCGCGCTCCACATGGTCGCGGAACTCGCGCCCGAACTCCGAGAGCCTCACTCCCCTGCCCTCGCGCGTGAAGAGCTTGACGCCCAGCTCGCACTCGAGCGTCTTGACCGCATGGGTGAGGGAGGGCTGTGAGACGTAGAGCTCTTGCGCAGCACGCGAGAAGTGCTGCAGCTCGGCGACTTTCAGGAAGTAACGGAGCTGGTTCAGGTTCATCGCAGCGCCTTTCATCGGGCCGTGGGGACTCTGAAAACAAAACAGCACTCAAAGCAAACGGCGCACATTGTAACTCATTTCTGCGAAAGAAATAAAAATTCTACTGAATGATTTCACTATACTGCCCTGCCAGGAGAGCTGAAGGAGC
>JBJEHN010000056.1:0-34087 GCA_051876105.1 Coriobacteriales bacterium | reverse complement strand
TCTACGGCATGAACGCCTGGATCCCCACCTGGTTCCAGGGCGTCGGCTACACCGCTGGTCAGTCCGTTATGCTCCAGACCTGGAACAACGTCGCTGCCATCGCGTCCAACATCACCGTCGGCTTCGTCTCCGACCGCATCGGCCGCAAGAAGAACCTGTGCTTCTCCTGGATCCTCTGCATCGTGGCCATCATCCTCTGCTCCGTCTTCATCGTTAACGACCCCGAGCAGACCAAGTTCGTCCTGTACGTCGCTCTGATGCTCCTCTTCGGCTTCGCTCTGAACTACGCCATCACCGCAGTCCAGCCCCTGATGCCCGAGCAGTACCCCACCGCCCTGCGCAACACCGGCGTCGCATGGTGCCAGGCATTCGCCCGCTTCGGCGGCTCCGCCTCCTCCATCGTCCTCGGCTTCATCGCAGCACAGCCCTTCTTCGCTAGCGCCGCTGGCACCCCCGAGTGGTCCAAGGTCGTCCTGGTCCTCATCGTGCCCTTCGTGCTCGCCGAGGTCTGCTCCCTGCTGTTCGTCCGCGAGACCGGTGGCAAGTCCATGGACGAGCTCGCAGCTGAGTCCGCAGGCGACGATAGCGATACCGGTATGGTTCCGTTCATCATCATCATGTGCATCGCAGCCTTCCTGGCCGTGCTGTGCATCGTCTGCCCGCTCGCAGTGCCCGGTTGGAAGGCCAACCCCATGGCTATGCCTCTCGACCTCATCGCACTGCTGCTCCCCTTCGCCTTCTTCTTCATCTTCGCTGGTCCTCAGGCCCTCAAGAAGAACTAAGAACCCGCTGTTTGGGAAGCGCGCTTATCCCCAGATGTGCTTAGCCGCTTAGGCTGATCGCAAACCCGGGAGACCCCCTGCCACAAGAGGAGGCGGGGGGTCTCCTTTTTTTTGCGCGCGCTTTCCCGCTTGCCGTCTGTGGGGCAACGAGACGGTGACGGGCGCTTTTGCGCTGGGGCGCGTGCTAGAATCCCACAGGTGACCGAGAAGACACCCCTTTCTCTCAGGGGCCGTCTCAACCAAGCACACAAGTGAATATCCCTGTTGTTCAGGCGCTTCGGAAGGCATCTCCGCAGGGCCTTTTGTATTTTTCGGGAGAAAGGAGCTCTATGGGAATAGAGAAGAGAGAATTGGGTATCGTCATCGTCATGCTCTTCGGCGTGGTGCTCGCCGTCCTCAACCAGACGCTGCTCTCGCCTGCGCTGCCCACCATCATGGCAGACATGCAGGTCGAGCAGACCACCGTGCAGTGGCTCACCTCGGGCTACTCGCTCACAGAGGCCGTCGCCATCTCGCTTTCCGCATACCTCGTCGGGCGCTTCTCCACGCGCCAGCTCTACATCGGCGGCTTCGTGCTCTTCACCGCCGGCTCGCTGCTTGCCGCGCTCGCGCCCACCTTCCCGCTGCTGCTGTTGGGCCGCGTGTTCCAGGCGGCGTGCACGGGTGCCGTCCTCCCCATGGTGTTCACCGTCATCCTGCTTGTGTTCCCGCGTGAGAAGCGCGGCAGCGCCATGGGCATCATCACCCTGGTGATCGGCTTTGCGCCGGCTGTGGGGCCCAGCGTCTCCGGCCTGTTGGTTGACTCCGTGGGCTGGAGGGCGCTCTTCGTGATCGTGACTGCGCTTTCCGCCATCGCGCTCATCGCCGCCGCGGTTACGCTGCGCAATTACGGCGAGTTCGAGCGCACCAAGCTCGACCTGCCCTCCGCGCTGTTCTCCGCAGCGGGCCTCGTCTGCCTGCTCTACGGGCTCTCCTCGCTTACCAGCACTGCCAACGTGCTCGTCAACATTGCGCTCATCGTTGCGGGCATTGCCATCATCGCGCTCTATGCGCGCAGGCAGCTCAAGCTCCCGCAGCCCATGCTCAACGTGAGCATCCTCAAGACCCGCAAGTACGCCACCGCGGTCTCGTCGATCATCTTCGTGCAGGCCGTGCTCATCGGCTCGGGCGTGGTCGTGCCGCTCTACGTGCAGGGCATCCTGGGCTACAGCGCCTCCGTCACCGGCTTTCTCATGCTGCCGGGTGCAGTACTGGGCGCGGGCCTGGGCTTTGCTGCCGGCAAGCTCTTCGACCGCTTTGGCGCGCGCAAGACCCTCCTTCCCGGTGCAGCGCTGCTGCTGCTCGCTGCTGTGGGGCTGTGCCTGCTGGGTGCGCAGAGCAGTCTCGTCATGGTCTGCGTGGTCTACAGCATCCTGAGCGCCAGCCTGCAGTTCGTCACCACGCCGCTCAATACCTGGGGCGTCAACTCGCTCGCCAACGAGAACATCCAGCACGCCCAAGGCGTCACCAACACCTTGAACCAGGTGGCCGGTTCCTTCGGCACGGCGGTGTTCACGCTGATCTCTGCCGTGGGCTACCTGGCGGTGCCGGGCGGCTCCGGTGCCGAGCAGGCCGCCGCCGGCATGCACCTCTCGTTCATCGCCGTGGCGGTGTTCCTCGCCATCCCGGCGCTGATCATCGTCTTCTTCGTGAGGGACGGCAAGAAGGAGCGCGAGCAGGCCGCACTGGCAGAGGACGCAGCAGGCGTCTTCGCACTGGACCCGCAGCTCGGCTTCGGCCAGGAGGTGCTGGTGCACGTGGGTTCCACCACGGGCATGTACACCCCCGCCGTCCACGAGGCGACCGACCTCGTTTCTCAGTGGAAAGTGGCAGACGTCATGAACAGGGACCCGCACTACATCTCCTGCAAGGCCACCATGCGCGAGGCCATCAGCCTCATGGCGCGCACAGATGCGAGCGGCATTCCCGTTGTGGACGACGAGCTCTCTGTGGTGGGCTTCATCTCCGACGGCGACATCGCCAAGTACGTGGGCCGCAACGACATTACGCTCTTCGGCGGCAACTCCGGCGTGTACCGCATGCTCGACGACTCCCGGGCCCTCGAGCGCCTGGTGGACC
Organism: Coriobacteriales bacterium; assembly: GCA_051876105.1. Classification (GTDB taxonomy): domain Bacteria; phylum Actinomycetota; class Coriobacteriia; order Coriobacteriales; family QAMH01; genus W2P13-069. Next base: position 31,187 of record JBJEHN010000056.1, on the reverse strand, counting down.
TGTTCGGCCTGAGCGTCATGGACATCGCCACCAAGAACGTCATCTGCACCAAGGCCGGCATGCCGCTCGACGAGGCCACCCACCTGCTCGCCCAGCGCCGCATCAAGAAGACGCCGGTCACCCGCAACGGCAAGCTCGTGGGCACGCTCTCGCGCCGCAACATCGTCCACGGCCTGGCCTGCGCCATAGACGAGATAGGCGCCTAGCCCGGCTTCTGCCCAGGGCCTCCTCCACCCCCTTTGGCTTCGATGCGCCAAAAATGGGACAGTGGGGACTGTCCCCTCTGTCCCATTATTGGTGCGTTAGCGCTGCTGCGCGTTGACAGCTGCTTGGGAGCTGCATATAGTTGCAACGGCAACGGTTGCAACGGCAACCGTTATTCGTGCAAGCAGACACTGAGGGAGGGGAGGGCCCTGATGTTCATGAGGGATCTCTCGGTCATCGAGCGCCGGATGCGCCTGTACGCGGAGCATGCGCTGGCAGACCTGGGGGTGGGCTTTCCCGAGCAGGTGGTGCTGATGCAGCTGGGTGCACGCGGCACTTGCCGCCAGGAGGACCTCGCCGCGCACTTCCTCATCGACAAGGGCTCGATTGCCAAGACGGTGGGCAAGCTGGAGGCAAAGGGCCTGGTGAGCAGGGTGCTCAACCCCGCAGACAAGCGCGAGAAGCTCGTCGAACTCACGCCCCAAGGCACCGAGGTGCTCGCCGCCATGGGCAGTACCTACGTGGAGCTCGAAGCGCGCATGTTCGCGGGCTTGAGCCAGCAGGAGCTGGAGACGACCTTCGCCGCACTCGAGCGCATCGCCGCCAACCTCACCGAGGAGAAGGAGGACTAGGCCGTGCACGGGAAGAAGCATCAGGAGGGGGCCGAGCAAGCCGGGCAGGAGGCGCTGGCTGGGCAGCCGGCGAGCAAGGCGCAGTCCAAGGGTTATGTGCTTATCGCCCTGGTCTACATGCTGGGCATCTTCATGGGAGCCCTGGACATGGGCATCGTCAACCCTGCCCGCACCGTCATCCAAAACACCATGGGCGTGGCGGACTCCCTGGGCGTGTGGCTGATGACCATCTACACCCTGGCGTATGCGGTGAGCATCCCCATCGCGGGCAAGCTCGCAGACAAGTACGGCCGCAAGTACGTCTACCTCATCTGCATCCTGCTCTTTGGCGCAGGCTCGCTGCTGTGCGGGCTCTCGCAGTACAGCGGCAGCTTCGAGATGCTCATCTTCGCCCGCGCCGTGCAGGCCGTGGGCGCCGGTGGCGTGGTGCCCGTGGCAACGGCCGAGGTGGGCACCGCCTTCCCCGAGGAGAAGCGCGGCATGGCCCTCGGCATGGTGGGCGGCATCTACGGTGTGGCGAGCATCCTGGGCCCAGCGGCCTGCAGCGGCATCCTGGACCTCTTCGGGTCTGACCAGTGGGCCTTCATCTTCTTCATCAACGTGCCCATCTGCCTCTTCATCCTGGCAGCGGGCTTTGCCAAGATCCCCAACACCAAGCTCGACGACGTCAAGCCCATCGACATCTGGGGCAGCCTGGTGATGACGCTCATGATCTTGAGCCTCATGATCGGCCTCAAGAACATCGACTTCTTCGAGCTAGCCGCTTCCATCACCAGCACAGACGTCTGGCCCTATCTGCTTGGCTTTGCCGTGCTGCTGCCGGTCTTCGTCATCATCGAGAACCGCGCCGCAGACCCGGCCATGAACCTGCACTACTTCAAGAGCAAGGACATCGTCATCACCCTGCTGTGCTCCATCGTCAGCGGCATCATCATGATGGCCATCCTCTTCTTCCCGCAGTTCTGTGAGAACGCCCTCTGCATGGAGTCTGGCAGCGGCGGCTACTTCCTCATCATCCTGGGCCTGTTCACCGGCGTGGGCTCGCCCATGTCCGGCAAGATCATCGACAAGATGGGCGTCAAGCCGGTCTTGGGCGCGGGCTTTGCGCTGGCGATCGCAGGCGCGCTCTTCATGGCCTTCGTGGCCTGCCCCAACCCCAGCGTGCCCACGGTATGCGTCTCCCTGGCGCTCGTCGGCCTCGCCATGGGCTTTGTCATGGGCTCGCCGCTCAACTACATGATGTTGCAGAAGACCAGGGACGAGGAGTCCAACTCCGCGTTGGCAACGCTCTCGCTCGTGCGCTCCATCGGCACCGCCATCGCGCCGGCGATCATGGTGGCGTTCATCGTGCAGGCGGGCAGCAGCATGCAAGACCGCCTCACAGACGCCCTGCCCCAGGAGGTCGACGTCACCCCGCTGCCCTACGCGCAGGAGCTCGACCAAGAGCTGGCCGCGATGATGGCAGACGACGACTACAAGGAGATGTTCGAGGGCGTCGAGATCCCCAAGCTGGCCGAGATGAGCCACATCGAGCTCGACATGGGCAGCGCAGGCTCAAAGTACGACGTCAGCGTCCCCGACAGCATCCTCGAGGAGATGCAGGACTCCGATGTCACCACCATCGTGGGCACCTGCAAGGACATGAGCCTGGAGATGTTCAGCCAGATCCGCCCCCAGATCGAAGGCGAGGCGATTGAGGGCGTTGACACCGGTCTCAAGAAGATGGGCGAGGGCCTCGACGAGATGGACGATGCCATCGCGGAGCTCAAGGGCTCCATGAGCGAGATGAAGGCCTCCATCGCAGAGAACGAGGGCAAGCTTGCCAGCATGAAGGAGGCCCAGGCAGCGATGAAGAGCGCCCAGGAGGCCGCCAAGGAGCAGCAGGGCGGCGCCATGCCCGGTATGGGTGGCAGCGCGGGGACCGGTGCGTCTTCTGGCGGCAGCATGCCCGCAGGCATGAGCGGTGCAGGCAGCGGGAGCGGCGACATGAGCGCGGCGATCGCGGGCCTTCAGAGCGGCATCGCGCAGATGAAGGGCGGCTACGCCGAGATGCAAAACGGGCTTGAAGAGCTCAAGGCGTCGCGTGCCGAACTCGCCTCCACCGTCAAGAAGCTGAAGGCCGTGAAGGCGGCTGTCCCCGGCATGTTCGACGAGGCCCAGCAGAAGTACCTGGAGGCAATCGACGCAGAGGCAAGGCAGATCCAGAAGGTCTACCAGTCCACCCTCAACGAGGGCTTCAAGGGCATGTTCATCCTGGTGGCCGCCTGCGCCGTCTTTGGGCTGATCGTCCTCATGGCCTACAAGGACACCGCCCCCGCCGTGCAGCGCCGCAAGCAGAAGAAGAGGCAGGCGCAGGATTAGAGGCCGCGGTCGAAGGCGAGGAGCTGGCGGAAGCGCTCGCTCTCCTCGCTGAGCTGGGCGGGCGTGCCCTCGAGGGCGATGCCGCCCTCCTCCAGGAAGACCACGCGGTCCATGTGCTCGATGCCCGCCAGGTGGTGGGTGACCATGACCACGCTGCGGCCCTCGAGCACGCGGAAGACCGTCTCGAGCAGGGCCCGTTCCGTGAGGGGGTCGAGGCTCACGGTGGGCTCGTCGAGCAGAACCACCGGCGTGTCCTTGAGCAGCACGCGCGCTAGGGCTATGCGGTGGCGCTCGCCGCCAGAGAAGTTGAGGCCGGCCTCGCTCACCAGGGTGTCGAGCCCCTTGGGCAGGCTGGCAAGCAGCGGCCCCAGGCCCACGTCGCGCAGCGCCTGCTCGGCGGCCTCGCGCGTGACGGACGGGTCGCTCAGGCTCAGGTTGCCGAAGAGCGTGCGGTTGAAGAGGTAGGTGCTCTGCTGGATGAGGCCCACCTGGCTGCAGATCGCGTCTCCCAGCTGGCAGCAGTCGGCGCCTCCGAGCGTGACGCGCCCGGCGGTGGGGGAGAGGTCCCCGCGCGCAAGGCTGAGCAGGGTCGACTTGCCGCTGCCGCTGGGGCCCAGGACGGCGAGCTTCTCGCCCGGCTGCACGCGCAGGCTCAGGGCCGAGATGAGCTCGCCTTGGTCGGGGTAGGCGAACGTGGCCTGCTCGAACTCGAGCACGGGCGGCACGCCGCTGCGGGCGGCGCCGGGCTCGCCTTCGTCTGGCACCGCCGGCCTACCTTCCTCCTGCGGCTCCTCGAGGCCGTTGAGGCGCTCGAGGGAGTCCAGGTGCGTGCAGGCCTGCAGCGTGGCGGTGGGCAGGGGCTCGAAGGCCTCCAGCAAGGGGAAGAAGCCTAGCACGAAGGCGGCGATGAAGTCCGCCGGCCGCGCGGCCACCCCGCTGCCGGCGGCTGCCTGGGCCATGCCGCCAAAGTGCAGGGCCGCCCATCCGAGCACGCACACGGCCATCAGCCCAAAGACTGCCTGCAACAGCGCGCCCGTCCGGCGCAGCGAGCGCGCGGTGGCGGCCTGCACGGCGTTGAGCTGGGCGTCTGGGCCCATCACGCGGCGCAGGTAGTCGTCACGCCTGCCAGAGAACAGCCAGTCGGCAAGGCCCGCCACATCGTCTGCGGCGCTGTCGAAGAGCTCGTTGGTGAGCTCCTTGGCACGCATCTGCCGCGCTCCGTTGACCACGACGCTAGCCAGCGGCATGAGCACCGCCAGCACCGCGAGCCCCAGCAGCATGAGCAGCCCGAATAGCGGCGTGAACAGCCCCGTGAGCAGCGAGGCGCCAAGGCACAGGCCCCAGGCGATGGCCAGGGGGAAGACACAGCGCAGGTAGAGGTTCTGCAGGTGGCCGATGTCGCCTGCGAGCAGCCCCAGCGCCTCGCCCGCGCGGTGCGAGGCCATCCAGAAGACGCCCTCCTTCTCCAGCGAGCGGTAGAGCCGCGTGCGCAGCGCGGAGGTAAGGCGCAGCACCCAGTCGTGGCTGGCCAGGCGCTCCAAGTAGCCCAGGAAGGGCTTGCCCACGCCGAAGACCTGCACCAGCCCCAGCGGCACCAGCAGCGAGAAGAGCCCCAGCTCGGGCTGTTCGGCAGCGTCGCTGATGAGGAAGCCGGAGGTGAACATGAGCCCGGCGGCAAAGACCATGGTGAGCAGGCCCAGGGCAAGCGAGACCAACAGGGCCCTGCGGTAGCGGGCGAGGAAGGGGCGCACCCAGCTGTCGTGCTCCCGAGCGCGCTGCCAGCGCGCGAGGACGGCGTTACGCGCCATGGCTGCCACCCCCCTGCATCTGCTCGACCAGGCGGCTGAAGGGACCGTCGTGCGCCATGAGCTCCTCCAGGCTGCCCTGCTGCACCAGGCGCCCGCCGTCAATGACGAGAATGAGGTCCATGGAGCGCATCCAGTGCAGGCGGTGCGTGGCGAAGAAGACCAGCCGCCCCTCCATCAGGGGGAGCATGCTCTCCTTGAGGGCGAGCTCGGTCTCTATGTCGAGGTGGGCGGTGGGCTCATCGAAGACCAGCACGCGGCGGTCGCTGCTGAGGAAGGCGCGCGCAAGGGCCAGGCGCTGCGCCTGTCCTCCGGAAAGCTGGCGCCCGCCTTCTCCCACCACGGTGTCGAGGCCCTGCGGCAGCTGCTCGAGCAGGGGCTGCAGGCCCGCGCGCCGCGCCGCCTCCTCCACCGCGGTGCGCGGGGCGCCGGGCTGGTAGAAGGCGATGTTGTCTGCCAGGCTCCCGCAGAAGATGTGGGGGCTCTGCGGGATGTAACAGACCAGCCGGCGCCAGGCGGGGCAGGCGAGGCTCTCCACGGCCTGCCCGTTGACGAGCGCGCTGCCGCAGCTGGGCGCGGCAAAGCCCGCCAGCAGCTGGGCCAGGGTGGTCTTGCCGCTGCCAGAGACGCCCACGATCCCCACCTTGAGCGGCCCGCTGGTCTCAAAGCCCACATCGAGCAGGGCAAAGGCGCGCTCCTGCCCCTCCTGCAGCTGCGGGTAGGAGAATCCCAGGCCCTCGACGCGCAGGGAGGGAACCTGCCCCGCTGAGGCGCCGGGCAGGGATTCGAGTGTACAGGCCGCCTGCCGCGCGCTGCGGCCCTCCTCCACGAGCTCCAGCACGCTTGCCAGCTGGTTGCGGCCGTCGAGGCTGGCGTGGAAGTCTGCCGAGTAGCGGCGCACCGCGGCAAAGAACTCCGGGAGGATGATGAGCACGGCGAGCGCCGGCAGGATGGCCACATCGCCCGCCATGAGCCTGAAGCCCAGCAGGATGGCAGCCGCCGCCAGTGCAAAGACGCGGAAGAGGTCGAGCACCAGGCTGGAGAGCGTGGCCGAACGCAAGGTCTTGACCGTTGCCTCTCTGAACGACTCGCTCGTCTTCTCGATCTGCGCGGTGTAGGCCTTGCTGCGCCCGAAGGCCTTGAGGGTGGGCAGGCCGCGCAGGGAGTCCACGAAGTGGTTGGACATGCGCTGGTAGCGCCCGTGCTGGCGGGCCGCGTTCTCCTTGGCGTAGCTGCCCAGCATGCGCATGTAGAACATGATGCAGGGGATGAGCACAAGGGCGATGACGCCGCTTATGGGGTCGAGCAGCAGGAGCACGATTCCCAGCACCGCGGGCACCACCATGAGGTCGGTGACCTTGGGGATGATGAGGGCCAGGTAGTCTTGCACCTGGGTCACGCCCTCGGCCAGGGCGGTTGCCAGCGCACCACTGCCCTTGCGCTGCACCGCGGCAGGCCCCAGCTCGTAGAGGGACTCGGCGAGCTCTCCGCGCAGCCTGCTTGCGCTGTGCCGCGAGAACGCGTCCAGGTAGGAGCCGCGCCACAGCGTCACGAGCTGGCGGGCGGCAAAGCAGCAGAGGAAGAGTGCGAGCCAGGGGAGCTGCTGCCCCAGCGCACCGCCCTCCCACAGGCCGGCCAGCGCGCATGCGAGCCCCCATGCCTGCCCGGCGGTGAGGAGGGCGTCTGCCGCGCTGGCGGCAAACGAGGCCCCCAGGGCGCCCCGCGCCCCCAGCAGGCTCTTGACGTTGGGGTCAAGCAGCTTCAACGCACTCCCTTCAACCGCGGCCCGCTTGCTCGCATCGCCGCTACTGGGACAAACCATAACACCCAGGTGCGACATCCGAGGCTGCCATCTGCAGCGCCGCAAACACCCAACGACCGGATATGTGCGAAAACCGTTCCGAATGACCTGATTTGTAGTTATCAACCAGGTAGATAACTAAAAGCAGGTCATTGCGCGCGCAAAACCCGCATATCCGGTCTTTGGGTGCAGGGAGCTGTGACGGGTTCCTAGCAGATGTTGGGGAGGGCACGCCAGGCGGGATGAAATTATGGATGAATTATGGAGGAAAACCCTCACAAAGGCCTTCTCAAGCGATACCCTTTAGGAGTATACGCATGCCCCTTTGGGGCAGATTGTGTGGAAAGGAGGGTGGCGTATGGATGCAGTGTTGCTAGCCCGTATCCAGTTTGCGGCTACGGCTGTCTACCACTATCTGTTCGTCCCGCTTTCAGTGGGCTTCGGCCTCGTTTTGGCTGTGCTCCTGACCAAGGCCTACCGTTCCAAGGACCCCCATGACGAGGCTCTCGCGAGCTTCTGGACCCGCCTGTTCGCCGGCACCTTCGCCGTCGGCGTCGCCACGGGCATCACCATGGAGTTCTCCTTCGGCACTAACTGGGCAGACTACTCGCGCTTCGTGGGCGACATCTTCGGCGCCCCGCTTGCCGCCGAGGCCCTCTTCGCCTTCTTCATGGAGTCTGTGTTCCTGGGCATCCTGCTCTTTGGCAAGGGCAAGGTGGGCCCCAAGCTCTACCTGGCCAGCGGCTGGCTGGTCTGGGCGGGCTCGCTGCTCTCCTGCCTGTGGATCATCATCGCCAACTCCTGGATGCAGACCCCCGCGGGCTACGAGGTCGTGCAGACGGCCAGCGGCTCCAAGGCCATCCTCACGAGCTTCTTCGCCGCGGCGTTCAACCCCTCCACCATGCCGCGCTTCTTCCACGTGGTCCTGGCGCTGCTGATCACCGGCTCGCTGGTGGCCATCGCCATCGCCGCCTACTACATGCTCAAGGGCCGCGAGGAGGACTTCTCCAAGAAGCTCCTCAAGGTGGGCGTGGCAATCGCCGTCGTCACCACCGTGCTCATGATGCCCGCCGCCCACCAGCAGGCCGTCGAGGTCTCGCAGGAGCAGCCTGCCAAGCTCGCCGCCATGGAGGGCCAGTGGGAGTCCGGCCCGGCAGAGATGTCGTTCTTCGGCTGGGTGGACGAGGCAAACGGCGTCACCTACACCATCGGCATCCCCGGCCTGACCTCGTTCGTCGCCTCCGGCAGCTTCGACACGGAGTATCCCGGTCTCAACGACTTCGACGAGGACTACTACACCGGCAACGTCAACGCCATCTACCAGTGCTACCACCTCATGCTCTACATGATCGCCATCGTGCTCGTCGTGATCGTGCTGGGCTTCTTCGCGCTGCGCGGCAAGGTCAAGAACAAGTGGCTGCTGCGCCTGATGATGGTGGGCTGGATCGCCGCCCTGCTGGCCATCGAGTTCGGCTGGATGGTGGCAGAGCTCGGCCGCCAGCCCTGGATCGTCTACGGCGAGCTCCTCACCGCAGACGCCTCCTCGCTGGCCGTCACGCCCGTGATGCTCATCATCACCCTGGCGCTCTTCCTCTTGGTGTACGCGCTCATCTACTTCTGCTGGCTGCGCGCCAGCTTCAAGATCATCAAGAAGGGCCCCGAGTCCTACCTGCCCAAGCCTGCAGGTGCGGGCTCTGATGACGAGGAGGCGATCGAGTAATGACTGCTTTGGGAATCCTCTGGTTCATCCTCGTCGCCGTGCTCATGATCGGCTACTTCGTGCTCGACGGCTTCGACCTCGGCGTCGGCGTGCTCTACCCCTTCGTCGCCAAGGACGAGCCCGAGAAGATGCAGTGCCTCAAGGCCATCGGCCCGGTGTGGGACGGCAACGAGGTCTGGGTGCTCACCGCGGGCGGCGCGCTGTTCGCGGCCTTCGCACCTGCGTACGCCACCAGCTTCTCCGGCTTCTACCTGGCCATCATGCTGGTGCTCTTCGGCCTGATCCTGCGTGCGGTCTCGCTTGAGTTCCGCTACCACGGAGACGACATGCACCGCCTGTGGGACAGCCTCTTCTTCGTGGGCAGCCTGCTTCCGGCGCTGCTCTTCGGTGTGGCTTTGGGCAACATCGTCCAGGGCCTGCCCCTCAACGCCAACGGCGACTACACGGGCAGCTTCTTCGCGCTGCTCAACCCCTTCGCGCTGCTGTGCGGCGTGCTGGGCCTGGTGCACATGCTGCTCCAGGGCTCCTGCTGGCTCGCCCTCAAGGCACCCGCCGGCAGCGAGCTGCGCGTGCGCGCCGCCGCTCTCAGGCGCAAGCTCGCCCTGGTGGCGGTCGCGGTGTTCGCCGTGGTCACCGTGCTGTTCCTGGTGCTGGTCATGCCCAACATCTCCTACGGCGTGGGCTGCCTGCCGCTGGCCGTCGTGGCCGCGGTGGTCTACCTGGCCGGCGTGCTGGGCGCCTTCCTGCTCGGCAAGCAGGACGAGCCCGCCTCCGACCTCAAGCCCTTCCTGCTGGTGAGCCTGGCCGCCGCCGCGCTGGTGGTCATCCTCGCTGCAACGCTGTTCCCCAACCTGGTGCCGGCTGCAGACCCGTTCTTCAGCCTCACCATCGCCAACTCCGCGGCAACGGATGCGACCCTGCTGCCCATGACGATCATCGCCTGCATCGGCGTGCCCATCGTCTTGGTCTACCACGTCATCATCTACCGCTCCTTCCGCGGCCGCGTGAAGTAGCCGCCCACACCGCGCTGCAAACTGCGAGCGGGCGCCATGCGGTGCCCGCTCGTGCTTTGAGCGCCACGATGTCGCACCCGGGCTCTACAATTGGGCGCATGGCAACCTTCGAGTATTGGAGCGCGTGCTTTGGAGATCGACTACCTGCTCGCCCTGCAGTCTCTGCGCGAGGCCGCCCCGGAGCTGCTCAACCAGCTCTTCCTGGGGCTTTCCGCGCTCATCGTGAGCCCGCTGCCCGTGCTGGCGATCGCGGTCGTGTTCTGGTGCGTTGACAAGCGCGCCGGCTACTTCATCGCGTCCAGCTACCTGGCCTGCACCGGTGTGAACCAGGTGGTGAAGAACATCGCCTGCATCAACCGCCCCTGGATCCTCGACGCGCGCGTCGTCCCAGACGCAACGGCCCTGCCAGAGGCCACGGGCTACTCGTTTCCCAGCGGGCACACCGCCTCTGCGGCGGGCATCTTCGGTGCGGCAGCCGTCTGGCTGCGCTCCAACCGCATCGCCGTGGCCGTGTGCATCGCAGTCATCGTGCTGGTGGGCTTCTCGCGCAACTGGCTGGGCTGCCACTGCCCCAAGGACGTCGTGGTCGCCTGGCTGCTCTCTGCCGCGGTCATCGCGCTCATCTGCGCAGCCGCCAAGGTCATGCGCGCGCACCCCAGCTGGGACATACCGCTTGCCGCTGGGGTGTTCGCCTTGTGCGCCGTGCTACTGGCCTTCTGCGAGCTCAAGCCCTACCCGCTCGAGTACGACGCCGCCGGCGCCCTGCTGGTGGACCCGTACGCCATGAAGACGGACTGCTTCAAGTGCATGGGCGGCCTCATGGGCATGAGCGTCGCCTGGCCGCTGGAGCGCCGGCTCGTGGGCTTTTCCGTCGAGGGCAGCTTGGGCGTGCGCGTTGCCCGCGGCGCGGTGGGCGTGGTGCTGGTGGCGGCGCTGTACGCAGGCGTCTTCCCGCTGCTGCTCAAGCCGCTGCTCGACGTGAACGTCTACGCGTTCAGCAAGTACTTCGCGCTCATCGTCTTGCTGGTGGTGGCCTACCCCGCCTGCTTCAAGGCGGTCGAGTCCAGGCTCTGCAAGAAGAGCGCTTAAGCCCCCTGGTGAGAAGAGGAGGAACGACCATGGAGGTCCTGTTCGTCGAATACCCCAAGTGCAGCACCTGCAAAAAGGCCCGCGCCTGGCTCGAGGCGCAGGGCGTGCCCTTCGAGAGCCGCCACATCGTGGAGCAGCCGCCTGCAGAAGACGAGCTGCGCGCTTGGCACGCCGCAAGCGGGCTGCCGCTGCGCCGCTTCTTCAACAGCTCCGGCATGCTCTACCGCGAGCTGGGGGTGAAGGCCCAGCTCGACGCCGGCATGGGCGACGAAGAGGCGTATCGCCTGCTGGCCAGCAACGGCATGCTAGTCAAGCGCCCGCTGCTGGTGGTGGACGGCGTGCCGGCCGCCCCCGGCTTCAAGGAGATGGCGTGGAAAGAGGCGCTCGGCCTGTAGCGGCCGGGCCCCGTGCAGGGAAGGAGGGCTCGCCTGTGGCAGCCTTGGACGAGATACGCATGCAGATAGACGCGCTAGACGCCCAGCTCAGGGAGCTGGTGATGCAGCGCATGGACTGCTCGCAGCAGGTGGCTGCCGCCAAGCTCGCCGCCGGCAGCACGCAGGTCTACCGCGCCGAGCGCGAGGCGCAGATCCTCGAGCGCCTGGGGCAGGAGGTCCCGCCCGAGCGCCGCAGCGCCTACCTGGCTGCCGTGCGCAAGCTCATCGAGTCCAGCCGCAGCTACCAGTACGTGCTGATGTACGAGCAGCTGGGAGACGCCGCCACCGTGCAGCAGCTGCCCGGCGCAGAGCTGCTGGAGGCCCCCGGCAGCACCGTTGAGCTGGAGCTCACCCGCGCAGACCAGCCGGGCTCGCTTGCCACCGCTTTGGGCTTTGTGGCCGAGAAGGGCTTCAACGTCTGCATGATCAGGCAGCTGCCGGCGGGGGAGGGCTGCGCGGCGTTTTGCCTGGAGCTCGAGGCCTCTCCCAAGGACCCGCAATTGCGCTGCCTGCTCTGGCAGCTCGCGCAGGAAAGCGCCACCCTACGCATCACCGCGGTGCGCTAGCGGGGCGAGGACATGGAACGCCTGCTTGAGGTGGCGCAAACCGCGGCGCGGGCTGCGGGGCTGGTGCTGGAGCAGCGGCCGCAGGGCCTCACGCTGCTCGGCGCAGGTATGGAGCTCACGGGGGACTTCTCGCAGATGCTGCCGCGCCTGCGCCAAGACCGGCTCTCCAAGGAGCTGCTGGTGCGCGCCGCCCACATCAAGGGTGCGCCCCACCCGCTGCGCGCTGTGGACGCAACGGCCGGCATGGGCGAGGACGCCCTGCTCCTGGCCGCTGCGGGCTGGGAGGTCGTGCTTGTCGAGCGCGACCCGGTCATCGCCGCCCTGCTGGCCGACTGCCTGCAGCGCGCCCGCGCAGACGAGCGCCTGGCCGCCGCGGCCGGCCGCATGCGCCTCGAGGTGGGGGAGAGCACGCTCCTGCTGCCCCGGCTGGCGCAGGCCCCGCAGCTCGTCTACCTCGACCCGATGTTTCCCGCCAAGGGCAAGGCGGCGCTCACCAAGAAGAAGCTCCAGCTCTTCCAGATGCTCGAGCCGCCCTGCACCCAGGAGGAAGATCTGCTCCAGGCGGCGCTCGCGGCGGCCGAGCGCAAGGTCGTCGTCAAGCGCCCGCTCAAGGCGCCCCCGCTGGCCGGGGCCAAGCCGTCCAGCAGCGTGCGCGGAAAGACCATCCGCTACGACTGCATAGTCCCTGCCCGCTGGCGCCGCGGCGCGGGAATAACTGCTACGATGTAAGGCCGTATCCAGTTCGCACCGAACGCAGCACTGTCACGCACACCAGGAGCGAGGACCATGTACTTCGTCGTCTCAGCCGGCGGCACCGCCGGCCACATCAACCCCGCCATCGCCGTGGCCGACGAGCTGCGGCGCCGCGGCCACCGCATCCTCTTCGCGGGCACCCCCAACCACATCGAGGCCAAGCTCGCCGTAGACGCGGGTTTCGAGTTCGTGGGCTTCGAGGTGGCGGGCTTCGACGCCGCCAAACCCTGGACGCTCGTCTCAAGCGGCTCCAAGATCCTCAAGGCCAGCGCCAAGGCCAAGGCCCTGTTCAAGCAGGACCGGCCAGACGCCGTATTGACCTTCGGGGCCTATGTCTCCATCCCCGTGGGCCGTGCCGCTGTGGCGCTGGGCATCCCCCTGGTGGTCCACGAGCAGAACTCCGTGCCCGGCATGGCCAACAAGTACCTGGCCAAGAAGGCAGACGTCACGGCCCTCACGTACCGCGAGTCCGCCGCGCAGCTGCAGTGCAAGCACGAGCCCGTGGTCATCGGCAACCCGGTGCGCGCCTCGTTCGAGACCTGCTCGCGCGAGCGCGGCCGCCGTCTGCTGGGCATCCCGCAGGACGCCACGGTGCTGCTGGCCTTCGGCGGCAGCCTGGGCGCCCAGCACCTCAACAGCGCCGTGGCAGCCATGAAGGAGCAGCTGCTCGCCGTGCCCGGGCTGTACGTGGTGCACGGCGCCGGCAAGGCCGACTACCAGGCCGTCGCCTCAAAGCTGCAGCTCACGGAAGAAGAGCAGACCCGCTGGCACCTCTTCGAGTACATCGACCAGATGGGCGACGTCCTGGCCGCAAGCGACCTCGTGGTCTCGCGCGCCGGCGCGTCTTCGCTGGCAGAGATCATGACCCTGGGCGTGCCGGCCGTGCTCGTGCCCTACCCCTTCGCCCGCGGCGACCACCAGACCCTCAACGCCTCCGGCTGCGTTGCCGCCGGGGCCGCCTGCCTCGTCCCAGACTCGCAGGTGGAGGAGCCGGCCTTCGCCGAGCTCGTGCTCGACCTGGCCACCAACCCGCAGCGCCGCGCCCAGATGCACGCCGCCTGCGCCCAGTTCTCCGGCTCCGCCGCCCGCGCCAAGCTCGCAGACATCGCCTGCGCTGTCACCGAAAGGAGCGACTCCTAGATGAGCGCCTCACCTCGCAAGATCCACTTCATCGGCATCGGCGGCGTCGGGATGTCCGGCATCGCCCTGGTCGCCCACCAGCGCGGCCTGCGCGTCACCGGCTCCGACATGAAGGAGTCGCGCATGGTCGTGCAGCTGCGCCAGGCCGGCATCGAGGTCCACGTGGGCCACAGCGCCGCCAACCTTGCCGCAGACGTCGACACCGTGGTCGTCTCCACGGCCATCCCGGAGAAGAACCCCGAGCTCGCCGCAGCGCGCGAGCGCGGGCTCGACATCTGGCACCGCTCGCACATGCTCGCCTACCTGGGCGTGGGCAAGAAGACCCTGGCCTGCGCCGGCACGCACGGCAAGACCACCACGTCCTCCATGCTCGCCACCGTGGTCGACGGCATGGGCCTGGACCCGAGCTTCCTCATCGGCGGCACGGTGCAGGCCTACGGCACCAACGCCAAGAGCGGCGCGGGCGACTACTACATCGTTGAGGCAGACGAGTCGGACGGCTCCTTCGTCCACCTCTCGCCCTATGCGGCCCTCATCACCAACATCGAGGCCGATCACCTGGACCACTACGGCACCATCGACGCCATCTACGACGCGTTCGGCGACTTCTTGAGCCTGCTGCCCGACGAGGGCGCGGCCGTGGTCTGTGCAGACGACCCCAAGCTCGCGCAGATCGCGCGCGCCACCGGCAAGCGCACCGTCACCTACGGCGAGGCCGGCAACCCGGCCGCGCAGGCGCGCTTCGAGCTCAAGGGCCGCGCGGGCATCGGCAGCGCGTTCACCGTCACCTTCCCAGACGGCAGCAGCATCGATGCCGTGATCAGCCGTAGCCCCGGCCGCCACAACGTCCTCAACGCCACCGGCGTGCTCACCGTGGTATGGGCGCTGGGCCTGGACGTGGCAGCCGCCGCCAAGGCGCTCGAGCAGTTCCGCGGGGTCAAGCGCAGGTTCGACCTCGTGGGCGAGGCGGCCGGCGTCACCGTGGTGGACGACTACGCCCACCACCCCACGGAGATAAAGGCTACCCTGGCCGCCGCCGCGCAGCTGGGCTTCGAGCATGTGCACGTGCTCTTCCAGCCGCACCGCTACACCCGCACGGAGTCGCTGGCGCCGCTGTTCGCAGACGCCTTCGACGCCGCCAGCAGCGTGACGATGATGGACGTCTACGCCGCCGGCGAGGCCCCCATCCCCGGAGTCACCGGCAAGACGCTCGTGGACGCGATCATGGCCCACAAGCCGCGCACCCAGTGCGCCTGGATGCCGCACCGCCCGGAGGTCGTGCCCTTCCTGCTCACCAAGCTGCGCCCTGGCGACCTCGTGCTCACCATGGGCGCGGGCGACGTCACCACCATGGGCCCGCAGCTCGTCGCCGCCCTGGGCAGCGGGGAGTAGGGCTTGGGCGCCTTCGACGCATACATTCGCCTGGACGGCTCGCTTAGCGGGCGCATCATCTGCGACGAGCCCCTGGCCAGGCACACCACCTACCGCATCGGCGGGCCGGCGGACCTCTACGCGGAGTGCAACACCCTCGCGGACCTCTCGCTGCTCACCGAGGTGCTGGCCGAGGAAGGGGTGCCCTGGACGGTCATCGGCCGCGGCTCCAACCTGCTCGTGGCAGACGAGGGCTACCGGGGTGCCGCCGTGGTCTTGGGCGGGGAGTTCGCGCGCCTGGACTTCCACGGCTACGAGCCCGTGCCGGCAGGCGGGCAGGCCCCGGAGCGCGTGCCCGTCACCGCGGGCGGCGCCGTGATGCTCTCGCGCCTGGTGCAGGGCGCCTTTGGGCTGGGGCTTGCGGGCCTGGAGTTTGCCGTGGGCACGCCGGGCACCGTGGGCGGGGCCGTGCGCATGAACGCGGGCACCCGCAGCGCGTGGTTCGGCAGCCTGGTCGACTCCGTGACGCTCTTCACGCCGGGGCAGGGCCTGCGCAAGGTGGCGGGCAGCGCCATCGAGTGGGGCTACCGCAGCTGCAGCCTGCCTGCAGATGGAATTGTGGTGGAGGCCTGCCTCAAGCTGGTGCCCCGCGATAAGATGATGCTCCACGCGGCCATGGAGGCCGGCCTCAAGCGCCGCCGGGCCACGCAGCCGCTCTCGCAGCCCAGCTGCGGCAGCGTCTTCAAGGGCACGGAGTCTGCCAGCGCAGGCGAGCTCATCGAGAGCTGCGGCCTCAAGGGCCTCACGTGCGGCGGGGCGGAGATATCGCCCGTCCACGCCAACTTCATCGTGAACAACGGCAGCGCCACGGCTCAAGACGTGCTGAGCCTCATGCGCGTTGCAAGGGACAAGGTTAGGGAGAAGCATGGCGTCGAGCTCCAGCCGGAGGTCAGGTTCCTCGGGTTCCAGGACTAGCGTCCGGGCCTCCTCACAACGCAAGAGCACCGCAGGCAGCGCACAGGGCGCTCCTGCTGCCGCGCCTTCTGGCCAGCCCAAGCGCAAGTCCGTCCGCAAGGAGCAGGAGCGCCGCAGCAGCGCCCGCCGCCAGCCCATGCCGCCGCTGGGGGACAGCTCGTCTGGCAGCTCGCGCCCGCGCCGCGCCGCAGGCAGCGCGTCCAGCCGCCGCAGCAGCGCGCCGGCCGGCACGCAGGACATGGCCGTCTCGCAGAGCGCCCAGCGCCGCCGCAACCGCGACATAGACGACGCCGCCGCCGGCCGCGGCCGCCGCGTGGGCGACATCCGCGCCGCCGAGCGCGCCGAGCGCGCAGCCCGCGCCCGCCGCCGCTACCTCTCATACGTCCTCAAGATCGCCGCGGTCATCGCCGCGGTGCTGCTGCTCGTCTTCGGCAGCATCTTCGTCTACCGCTCTAACCTGCTGGCCGTGCAGACGGTCACCGTCACCGGCGTCGAGCACCTCACCGACCAAGAGGTCACGCAGCTCGCCGCCGTGCCAGACGACTCCACCCTCCTCAGGCTCGACGCAGCCGGCATCTGCTCGCGCCTGGAGGAGCACCCCTGGGTGCAGCAGGCCACCATCTCGCGCCAGTTCCCGCACACGATCAAGATCCACGTGACCGAGCGCACACCCTCCGCGGCGGTCAAGATCAGCTCCAAGAGCATCTGGGTCGTCTCGACGGACGGCGCCTGGCTCTCCGCCGCCACCGAGGAGGACTGGAAGAGCTACCGCCGCATCGTCGACGTCGACACCAACATGGCAGCGCCCGTCGCCGGCAGCGACGTCACAGACGAGGGCATCCTCAACGCGCTGGCCGTCTTCGACCAGGTCTCGCCGGAGCTGGCCGAGATGATCAAGAGCATCTCGGCGGAAAGCGCCGTCAAGACCTCGCTCACCCTCAAGGGCGGCGTGGAGGTCGCCTTCGGCATGGCGGAGGACATGGAGCTCAAGGAGGCCGACATCTGGGCGCTCCTCGACAAGTACGAGGGCAAGATCTCCTACATCAACGTGCGCGTCCCCGACCGCCCCACCTACCGCACCAGCGCCTAGCGCCTGTGAACATTGTGTGAAAAAGATTGGGGCGAGGGGTGAAGGATGCAGCGCTGGGGTCTTCAAGATTGTCATCGTTGGGGTACAATGCGGAAAGTTAGGCTCGGGTAGCACTGTGCCCAGCCTGCTCTCAATGAACTAACTAAACGCAAAACGGAGGAGCTGGCAATGTCCGAATACGAAGGAAGCGACCGTCTGGCCGTCATCAAGGTTGTGGGTGTCGGCGGCGGCGGAACCAACGCCGTCAACCGCATGGTCGAGGCTGGCGTCAAGGGCGTTGAGTTCATCGCCATCAACACGGACCGCCAGGCACTCATGATGTCCGATGCAGACCGCACCGTCCACATCGGCGAGGAGCTCACGCGCGGCCTGGGCGCCGGCGCCAACCCAGAGATCGGCTGCCAGGCTGCAGAGGAGTCCCGCGCAGAGATCCGCGAGGCGCTCGCCGGCGCAGACATGGTCTTCGTCACCGCGGGCGAAGGCGGTGGCACCGGCACCGGCGCTGCCCCCGTCGTGGCAGAGATCGCCATGGAGGAGATCGGCGCGCTCACCGTCGGCATCGTCACCAAGCCCTTCGGCTTCGAGGGCCGCAAGCGCATGAGCCAGGCAGAGGAGGGCATCGCCCTGCTCAAGCAGAAGGTCGACACCCTGATCGTCATCCCCAACGACCGCCTGCTCCAGGTCATCGAGAAGCGCACCTCCATGCTCGACGCCTTCCGCATCGCAGACGACATCCTGCGCCAGGGCACCCAGGGCATCACGGACCTCATCACCATCCCCGGCCTGATCAACCTCGACTTCGCAGACGTCCGCTCCATCATGAAGGACTCCGGCTCTGCCATGATGGGCATCGGCATCGCCTCGGGCGAGAACCGCGCTGCAGACGCCGCCACCCAGGCCATCAGCTCCAAGCTGCTCGAGAGCTCCATCGTGGGTGCAGACCGCATCCTGTTCTCCATCACCGGCAACTCCGAGATGGGCCTGGCAGAGATCTCCGAGGCCTCTGACATTATCAACTCCGCGGCAGACGAGAACGCCAACATCATCTTCGGCACCGTCATCGACGACTCCATGGACGACGCCATCCGCGTCACCGTCATCGCCACCGGCTTCGACGGCATGGAAAAGCAGCCCCAGATGCCGCTCAACGCCCCGGTCAACCCGCTCTACGGCGCCCCGCAGGCGAGCACCCAGCGCGCCCGCTACGCCGAGCCCGTCACCGAGTCCAGCGTCGACTCCATGTTCGACGACGACATTCCGGACTTCCTCAAGCGCAACCGCTACTAAGCCGCCCGCTTAGGGGAACCATGACGAACCGACGAGGACCTCTGCCGGCCCCCCAGCTGGCGGAGGTCTCCTTCTCTGCACAAGGGCATAACATCCGCCTCCTGCTCGACCAGGGGCTGCTGGACGCCTGCGGCCTGGTCGCGGCCTTCACGGGGCGCGGCGGCGGCGTGAGCAGCGCGCCCTACGCCAGACTCAACCTGGGCGACCACGTGGGGGACGACCCCGCAGTCGTCGCTGCCAACCGCCGCCTGCTCATGGAGGCTGTCGGCGTGTGCCCGCAAGACTATGCCGCCCTCGTCAACCCCAACCAGGTGCACGGCAGCCTCGTGGTCGAGCTGGGCGAGGACCTCGCGGCCTCGCGCGCCCAGGTGCGCGCGGGGGCAGACGGCGTTGTCTGCACGCGCGCGGGTGTGCCGGTGCTGCTGTGCTTTGCAGACTGCGTGCCCGTGATCGCGGCCGCCCCGGGCGGGGCCTTCGCCGTGCTGCACGCCGGCTGGCGCGGCGCGGTGGCAGGCATCCCCGGCGCGGGCCTGCAGGCGCTGGCGCGCGCGGTGGGCTGCCAGCCGCAGGAGTGCAACCTCTACATCGGCCCGCACATCGGGCCGTGCTGCTACGAGACCTCGCAGGAGGTGCTGGATCGCTTCACCGCCGCCTTCGGGCCGCAGGTGGACGCCGGCAACCGCCACTTGGACCTTGGCGCGGCCGTGCGCGCCAGCCTGCTGCAGGCCGGCGCCGCCCAGCAGCGCATCGTGCACGCCGGCTGCTGCACCAGCTGCCGCAACGGCGAGTTCTTCTCATACCGCGCAGACGGCGGCACCACCGGCCGCCACGGCGCGCTCTGCTACCTCAAGAAGGAAGTGACCAGCTGATGACTACACTCAAGGAGCGCTGGGACGCCACGGTGGCCGACGTGGAGCGCATCTGCCGCAGCTGCGGCCGCGACCCGCGCAGCGTGCGCATCGTGGCGGTCTCCAAGACCGTCGAGCCCCCCGTGGTGGCCGAGGCCATCGCCGCCGGCGCGCTCGACTTCGGCGAGAACCGCACCGTGCCCTTCGCGCAGAAGCACGCCCTCTACCCGCAGGCGCGCTGGCACCTCATCGGCCAGCTGCAGTCGCGCAAGGCGCGCGAGGTCGTGGGCAAGGCCTGCCTCATCCACTCCGTCGACCGCAGCTCCCTGCTGCAGGCCGTGCAGAAGGAGGCCGCCAAGCTCGGCGTCACCCAAGACGTCCTCATGGAGGTGAGCATCTCCGGCGAGGAGTCGAAGGGCGGTATCGCGCCGGCCCAGCTGCCCGCCCTGCTCGAAGAGGCCTGCGCCTGTCCCAACGTGCGCGTGCGCGGCTTGATGACCATGGCGCCGGCCGGCGACCTGGCGCAAGCGCGCCGCGTCTTCGAGGGTTTGAGGATTGTCAAGGAGAAGATGCAAGCGGCGTATGGCAGCCGTGATACCATCGAACTCGACGAGCTTTCCATGGGCATGTCCCAAGACTACGCAGAGGCGATCGCCGAAGGCGCGACCATGGTGAGGATCGGCCGAAGGATATTCAGCGCAGAGTTCTAGGCCCGCACGCGCGGGCGCCAGGCTTACCAGATACAAGCGGAGGAATCGTGGGCGTTCTCGACAGCATGAAGGCAAAGCTGGGCTTTGGCTCCCAGCCAGAATGGCAAGACGACGCAGCCCAGGGCTACGAGCAGGGCTACGAGCAGGAATACGACGACCAGGCTTACGACGACGGCTACCCTGCCGAGCAGGGCGGCTACGGCGGCTCCTATGACGAGGCCCCGCAGGACCAGGGCCTGCTGAACTTCGACACCTACAACCCGGACAACTTCGCCCATGTCACCGTCAAGGGCAACCCGGAGCTCAAGGTGGCCTCGCTTGACGACGCAGGCAGCGACTCGTACTTCGCGCGCCGCAGCGGCTACGGTTCCAACATCGGCACCAGCTCCTCGCGCTACCAAGACAGCGGCAAGGTCCGCTCCTTCAGCGAGCGCTCCAGCTCCTCTGCCGCCTCCACCGCCACCTGGGACACCCCGGAGGAGCCGGCCTTCCTGAGCGCCTCGAGCGTCATCGCCCGCAGCCGCCACCTCAAGCCCGAAGAGCACCTGGCCATCGTCAAGGCGCGCGCCTATGCAGACGTTGAGAAGGTCGCCTCCGCCGCCCGCACCGGCAAGGTGGTCGTCCTCGTCTTGAGGGAGACCAAGCCCGAGCTCGCCAAGCGCGTGCTCGACTTCTCGTTCGGCGTGGCCTCCGCCCTCAACGGCTCTGTGGACAAGGCGGCTGAGAAGGTCTTCATCATCTCGCGCGACGACGGCCTCTCGGACGAAGAGAGCGCCTACCTGCGCGACAAGGGCATCATTTAGCCCATGGAGCGCGCAGACATGACGAACAGCATCGCCGTCAGCCTGGGCCGCATCGCCATCATCGGTGGCGGCAACATGGGCTCGGCCGTGTGCGCGGGCCTGCTGGGCATCCCCGGCGTGCAGGCCGCCAACATCACCGTCGCCAACCCCGGCGAGGCCAAGCGCCGCGCCCTGCAGGAGCGCTGCGGTGTGCGCACGGTGGAGTGCGCCGCCCAGGCACTGCCGGCAGACACCGTCTTCATCGCCGTCAAGCCCGCCGTGGTGCCCCAGGTGGCCGCCGAGCTCGCCCAGGCCGGCCTGGGCGCAGACGCGCTGGTCGTCTCTGTGGCGGCCGGCGTCTCAACCGCCAAGCTCTCCGCCGCGCTGGGCGGCGCGCAGCAGGTTGTGCGCGTCATGCCCAACACCCCGCTCACCGTGGGCGCGGGCATGTCCGGTGTGAGCGGCGGCCAGCACGCCAGCGCGGCCAACGTCGAGCTCGTGCGCTGCGTCTTCGAGCAGCTGGGCGGCGCGGTGGTCGTCCCCGAAGACAAGCAGGACGTGGTCACCGCCCTCAGCGGCAGCGGCCCGGCCTACTTCGAGCTCTTCTTGCGCGGCATGGCCCGCCAGGGCCAGGAGCTGGGGCTCGACTACGCCAGCGCGCTGCAGCTGGCGCTCAACACCATGTATGGCACCGCCGTCATGCTCCGCCGCAGCGGCCAGGACCTCGACGAGGCGATCAAGGCCGTGAGCAGCCCCGGTGGCACCACCGTGGCCGCCCTGGCAGCCATGGAGCAGGCAGGCGTCGAAGAGGGCATCGCCGCCGGCGTGGCAGCCGCGGCCAAGCGATCAGCAGAGTTGGGAGCATAACGTGGGCTTCATCCTCTACCGCATCTTCATGGCCGCCGCGGACTTCTACGTCGGCCTCATCATCGTCTACATCCTCATGAGCTGGCTTCCCGCGATGCCCGGCATCGTCGGGGACCTCTACCGTGTGCTGGGGCGCCTGTGCGACCCCTTCCTCGACCTCTTCAGGCGTATAATCCCGCCCATAGGCGGTCCTGCCATGGCAATCGACTTCAGCCCCGTCGTCGCCGTCTTGGTCCTCCAGATCGCGGCGCGGTTCGTTGGCAGGTTCCTGTTGTACCTCCCTTAGGAAGGAAGAGCGCATGAGCATCACGGCACTAGACATCCAGCAGCAGGGCTTCGAGCACTCCCTGCGCGGCTACGACGTGGAGCAGGTCGACGTCTTCTTGGAGCGCGTTGCCCAGGAAGTCGACGCCCTCGTCACCGAGAACGAGCAGCTCAAGGAGCAGCTCGAGCAGGCCGCGTCCCAGCCCGCTGCAGATTCCGCCGCAGACGAGCGCGTCGCCGCCGCAGAGGCGCAGGCGCACGCCGCCGCCGAGCAGGCCCGCGCCATCGCCGCCCAGGCCCAGGCAACAGAGGAAGAGCTCGCCGCCGCCAAGGCCGCCGTTGCAGAGCTGCAGTCCAAGCTGGCCGAGAAGGGCAGCATGGACCTCACCATCTCCAACGCCTTCATCTCCGCCCAGAAGGCCGCAGACGCCATGCTCGCAGAGGCCAAGGTCTCCGCTGACAACCTCAAGGAAGAGGCCCGCTCGGAAGGCGAGCGCATCTACCGCGAGTCCGAGGCAAAGGCGCGCGACTTCATCCGCGAGGCCCTGCTCGAAAAGCAGCGCATCATCGATGAGACCAGCGCCCTGGCCACTTCGTGCGACAGCTTCCGCGCGCAGTACCGCGCCCTGCTCGAGCACTTCAGCGCCGAGGCAGACCGCAGGTTCACAGACGTCAACCCGCCCGTGGTGACGGAGGCCAGCATCCAGGCGGCGCTGCCCAGCATCGGCGCAGAGGCGCCCGCCCCCGCGGAAGACGACGCAGCATCCCAGGCAGAAGACGAGCTCATCGAGGACATCGACTAGATGCGCGTTGCCGTCGTCGTCACTCCCAAGTCCTCCCGCGACGCGGTTGCCGGCTGGGTGGTAGACGCCAACGGCGAGCGCGAGCTCTCTGTCAAGGTCACCGCCGCGCCAGAGAAGGGCAAGGCTACGAAAGCGGTCTGCAAGCTGCTGGCCGCTTTCTTCTCTGTGCCCAAGAGCAGCGTGGAGTGCGTGCGCGGCGACCTCAGCCGCCACAAGATGGTCGAGATCCCCATCACCCAAGAGCAGCTGGAAGAAGCAGTGGCCCGGCTCTGAGCGCCTGCCCTGCGCGCTGCCCCGTGGGCGCGCTCCAGCCGGGGTGCACGTGGCGGCGCTTGAGATGGCGCTGCGAGTGCCGCGGACGGGCTTTGATGGTAGAATCGCTCCTTGCGAAAGCGGGCTGGGCGATCGCGGCGCCCCTTGGGGGCGATGAGGAAAGTCCGGGCTCCGCAGGGCAGGATGCCGGCTAACGGCCGGGCGGGGCAACCCGACGGAAAGTGCCACAGAAAAGAAGACTCCCGCGCCTTGCGCGCGAGAAAAGCTGAAACGGTGCGGTAAGAGCGCACCAGCGCTCCAGCAATGGGGCGGCTTGGCAAACCCCATCCGGAGCAAGGGCAAATAGGGACGCTATGGGCCGGCCCGGCTCGCGTCCGGGTTGCCTGCTTGAGGGCGCCGGCAACGGCGCTCCTAGATAAATGACCGCCTTAAACGACAGAACCCGGCTTACAGGCCCGCTTTCGCAAAAATGGGACAGTGGGGACAGCCCCAACTGTCCCTTAGACCCGCAGCCGAGAGCGCCCCCTCAACCCGAGATTTCTCCACTACGGTGCCTTCGGCACCTCCGGTCGAAATGACGGTCCGGGGGGCGCCTGTTGCTCAAAATGGGACAGTGGGGACTGTCCCCACTGTCCCATTTTCGGTGCGTTAGCGCTGCTGGTAGAGGTACCTGGTGGCGCGGCTGGCGCCTTGCTTTTGGACGGCGCCCTCGCGGACCAGCTTGCCGAGCACGTTCTCGATCATCCCCACGCTCACGCTGGGCAGGGCCTGGCACAGCTCCTGCTTGGAGACGGGGTGGCCCGCGCCCTTGAGGTAGGCCACGATCAGCTCCGTCTTGGAGCCCTTGGCGGGGCGCTCCAGCTGCTCGAAGAGCGCCAGGTAGGCGCGGTGCACGGCGTCCAGCCAGTACTCGGCAAAGGGCGCGTAGCTGTTGCGCCCGTGCTCCCAGCCCTGGGTGCAGGCGTTGAGGGCGTCGTAGTACTGCGCGGCGCTGCGCTCGATGATGCGGTCGACGCTGGCATAGCGGCAGATGTCGAAGCCGCCCTTCATGAGCACGAGGTCGGCGAAGAGCCGCGCGATGCGGCCGTTGCCGGTGTCAAAGGGGCGCACGCACAGCAGGTCGACCGTGAACTGCGCGGCCAGCAGCGCGGCGCTGAGCTCGCCCTCCTCCAGCGCCAGGCACAGCGAGTCGCATGCCGCGCCGAAGACGAGCGGCGTCTCGAACGCGGCCACAGGGCTCACCGGCACCGCCTGCATGTGGCGGTCGACCTGCACGTACGCGTAGTCCTTGCGGCGGTAGCGGCTGCGGTCGTCGAGCTGGCGGTAGCAGTAGAGCGTTTCGAACAAGCGCACCGCGGTGCCGCTCTCAACCGGCAGCTCGGCGTGCTGGGCGGCGATGAGCTGCAGGCAGCGGCTGTAGCCCAGGGCCTCCTGCTCGTCTGCGTTGGCGGGCTGGGGCTCTTCCTGCGCCAGCAGCGCGGCCAGGCGGCCGGCGTCAACGCAGATGCCCTCGATGCGCGCGGAGGCGTCGACGCTTTCCAGCTGGGCGCCCCGGGCGCAGGTTGCCAGCTGCTCGGCGTGAGCGGCGCGCAGCGCGTCCAGGCGGCCCTTGTCCTCGTGCAGGCGCGCGAGCAGCGCGTCCACGGCCGGGCTGCTGAGCGAGCGCGGCTTGTGCTGGTAGTCGAAGGTCCTCATAGGCTCACTTCCTCTCGCCGTGCCCTGCCAGGGCGTTGCTGCCCAACAGGGGAAGGGCGCCGTTTTGTTTGCTGCCTAACATAAAGCACGATTGGGCAGCTTCTGTCAAAGATTATCCTCTGCGCAGCAACAAAGCGCTGCCGTTGCTGCCCAACACGTGGTGTACTCATGCTCAGGGAAGGGCGTGTGCCCTGAGGACCGCGGCTGCCCCGGCGGCCGCCAAGAGATAAGGAGGGTTTCATGGCAAAGCAGCTTGTTGTGGACCCCAAGCGCTGCGTCTATTGCCGCACGTGCGAGCTCATGTGCTCGTTCAAGCACACCAACGAGTTCAACCCGCGCTACTCCAACGTCAGCATCTTCCAGTACGAGAACGCGGCCATCACCGTCCCGGTCATGTGCATGCAGTGCGACGAGGCCGCCTGCGCGGCCATCTGCCCCACGCATGCGGTGCAGCGCAACGCAGAGGGCGTGGTCGTCCACGACCCGAGCAAGTGCCTGGTCTGCAAGATGTGCGTGAGCGCCTGCCCGCTGGGCAACGTCTCCTACTCGCCCGGCATGCGCTCCATCCACAAGTGCGACATGTGCGGCGGTGAGCCCCAGTGCGCCAAGTTCTGCCCCACCGGCGCGATCATGGTGGTCGACCCAGACGAGGTCCCCGACAAAAAGCAGGCGATGGCTGACAAGCTCAAAGCCGCTCTCGAGGAGGCGTAGATCATGGCTGCTGCATACGGATGGATGGGCACTATCCTCAGGGTCAACCTCACGGAAGGCACCATCAAGAAGGAACCGCTCAACATGAAGGACGCCAACGACTACGTGGGCGCCCGCGGCTTGGGCACCAAGTACTACTGCAACGAGGTCGACCCCAAGGTCGAGCCGCTCTCCCCGGAGAACAAGCTCATCTTCATGACCGGCCCGCTCACCGGCACCGCCGCCGTGAGCCCCGGCCGCTACGAGGTCATCTCCAAGGCGCCGCTCACCAACGCCATCGGCGCGTGCAACTCCGGCGGCATGTTCGGCCCTGAGCTCAAGTTCGCCGGCTATGACGGCATCATCTTCGAGGGCAAGGCCCCCAACCCCGTCTACCTCTACATCAACGACGACGTAGTCGAGCTGCGCGACGCAAGCGACCTCTGGGGCCAGGAAGTGCACCCCACCACAGACGCCCTCATCGAGCGCCTGGGCAAGTTCCGCGTGGCCACCATCGGCACGCCGGGCGAGCGCGGCATGCTCTACGCCGCCATCATGAACGACAAGAACCGCGCCGCCGGCCGCGGTGGCATGGGCGCCATCATGGGCTCCAAGAACCTCAAGGCCGTCGCCGTGCGCGGCACCGGCTCGGTCAAGGTGGCCCGCCCGGAGAAGTTCCTGGAAGAAGTCACCAAGGCGCGCGCCATCTGCCAGGCCCACCCCGTCACGGGCACCGGCCTTGCCACCTACGGCACCGAGATCCTGGTCAACATCGTCAACGAGGTCGGCGGCCTGCCGCTCCACAACGGGCGCGACGGCTCCTATTGGGACCAGGCAGACTCCACCTCCGGAGAAAAGCTGGCCCAGGAGTACCTGGTCAAGAACCAGTCGTGCTTCGGCTGCCCGATCGGCTGCGGCCGCGTGACCCGCATCCCTGACGAGAGCCCCTACGCCGGCTTCGGCGAGGGCCCGGAGTACGAGGCCGGCTGGTCGTACGGCGCGGCCTGCGGCGTCACCGAGCTCGACGCCATCTGCAAGGCCAACTTCATGTGCAACGAGTACGGCATGGACCCGATCACCCTGGGCTCCACCATCGCCTGCGCCTTCGAGCTCTACGAGGCCGGCTACCTGCCCAAGGAGGACGTGGGCTTCGAGCTGGGCTTTGGCAACGCGGCGGCCATGGTCAAGCTCACCGAGATGTGCGGCACGGGTGAGGGCTTTGGCCAGGTCATCGGCCTGGGCTCCTACCGCATGGCCGAGAAGTACGGCCACCCGGAGCTTTCCATGAGCGTCAAGAAGCAGGAGATGCCCGCCTACGACGGCCGCGCCATCCAGGGCATCGCGCTCGAGTACGCCACCTCCAACCGCGGCGGCTGCCACGTGCGCGGCTACATGATCTCGCCCGAGGTGCTGGGCCTGCCTGTGAAGACCGACCCGCTGGTCACCAAGGGCAAGGGCGCTCTGCTCAAGACCTTCCAGGACCTCACCGCCCTGTGCGACTCCACGGGCACCTGCCTGTTCACCACCTTCTCCATCGGCCTGCCAGAGATCGCCGGCCAGTACCGCGAGGCCGTGGGCAGCGATGAGTCGGACGAGGACATCCTGCTCAAGGGCGAGCGCATCTGGAACCTCGAGAAGCGCTTCAACATCCAGGCGGGCGTCGAGAAGGACACCCTGCCGCCGCGCCTGCTGCGCGAGGCCCTGCCCAGCGGCCCTGCCAAGGGCAAGGTGGCAGAGCTCCAGACCATGCTGGCGGACTACTACGAGGTCCGCGGCTGGACGCAAGACGGCATCCCCACGCCAGAAAAGCTCGCCGAGCTGAGCCTGTAGGGCGCGCTCGGCCGCACCGCCCCGCCGGCGCGTCAGCCGTGCGGGGCGGTGCCCATCACCAGGGAGAGCACATGCTCGTCAAGTTCTTCGCAACATACCGCCAGGTCACGGGCTGCCGCAGCACAGAGCTCCCGGCGCCTGCTACCGTGCTGGAGCTGCTGGCCGCGCTCTCGCAGCGCTGGCCGGCCCTTCGCCCGCTCGTCTTGGACGAGCCTGGCACCGGCAAGGGCGACGACGTGATCGTCATGGTCAACGGCCGCCACATCGAGCACCTGGAGGGTGTGCAGACCCCGCTTTCAGAGTCCGACTACGTCGCCATCATGCCGCTTGTGGCTGGTGGCTAGAGAGGATTCGCATGACTCAAACCGAATACTCCGCCAAGATAGGCGAGATAATCGCCGCGTACCCGCAGGACCGCCGCTTTGCCCTAGCCGCCCTGCAGGACATGCAGCACGCCTTCAACTTCATCCCTGAAGAGGGCCTGCACGCGCTGGCCGAGCACCTGGGGTGCCCGGTGAGCCAGCTCTACGCCATGGCCACCTTCTACAAGGCCCTGAGCCTCAAGCCCAAGGGCCGCCACATCATCAAGATCTGCAACGGCACCGCCTGCCACATCCGCGGCGCCATCAACCTCGCAACCGGCCTCAAGCGCGAGCTGGGCATCGACCCCGGGCAGACCACAGAAGACGGCGAGTTCTCTGTGGAGCTCGTCAACTGCCTGGGCAGCTGCGCGCTGGCGCCCGTGATACTGGTGGACAGCACCTACCACAACAAGCTGCGCATGGAGGACCTGCCCGGCATCATCGAGTCCTACCGCGCTGAAGGGGAGGTGAGCTAGATGGCACAGCCCACAGAGATCCTCGTGTGCTGCGGCACCGGCTGCATCGCAAACGGCTCGCTGCAGGTCGCAGACGCGCTCGAGGCGGCCATCGCGCAGAAGGGCCTGGATGCGCAGGTCGTGCGCAAGGTCTGCCGCACGGGCTGCTCCGGCGAATGCGAGCGCGGCCCCATCGTGCGCTTCATGCCGCAGGACACTATGTACTACCGCGTGAAGCCCAAGGACGCCGGCGCCATCGTAGACTCGCTCGAGGGCGAGCCCGTCAAGCGCCTGCTCTACCGCGAGGGCAAGGAGACCTTCCTCCACATGGGGGACAACCCCTTCTACGCCAACCAGACCAAGATCGTGCTCCACAACGTGGGCGTCATCGACCCGCTCGACATAGACGCCTACATCGCGCGTGGCGGCTACGAGGGCCTGAAGAAGGCGCTCGCCATGACGCCAGACGAGATAATCACCCAGGTCGAGCTCAGCGGCATCCGCGGCAAGGGCGGCGCGGGCTTTCCCACGGGGCGCAAGTGGCGCGGCGCGGCCGGCTACGAGTCATTCCCCAAGTACATCGTCTGCAACGGCGATGAAGGCGACCCCGGCGCGTTCATGGACGGCTCCATCATGGAGGGCGACCCCCACGCCGTGATCGAGGGTATGATCATCGGCGCGCTGGCGATCGGCGCGCACGAGGGCTACCTCTACATCCGCGATGAGTACGCCCTGGCGCGCGACCACATACAGCACGCGCTCGACGCCGCATACGAGCGCGGCATCCTGGGCCCCAGCGTGATGGGCAGCGGCTACGCGCTCGAGCTGGCCATCGTGCGCGGCGGCGGCGCCTTCGTTTGCGGCGAGTCTACGGCTCTGATGAACTCCATCGAAGGCAAGGTGGGCGAGCCGCGCCCCAAGTACATCCGCAGCGTGCAGTGCGGCCTGTTCGGCCAGCCCACGGTGCTCAACAACGTCGAGACGCTGGCCTCCATCCCCGTCATCCTGCGCGAGGGCGGGCAGGCCTATGCACAGCTCGGCACAGAGAAGTCCAAGGGCACCAAGGTCTTTGCCATGGTGGGCAAGGTCAAGAACACCGGCCTGGCAGAGGTCCCCATGGGCACCACCCTGCGCACGCTCATCTACGACATCGGCGGCGGCATACAGGGGGACAGGCCCTTCAAGGCCATCCAGACCGGCGGCCCTTCCGGCGGCTGCATCCCCGAGGAGCTGCTCGACCTGCCTGTGGACTTCGACACCCTCAAGGAATACGGCGCCATGATGGGCTCCGGCGGCATGATCGTCATGGACGACCGCAGCTGCATGGTCGAGGTCGCGCGCTACTACGTGGAGTTCCTGTGCGAGGAGTCCTGCGGCAAGTGCACGCCGTGCCGCGAGGGCTTGCGCCAGATGAAGGCGATACTCGAGGACATCTGCGCCGGGTGCGGCCGTGAGGGCGACATCGAGCTGCTCGAGCGCATCGGGCACTTGATGATGGACGCCAGCCTCTGCGCGCTGGGCAAGTCCGCCCCCAACCCCGTGCTCACCACCATCCGCTTCTTCCGCAGCGAGTACGAGGCCCACATCAACCACGGCACCTGCCCGGCGGGCGTGTGCCCGGCGCTCACGCGCTTCTACATCGACGCCGAGAAATGCATCGGCTGCACGCTGTGCGCTAAGGCCTGCCCCACGAGCGCCATCACCGGCGTGCTCAAGGAGCCGCATGCGATCGAAGCCAGCGCCTGCATCTCCTGCGGCAGCTGCCGCGAGGTCTGCAAGCAAGACGCCGTGCTGACCGAAGGGAGGCAGTAGATGGCCGAGAAGCTGACCATCACCATCGATGGCAAGGCCTGCGAGTGCGAGAAGGGCGAGTACCTCTACGACGTGGCCCTGCGCAACGGGATCTTCATCCCCGTGCTCTGCCGCTCGGACGCCTTCCCGGAGCACCGCGCCTGCTGCCGCGTGTGCATCGTGGAGGTGGTGGAGCGCGGCTGGAGCAAGGTCGTCACCAGCTGCATCTACCCCGTGAACAGCGAGGTCGAGGTCTTCACGCAAAGCGACAAGATCAAGGAGCAGCGCGCCGTTATCTTCGGGCTGCTGGCTGCCCGCGCGCCGCAGGCGCAGGGCGTCAACGCCATGTGCGCCGCCAGCGGCTCGGTGGGTAAGGGGCGCTTCGTCACGCTGAGCGACGAGCGCTGCGTGCTCTGCGGCCTGTGCGTGCAGGCGTGCGACAGCCTGGGCACCGGCGCCATCAGCACCGTCAACCGCGGCACGGACAAGGAGGTCGACACCCCCTACGGCAAGGCCTCTGCAGACTGCATCGGCTGCCTGAGCTGCGCAAACGTCTGCCCCACCGGCAAGATCGGCTTCTTTGAGGACGAGGACTCCCGCAGCATCTGGGGGCGCGTCTTCGAGCTGGTGCGCTGCGAGCGCTGCGGCGCGGTGCTGGGCACGGCCGAGCAGCTGCGCTACAGCGCCCGCGGCCACGAGGCCCCCACGGTCTGCGACGAGTGCCGCAAAGAGCGCATGGCCGAAGAGCTGATGCGCACCTACCGCAACGTGTAAGGAGGATTCCCATGAGCCTGCCCGCCCGCTATAGCCGCAACTGCGAGGCCCTGAGCCAGGAGGAGTGCGCGCTGCTCGCCGGCAAGCGCGTGGCCGTGGTGGGCGCGGGCGGGCTGGGCGGCTCTGTGTTCGAGGCCCTGGCCCGCATCGGGGTGGGGCACCTGCGCGTCATCGACGGCGACGTCTTCGAGGAAAGCAACCTCAACCGCCAGCTGCTCAGCACGGAGGCCGGCCTGGGCCAGCCCAAGGCGCAGGCCGCCGTCGCGCGCGCTGCCGCCGTCAACTCCACCGTGGAGGTGGAGGCGGTGGTGGAGTACCTCACGCAAGAAAACGCCGCCCGCCTGCTGCAGGGTGCGGATTGCGTGGTGGACTGCCTGGACAACCTGGAGGCGCGCTTCTGGATGGCGCGTGCGGCCGCCGAGCTGGGTATCCCCGTTGTGTACGGCGCCATCGCCGGCTGGTTCGGCCAGGTGTGCACCGTCTTTCCCGGCGACGTGAGCTTCGTCGAGGTGTACGGCAGCGCCGAGGGCACCAGCCAGCACAAGAAGCTGGGCAATCTGCCCTTCACCGCCTACGCGGTTGCCGCCTGCCAGGCCGCCGAGTGCGTCAAGCTGCTCTGCGGCCGCGAGGGCCTGCTGCGCAACCACCTCCTGATGCTCGACCTCCTCGACGGCTCCGCCGAAGAAATGCCCCTCGCCTAAAAATGGGACAGTGGGGACAGTCCCCACTGTCCCACAATCGCGCAAATGGAGGCTTCGGTAGTTTGTGTGGTAGGGGTCTAGCCTAGGCGGCAGCGCTCCTC
>JBJEHN010000055.1:0-7236 GCA_051876105.1 Coriobacteriales bacterium | reverse complement strand
CAGGTCAATCGCTCGACATGCTCCCCATCACGGAATTCGTCGACATCAACGAGCAGCTGCTGGCGGCCTTCCCGCAGGCGTTCTTCCTGCGCGTCAACGGCGAGTCCATGAACCGCGTCCTCCCCAACGGCTGCCTGGCGCTCATCGACCCGCTGCAGCGCGAGCCACTCAGCGGCGCGATCTTCGCCCTGCGCGTCGACGCCTCGGAGGCAACGGTGAAGCGCCTGCGCCTCGAGGGCAGCACGCTCACGCTCCTCCCCTGCTCCACCGACCCGAGCTTTGAGGAAACCGAGCTCAGCTGGACTGCGGAAAGCCAGGCCAGCGTCCAGATCCTCGGGCGCGTGGTGTGGTACTGCCTCCCGCCAGACGAGCGCCTCTAGCGCCGCGCTCAACGCGCGCTGGGCGTGTTGTTGAGCAGGTCGAGCAAGGCGGCGTGGACGATGGTGGTGCCTTCCGCATTGAGGATGGTGAGCAGGGCGCGCAGCTCGTCGATGCTCATGCAGCCGGGGTGCGCCTCCAGCGCGCGGTAGGACTCAGCGGAGCGGCACAGCACGCGCGCGCACTGCTCGGGCACAAGCCCCGAGGCCTCTCTAGCGCGTGTCAACCATGACTTCACATGCCCTCCTTGAGTAGATTTACCAAGTTTAACGGGTAAACCCATGCCGTCAAACGAGCGAACCTACCACCCCGCACACCAACCGAGCAGGGAGAGCACCTATCGATTATGGCGTTAATTGCAGAGCTCAACGCAGCGGGTGGCGAAGGCGGCGGGGTCTTCGAGGCCGCCAGCCAGCTGCTCGGCAGCTTGGGGGTACTCCTTGGCCCAGGCGGAGTAGGCGCTGCTGCGCACCTGCGGCTCCAGGCAGTGCACGCGCACACCGCTCGGCCCCCACTCGGCGCTCGCCACGCGGCTCAGGCCCCGCAGCCCCTCCTTCGAGGCCGCCAGCATGCCAAGGCCCGGCTGCCCGGCTGCGGCCCCCGCGCTCACAAGGTTGACCACGGTGCCCCCGTGCTCGCGCAGCTGCGGGTAGCACACGCGCATCAGCAAGAACGCCGCCACCACGCCGCTCTCCAGCGCCAGCGCCAGGTCCGCAGGCTTGCAGCGCTCCAGCGGCTCGCCCACCTTGGCAGCCTGGGACGCGTTGACCAGCGCGTCGATGCGCCCAAAGCGCTCCACCGCCGCCGCCACGGCCGCAGCCGCCGCTTCCTCGCCGCCGGCAAGCCCCAGCTCAAGCGGCAGCGCGAGCACCTGCACCCCGCACTCGGCCTCAAGCTGCAGCGCGGCATCGCGCAGGCGGCTCTTGTTGCGCCCGGTGATCACCAGGTCCCAGCCGGCCTGCGCAAACGCGGTTGCCACGGCAAAGCCCACGCCGCCGCTGCCCTTGCCGGCCCCCGTCACAAACGCGACCCTGCGCTCCACAGCGCGCCCCTACGCCTTCTTGCGCAGGAAGACGCTCTTGTCTTCCAGGGTGGGGATCTCGTCGCGCTGCTCTTCGTCGATGTGCCCGCCGTATACGTAGTAGTCCGTGCCCTTGGCCACCACGCCGGCCATCACGAACACCATGATAATATTGGGGACGGCCATGAAGGCGTTGGCAATGTCTGTGGCCGTCCAGGCGATGTCGCCCACGCCCACACCGCCGATGAAGCCCATGCAGATGTACATGGCCAGGTACAGCGGCACCCAGCGGTGGCCGAACAGGTAGCTGGTGACGCGGTCTCCGTAGTAGCTCCAGCCCAGGATGGTGGAGTACGCAAAGCACAGGATGCCCAGCATCAGCACCGGCGTGCCCACCACGGGGATCGTGCCGAACACCGCGTTGGCCAGGGTCGCGCCGTCTGTGACGCCGCAGTCCGCCACCAGCGTGGGGTGCGCCATCAGCGTGGAGACGATGACCAGCGCGCTCACCAGACAGATCACCACGGTGCACCAGAAGGTGCCGGTCATGGCCACCAGCGCCTGGCGCGCCGGGTTCTTGGAGGCCGCCGCGCTGGAGATGAGCGGTGCGGTGCCCAGGCCGGACTCGTTGGAGAACAGGCCGCGCGCGCAGCCGAACTGCAGCGCCACCATCAGCCCGCTGCCCACCGCGCCGCCAAACGCCGCCTTGGGCGTGAACGCGCACTCGAAGATGGTGACCACGGAGGGGATGAGGTACTGCACGTTGCAGACCAGGATGTAGACGCAGCCGGCGATGTAGGCGATGCCCATGAAGGGGACGAGCTTCTCGCAGATGCGCGAGACGGAGTGCAGGCCACCGTAGATGATGAGCAGGGCGCTGCCGCACACCACGGCCGCCGTGATCCACGGCTCCACGCCGAAGTTGGCTTTGATGACGGAGGTGATGGCGCTGGTCTGCACCGCAGAGCCGATGCCGAAGATGGTGAAGCAGGCCATGATGGCAAACCAGATGGCGAGCACCTTGGCCCACCAGGGCACGCTGCCGTCCTCGCGCTTGAAGCGCTGCTCCCACACGTGCATGGCGCCGCCCATCATGTTGCCGCGCACGTCCTTGACGCGGTACTTCATGGCGGCGAAGACCTCGGTGTACTTGGTGGCCATGCCCAAGATGCCGGTGAGCCACATCCACAGCACCGCGCCCGGGCCGCCGGCCAGCACGGCCGTGGCAACGCCCACGATGGAGCCGGTGCCCAGCGTGGAGGCCAGCGAGGTAACCATCGCGCCGAAGTTCGAGACGTCGCCCTGGGCACCGTCGTCGCTGGTGACAGAGAGCTTGAGCGCCAGCGGCAGCTTGCGCTGTATGAACCTGGTGCGGATGCTGGTGTAGATGTGGCAGCCCAGCAGCAAGATGATCATGGGCGGGCCCCACACGAAGGCGTCCACCTGGTTGATGAGAGCGACGATGTCCATAGAGCGGTCCGTTCAGGGTGGGTCGGGCGCGGCGGTGCTGCGGGGCTGCAGCGCGCCCGGGTTATTCGCAACCCGAAGATTCTAGTGCCGCCGCGCACGCGCCGCCGCCCCCTATACCGCCAACGGCACAACCCGCCCCCAAAGGGCATGCAGCGAGCGCCCCCACGCGCACGCAATCGCGAGTGCCCCCTCTACCGTCATCAACCAAGCGAACGTTAGTGAGCGCGTGGAGAAATCTCGGGTGGAGCCGCCGGGACCGTGAGTCGAGACACGGTCTTGCTGGTCAACCTGAGATTTCTCCACTACGGCGCCTTCGGCGCCTCCGGTCGAAATGACGGTCCGGGGGTGGCACTGCCGCGCTGTTCGAAATGACGGTCCGGGGGTGCTTGCGCTAGCCCGCCGCCGGATACTAGGCGCGGAGGGCCCAGAAGGCTACGGCGCTGGCGGCGGCTACGTTGAGGCTGTCCACGCCGTGGGCCATGGGGATGCGCACCGTGTAGTCGCAAGATGCGATGGTGGAGGCAGCCAGGCCGTCGCCCTCGGTGCCGAGCACGATGGCCAGGCGCTCCTCTGCCTGGAGCTGCCGGTCCTCGATGGAGACGGAGTCGTCGCTCAGCGCCATGGCAGCCGTCTTGAAGCCCAGCTGGTGCAGCTGCTGCAGGCCGGCGCCCGGCCAGTCCTGCGGCGAAGAGCCGATGCGCGTCCACGGCACCTGGAACACGGTGCCCATGCTCACGCGCGCGGCGCGGCGGTAGAGCGGGTCGCAGCAGGTGGGCGTGACGAGCACCGCATCCATGTTGAGGGCGGCGGCGCTGCGGAAGATGGCGCCCACGTTCGTGTGGTCGACGATGCCCTCGAGCACGGCCACGCGGCGCGCACCGGCCAGCAGGCTCTCCACGCTGGGCAGCGGCGTGCGCTTGAACGCGCAGAGCACGCCGCGCGTGAGCTTGAAGCCGGTGAGCTGGCACAGCGTCTCCAGGCTGCCCGTGTAGACGGGCAGCTGCGGGTCGAGCGCGGTGCAGCGCTCGATGATGCCCGCGGCCTGGCCCTCCACGTGCTTGTGCTCCATGAGCAGGCTGAGCGGCTGGTAGCCAGCGTCCAACGCGCGGGTGATAACCTTGGGGCTCTCCGCGATGAAGATGCCCTTCTCAGGCTCGAGCCGGTTGCGCAGCTGGGCCTCCGTCAAGCGGGCGAAGGCGTCGAGCCGCGGATCCGAGAAATCGGTGACCTCGATGATGTTGGGCATGGGACGCACCGGGGCCTAGAGCGGCGTGCGGCCGTCTGAGAACTGGGTGCCCCACTCCTTGTCGAGCTCCTTCATGAGCTTCTTGGCGGTGCGGGAGAGCTTGCGCGGGACCTCCACGGTGATGTGGACCATGAGGTCGCCCCTGGACTCGCGGCGCAGGCGCGGCATGCCGGCGCCCTTGCAGCGCACGACGTCGCCGTTCTGCGTGGCCTCCGGGATCTTGACCTCGACTTCCTCGTCAGGCAGGATGCCCTGCACCTTGATGGTGGTGCCGAGCGCCGCCTGGGCCACGCTGATGGTGGCGCGGCAGTGGAGGTTGTCTCCGTCGCGCTCGAAGTACTTGTCCTGGTCGATGCGCACGGTGACGAGCAGGTCGCCGGCCTGGGCGCCGTTCATGCCGGCCTCTCCCCTGCCAGCCAGGCGGACCTGCTGGCCGTCGCGGATGCCGGCGGGAATCTGAATGGTGACGTGCTCGCGGTCTGGCACGCGGCCCTGGCCGTTGCACTCGGGGCAGGGGTTCTCGATGACGGTGCCGGTGCCGCCGCAGTCCGGACAGGTGGTGGCGGTCTGCATGTCGCCCAGGAAGGTGCGCTGCACGCTGGTGACGCGGCCCGCGCCGTGGCAGGTGGAGCACTCGACCTCGCGGCCGTCGTCTGCAGAGCCGGTGCCGCCGCAGTCCTCGCAGGGGGCCAGGCGGTCGTAGGCTATCTCCTTCTTGGCGCCGGTGGCCACCTCTTGCAGGGTGAGGCGGATGCCGATCGCCATGTCGCGCCCGTCCTTGCGCACGCGCGCGCTCTGGCCGCGGCCGCCCATGCCGCCGAAGAACGACGAGAAGAGGTCGCCCATCCCGCCGAAGATGTCGTCCATGTTCACAGACTGGTAGCCGCCGCCGAACCCCTGGGCAGCGTCCGCCGTGCCGAACTGGTCGTACATGCGCTTCTTGTTGGGGTCGGAGAGGCAGTCGTATGCCTCGTTGAGCTGTTTGAACTGCTCTTCGGCGTCTGGTGCCTTGTTCACATCCGGGTGAAGCTCGCGCGCCTTGTGGCGGAAGGCCTTCTTGATCTCCGCCTCTGTGGCGTTGCGTGAGACGCCCAGGATGTCGTAGTACTCGTAAGCCAAAGGAAACTCCCCATCAATACACAAGCTCCCGCGCCGGATGAGGGCCGCGCGCCAGGGGGCCGAAAACGTTTTTTGTCATTGTGGGCGATAGACTTTAGGCTGTCCCCTACCGTTTCAAAACCGTCACCAACCTGTCCGACAAGCGGAAAGCAAACATCCCCCGTTGCAAGACAGCTTGCTCGCGCTTAGGCGTGGCGCTTGAGGTAGTCTACGAACTCGGCTTCTGGGAGCGGGCGGGAGAAGTAGTAGCCCTGGATGACGTCGCAGCCGAGCTGGGCGAGCCGCTCGAGCTGCTCCTTCGTCTCCACACCCTCGGCCACAACCTGCAGGTCGAGGTCGTGGGCCAGCTGGATGCAGTGGCGCAGCACGGGCTCCTTGGTGTCGAGCGTGCGCACGAGGCTCATGTCGAGCTTGAGCGCGTCGATGGGCAGATCCGCCAGCGCGGCCAGGTTGGAGTAGCCGCTGCCAAAGTCGTCAAGCTCGATCTTGTAGCCAACGCCGTGCAGCTTGGCCAGGTTCTCCAGCAGCAGCTCAAGGTCCTGGGTGAGCAGGCTCTCTGTGATCTCTGCGCGCAGCAGGTGCGCGGGCACGTCCTGCGGCTGCTCGCGCTTGACCCTGACCAGATAGTCCACATAGGTGCTGTCGAGCAGGTCGCGGCGCGAGAAGTTGGCGCTCACCGGCACCACGGGCAGGCCCTCGCGCAGCCACGCCTTCATCATGCGGTAGACGTGGATGTGCACGTAGGAGTCGAGCTGGTTGATGAAGCCGTTCTCCTCGAACAGCGGGATGAACTCGCCGGGAGAAACCGGGCCCAGCGTGGGGTGGTTCCAGCGCACCAGGGCCTCGGCGCCGCACAGCGAGCCGTCCGCCGCGCGGTGCTTGGGCTGGAAGACGACGTAGAAGTCGCCGTTGGTAAGCGAGGCCTCCATGTCCGCGGCCAGCTGGCGGCGGCGCTGCAGGGACTCCTCTTCCTCCGCGCCGAAGACCACGAAGTCGTTCTGGTACGACTCGCTCAACGTGGCGAGCTTGGCGTTGATGGTGCGGTAGACCTGCGTGAGGTCGCGGTCTTCTGGAACGGGGTAGTAGATGCCGAACTTGGTGCGCGCGGTGGGGATGGGCGAGCCGGTGAAGTGCTCGGCCGCCACGCTGCGGATCCACTCCGGGGTCAGCTTGTCGGTGCCGATGTTGAGCGTGGCAAAGCGGCCCTCGCCGATGTAGCCGGCGATGGTCACGCCAGCCGGGCCCATCAGCAGCTTGCCGGTGTGGCTCAGGTGCCTGCGCAGGGCCTCCGCGCCGTAGCGCTCCTCCAGGTACTCGAAGTCCACGATCTGCGAGACGACGGCCACGAGAGTCTCGCCGCGGTGCTCGTTGCGGAAGATGTTGGCGTAATGGATGAAGGCCTCCTTGTTGTAGAGGCCGGTGACGTTGTCGCGCTCGATGGCGGCGAGCGCTGAGTCTGCCTCGTGCAGGCGGATCAGGCCGCGCACGCGGTGGTGGAGGATGAAGGGGTCGAACGGCTTGCGGATGAAGTCCGACGCGCCCAGCTCCAGGCAGCGCGACTCGTTTTCCGTCGAGTCCTCGCTCGTCATCACCACGATGGGCACAGACGAGAGCAGCGGGTCGCCTTGGACGCGCTGGAGCAGCTCCTCGCCAGTCATGACGGGCATCATGAGGTCGAGCAGCATGAGGGAGATCTCGCTGTAACGCTGCTTGAGGATGACGAGCGCCTCCTGGCCGTTGGCGGCCTTGAGGATGGCGAACTCGTCTTGGAGCTGGAGCTCGAGCATGTCGCGGTTTATCTCCGCGTCGTCGACGACGAGCACCGTGCGCTTCTTGCCCACCGCAGCCGTCTGCTTGTGCTCTGGCTGCGCGCCCGGGCGAGTATCCTGGCTGTTTGGTGCCATTCTCTTCTTCCTTAACAGAAATTGGACAATTGGACATTCCACGCACTGCGCGCAAGCCAACGTTTGCGCAGGTTGATGACGTGCGGACTACTTTACAA
>JBJEHN010000054.1:0-7280 GCA_051876105.1 Coriobacteriales bacterium | reverse complement strand
TGTCATCTGTACTGTGCCCTGCAGCCAGCGATGCTCGATTGGCAGTGCTGGGTTTTATCGCAGGTTGAAGTGAAACAGATAATCCAATGGGATTATCTGATCATTTCCACTATCTGAACGCTAATTGAAGATACCATTACCTAAATAGTTTTGTTGGTAGGTGTTTCTTGCCCAAACTGGGCGCTTGACGTGCTGAAATAGTCTGCCGTTCAAACACAACGATAAGGGCTTTAGTTGGTTAAGTGCGTGACAGTCAAACGCGGGTTCACCGTTGCAGAGCTGCTGGTGGTAGTGGCCATCATCGCTGTGCTGGTTGCGGTTGCGATCCCCATCTTCTCCTCCCAGGTTGAGAAGTCCCGAGAAGCCACGGATCTCGCAAACGTCCGCAGCGCCTATGGGCAGGTCATGAACGCGGCGATCCTCAATGACACCGGCTCGGACCTCTACAAGCAGCAAGCGGGCACGTTTGAGGCGCGCGTTGCCCTCAAACAGGCCGCAGACAACTGGGCGATGGACACCTCCCAGCTGATCGTGGGCGGCATCTCCTTCGCAGACAAAACTCATTGGAAGAGCGCCCCCAAAGCCAACGGGTATTGCCGTGTGTACTACGTGGTGAGCGAGGGTGCGGCGTACCTCAACTGGGGAGGGGAGGACCACATCAACATGGTTTCTGCAAAGGACTTCCTCACAAAGGAGATACTGACGTCGTTGCTCCCTAAAGGTTACCCGCACGCCGTCATTAATTCCAACGAGAAGTACGAGCAGGACGGGGGGACGAGGGCGTTCTTGGACTACGCGCGCCAAAACGGCTTTGACCTTGCTGATTACGGTGCGGAAACCTGGCAGATCTACGTCAAGGACGGGAACGAGTTCCTCGATCAGCCTGCGATCTATTGGTCGACCGTCAAACTAGAAGACAAGAATATGATCGGCAAATACGTACCCGTCATGGGTTACCGAGAGGGCAAATACGACCTCTACTATGCCCAAGTCGTCGAGTACAACGAAAAGGACACGTCGTTTGGCGGGGGCGCGTATAGGTACTTGAGTCTCAGCACCTTCGCGTCTGTCAAAAACAGCGGTAGCGGGGCTACGTTCGAGTACGACACCTACGAGGCAGTCAAGAGCGATTACGACAAGCTGTACCAGGTGTTCACCACAAAGGGCACTGTTGAATCCTCCGACATGAACGGCATGAAGAACGAGAAGGCTACGAACAGCTAAGCGCCTGGGCCACCCTGTGTGGGTGCTTGCGACTGCACAGCGCCTTGCGTCTTGGAGACCAGCAGGAAGCGTTGTTGCTAGAGCTCCTGGCGTAGGTAGCGCTCGCAGTTGGCGCCCAGCATCAGCTCGAGCTCGTCGTCGTTGAAGCCGGCGGCCTCCAGCGTCTCCAGCTCCTTGAGCGGGCTCCAGATGGGGAAGTCCGAGCCGTACATCACGCGCTCAGCGCCGTAGCGGCGCACGATGCGGCGCAGCTCGCTGGGCTGCAAGAAGGCCAGCGTGCTCGAGACATCGAAGTAGCAGCGCTCGCACGCCAGCAGGTCGCAGGCCTCGTCCCACACGCCCCAGCCGCCCAGGTGCGCTGCATCCACCACCAGCCCCGGGAAGGCTTGCAGCACGCGCTTCACGCGCGAGGGGTGCGAGAACTGCACCTCGGGGCGTGGGTCGCCGCAGTGCAGCATGAGCGGCAGGCGGCCCTCGATGATCGCGTAGATGTTCATCAGGCGCGGGTCGTCCGCGTTCACACGCTGCTGGTCTGGGTGCAGCTTGAGGCCCTTGAGCCCCAGCCCGATCACGCGCTCGATCTCGCGCTCGGGATCGGGGTAGTCTGGGTGCATGGTGGCAAAGCCCGTGAACTCCGGGTGCTTGCGGCATTCCTCCGCAATGAAGTTGTTGATGCTCTCCACGTTGGAGGGTTTGGTGGCCACAGAGTGCACGATGTGCCGGCTGATGGGAGTGCCCTGGCACGAGCGCAGCAGGTCATCGCCCGTGGGCATGCTGGAGTACACCTCCAGGTCGTAGAACTTGCCAACGCTTTCGGCCGCCACGGCAGCGATCTTCTCCGGGTAGATATGGCAATGGCAGTCGAAAACCTTCACGCGCGCTCCCTTTGCGTTGGCAAGCTGGCAGATGCAATGGGCTCAATGGTAGCGCTGCTGTTCCAAGCTGCGCCGTTTTCTTTGCCTGACTTGGGTACAAAGCTCCGCAAATGGCGGGCTGGTCCGAGCGCTTGCTGGCGGCGGCGTGCCCTGTTGCCGCGCGGGGTCTTGCGCTACCATGCTGCCATTACTGGCGTGCGAGGGGGGCACAGCATGGGTCTCATGGACTTCTTCAAGGGCAGGGCCAAGGACAAGATCACCGGCGTATCCACGCGCAAGCTCAAGCAGGTGGAGGGCTTTGACACCGCCTGGCTGGAGAAACCCCAGTTCAAGGACCTGGTTGCCTGCCTCATGCAGATCGCGAAGACGGATGTGGACGTCACCCGCATCAACAGCCGCCGCTACCTCAAGCGCCTGGCCTACGGCACCGCTACTGTTGACAACAAGCACGTCAAGCAGATCCTGGAGGCCACCGGTATCGAGCGCGAGATGCTCGAGGTCGACGGCTACATCAACCAGGCCATGCACAAGCTGCGCGATGCCGCGCTCGTGGCCAACAAGCGCCGCGAGGCCCGCGTCGACCCCGAGCAGGTGCAGGCCACGCTCAACGTCTGCGCCCTCGTCTTCGCCCGCTTCATCCTCGAGCGCCACCCCGACTACGCCGAGCAGCTGCCCGTCCTAGCCCCCGCGCTCGCAGACATCGCCGACTAGCACCCGCACCCCGCGGTAGAATCGCGATGCAAGAAACCTGGGACTGCGTCGCTCCGTGATGCAGCAAAAGCGTAGCCTCTGGGCCGTCATTTCGACCGGAGGCGCGATCAGCGCCGGAGTGGAGAAATCTCAGGTTGACCCGCGTGACCGTGTCTCGAGCTGCGGTCTCGCCGGCTCAACCCGAGATTTCTCCACGCGCTCACTTCGTTCGCTTGGTCGAAATGACGGCAGAGGAGTTTGCTTTGCGTTTGAAAGACACTGTCACACTGTAGCGAGAAAGGAACGTTGTGGGCGATAGCGTGGACTTGAGCTGCAGGGAGTTTGTGGCTGTGCTGGCTTCTAAGGAGCCGGCGCCCGGCGGTGGGGGAGCGTCTGCCCTGGCGGGGGCGATGGCCTGCGCGCTGGGCAACATGGTGGGCTCGCTCACGGTGGGCAAGCCGCGCTATGCGGAAGTCGAGGAAGAGGTGCTCGCCCTCAACGCGCGCTCTGCGCAGCTGCAGGAGCAGCTGCTGGGCCTGGTGGCGCGCGACGCAGAGGTGTTCGTGCCGCTTTCCGCCGCGTACGGTCTGCCCAAGGAGACCGAAGAGCAGCGCGCCCATAAGCAGCAGGTTATGGAGGGCTGCCTGGTTGAGTGCTGTGAGGTGCCGCTGCAGATCATGGAGTGCTGCGTGAAGGTTGTGGAGCTGTGCGGCGAGTACGCGCTCAAGGGCTCGCGCCTGGCGCTGAGCGACGCTGGATGCGGTGCCGCCATCGCAAGCGGCGCACTGCAGGCGGCCAGCCTCAACGTCTTCGTCAACACCAAGCTGATGCAAGACCGTGCCCACGCCGCCGAGCTCGACGAGCGTGCCCAGCAGCTGCTGAACTGGGGTAAAGAGCAGGCCGACAAGGTGGTAGCAGAAGTAGAAGCCCAGCTGAGGGCGTAAGGAGCAGCGGATGGCAGAGATCTTGAGCGGAAAGGACGTGGCGGCGGCTATCAACGCCCAGGTGCTGGCGGAGGCGCAGCGGCTGCGGGCGGGCGGCGTGGTGCCAGGGCTCGGCATCTTGCGCGTAGGCGAGCGCGACGACGACCTCTCGTACGAGCGCGGCGCCCTCAAGCGCGCCGAGGCCTGCGGCGTCGAGGTGAAGCGCGTCGTGCTGCCGGCTGAATGCAGCCAGGAGCAGCTCGAAGGCGCCATCTTCGCGCTCAACGAAGACCCCGCCGTCCACGGCATCCTCATGTTCCGCCCTCTGCCGCGGCACTTGGACCAAGAGGCGGCAGAGGCTCTGCTCAGCCCCGCAAAGGACGTCGACGGCATCACCCGCGGCAGCCTGGCCACCGTGTTTGCCGGCAGCGGCGAGGGCTTTGCGCCGTGCACGGCCGCCGCGTGCATGGAGATCCTGCGCCACTACGGCATCGAGTGCGAGGGCAAGCGCGCCGCCGTCATCGGCCGCAGCCTGGTCATCGGGCGGCCGGTGGCCATGATGCTCATGCAGGCCAACGCCACGCCCATCATCTGCCACACGCGCACAGCAGACGCCCCCGCCCTCACGCGCCAGGCGGATATCGTGGTCGTTGCCGCCGGCCGCATGGAGACGATCGGCGCCGAGTACTTCAGCGCCGGGCAGACCGTCATCGACGTCGGGATCGGCTGGAGCGAGGAGAAGGGCAAACTCTGCGGCGACGTGCGCTTCGACGAGGTCGAGCCGCTGGTGGCTGCCATCACCCCCGTCCCCGGCGGCGTCGGCGCCGTCACCACCAGCGTCCTGATGAAGCACGTCCTCCAAGCCGCCGCACGCGCGGTTTAGGCTTGCAGGGCTACTTCGCTGGCCAGGAAGCTGGCGTCTTGCTGCAGCGCGCCGGTCAGCACGACGCTTGCGCCTTCCTCAACGCCCTCGGGCAGCGCGCCGGGTGCAGCGAGGAGGGGATCATGCGCGTAATGAGCAGGCAGATGGGCACGTCCACAAAGGCGATGATCGCCTCCACGGCGGAAAACGCCGCGCGGCGCTCCGGCTCGTCGACCATGCCGCGCATGACCATATAGGCGATGACGACGAGCATGAGCACCAGGTAGGTGGTCAGGCGCGGGTCCCAGGTCCACCACACGCCCCACTCGAAGCGCGTCCACATCTCGCCCGTGATCATGGTGAGCACCACGAAGAGGAGCGCTACCTCCATGGCGGTGCGGGCGCAGGTGTCAAAGCGCTCGTTGCGGGTGGCCAGGTAGCGCGCGCTGTAATAGGCCGCAAAGCACAGGGCCGCAAAGCTCACGATGGCCACTGGCATGTGGAAGAAGAAGATCTTCTGCGAGATGAGCAGCTTGTTGGCCACCATCTGCCCGCCGATGAGCGCGGCCCCGCTCACGCTGGCGCCGTTGACGGGCGGCACCATGAGGAAGGCCGTGAGGAAGCCC
The DNA here is from genome assembly GCA_051876105.1 of Coriobacteriales bacterium. Lineage (GTDB taxonomy): Bacteria > Actinomycetota > Coriobacteriia > Coriobacteriales > QAMH01 > W2P13-069. The sequence continues at coordinate 2,080 of JBJEHN010000054.1, read as the reverse complement.
GCCAGGCTGGCCACCAAGCCCACCGCCACCAGCGCCGGCAGCAGCTTGTCCGGCCACTGGCCGCTCTCGGGCATGGGCAAGACGGAGGCCCTCGACAACATGGCCGTGCTCGTCATGCAGGTGGTGCTGGCCGCCTTCCTGGGCGTGCTGCTCTTCTCGCCTGACAACATGCCCTTCACGCTCACTGATTCAAGCTACTTCAACGAAGACGGCTCCCTCACCGCTGCCGCCTCCGTCCACGGCATGAACAGCCTGCTGCAGCACTGGGCCATGGCCATCCACCCACCCATGCTGTTCCTGGGCTATGCGGGCCTCACCGTGCCCTTTGCCTATGCCATCGCGGCCTGCATCTGCAACCAGCCCAGCGAGCAGTGGGTGCTGCGCAGCAAGCGCTACGCCCTGGCCGCCTGGCTCTTCCTCACCGCCGGCATCGGCCTGGGCGCCGTGTGGGCCTACGTGGTGCTGGGCTGGGGCGGCTACTGGGGTTGGGACCCGGTTGAGAACGCGTCCCTGCTGCCCTGGCTGATGTGTGTGGCGCTCATCCACAGCTTCACGCTGTGCGAAAAGCGCGGGATCTTTCGCTGCTGGGCCGTCATGTGCGCCAGCCTGGCGTTCTGCTTCTGCATTGTTGGAACGTTCATCAGCCGCAGCGGATTGATCCAGAGCGTTCACGCGTTCTCTGGCGACCCAACCAGCCTGGTGCTTTTCGCCGCGCTCATCGTCCTGAGCGCCGCCGCCGGGGCCGTGGGCTGCGTCGCGCGCCGCAAGAGCTTTGCCCCCGCGCAGGACGCGCCCGAGATAGAGAGCCTCATCAGCCGCGACGGTGCGTACTTCGTCAACAACGTCCTCATGGTCGTGCTCACCGTGGTGCTCTGCTACCTCACCGTGGCGCAGGCCCTGCCCAGCTGGCTCCCCTTTGGCGGGCAGAGCATCGCCAGCGGCAGCTACGAGCTGCTGGCCCGCCCAATAGGCGCGCTCTTCCTGCTGGTGCTTGCCGCCTGCCCGCTGCTGGGCTGGTGCAAGACCAGCCCACGGGCCTTCGTGCGCAAGGCGCGCGTCCCAGCGGTGTTCGCGCTCGTGCTCTTCGCCGCGCTGGCGGCCTACTGGGCGCTCGTCTTGGTGCCGGCGTACAACGCCACGGTCGAGGCCGGCGACTCCGTGGCACAGCTCGTGCTAGAGCAGGGCCCCGCTCCGTACTACAACGGCCTGGCGCTGTTCTCCTTTGCCGTGGCATCGCTGCTCATCTTCACCAGCCTCTTCCAGGTTCTGCCGCCCTTGCGCCAGCTGCGCCGCATCGCGGCAGGGGAGGGCCAGGAGGGCGAGACCGCTCCCGCGCCTGCGCCCAAGAGCCGCCCGAGCCTTGAGCGCGTTGGGAGCGCCATCACGCATATGGCGCTGGGCGTGATGCTCATCGGCATGGTGGGCAGCTCGATGTACGTCACTGAGCGCAGCGGCTACCTGCCCTATGACGAGGCCACCGGCACCTGCTCCGAGCGCTTTGCCGTGAGCGACTACGAGCTTGAGTTTGCCGGCGGAGACGCCCATATGTCCAGCGACTACACCAGCGTGGAGTACCAGATCGAGATGACCGTTTACAAGGACGGCAACTACCTGGGCCGCGTCAACCCGCAGATCGTCATCGTGGCGGCCACCCAGCAGCAGAAGTACAACGCTGGCGTGATCGGCCTGCCGCAGGAGGACCTCTTCGTCGTGTACCAGGGCGTCAACTCCGCTGACGGCAGCATCCACCTGGACGTGCGCGTCAATCGCCTGATCAGCGTCGTGTGGCTGGGCCTGCTGCTGCTGTGCGCCGGCATGCTGCTGAGCACCCTCGGCGCCCGCCCCCGCAAGCGCGAGTAGCGCCGCCTCTAGCGTGCAGCTCTGTCCAAGATAGGGGGCTAGACGGCGTTTGCTGTCTTGAAACTATTTGGATAGGTGGTTCCAGACGTTTTGCCTGGTGGTTATAACTCTCTAATTAAAATAATCACAGAATTGCCTGAACGCCAAGAACCTCCACCTTCGACGTCCTGGGCGCGATGATCTTCAGCCTCATGTTCACCAAGATGTTCGAGCAGGCCTA
>JBJEHN010000053.1:0-1651 GCA_051876105.1 Coriobacteriales bacterium | reverse complement strand
ATCGCCTCATCATGACGGCATCTCGACTTGTGACTTAGAGTGCCTCGCAAAAAAGAAGCTGGGCACACACACCAACGGAACGGCTTATCTGCAGGCAGCGACGTTTGCAGCGCTCAGGACTGGATTTTATGAGTCACATCCCTTCTTCGATTGGGCGGCGAAAACCGAGGGGATGCTCCGCGAATTGCGATCATCTGGCGCCGTCATCGCCGAAGCGCTCGAAGACGACGGGTTCATGCGCGTAAGGATCGCACGTGTCACTAAAGGTGACTGCTCTATCATCAGGTTCGACTGCGCCAGCCCCTTCTGCACCGGCCTGCTCGACGGCTTCCTCGCCTCCGGCCGCTGCCCCTACACCCCCTACACCCCCTTCTTCTTCGGTCACTTCGCCGAGAGCCTCGGCTTCATCCCTGAGAGCCTTTCTGACTTCACGCCCGCCACGTTTGGCAGCCAACTCGAGTGGTTCCGCGACAACAGCCCAAGCAAATCCGCGCAGCGAGACACCCTGAAGCAGTGCAGGTTCTTCTACTTGTACCTCATGGACATCCTGCCGGAGGATCAGACAGCCTTCACATTCGAGGCGGGGCTGCCGCCACGGGGTCTAACTCATCAATACATCACAAGGCATTGGCTAGAAGGCTACCGATGCGCACTGCACGAGCCACTCGACCCTTTGCCTGCGTTTCCCAAGATAATCGCCTACCCAAACGCCGACGAAGCTCTGAACTCCTCGGTCGACGAGGGGCGTCCGTTTCTTCTCGACTGCAGCATGGAAGATCACAAGATGGAGGCGGTCTTAATGCGGTGGGCTTGGCTGGAGGAGTCTGTTAAAACCGCCAGTGCCCATCTCCCCACAATCAAGCGTCTCGCACTTGCAATTTCACAGGGCGAGATGATTGAGGGCAGTACCTACATGGTAACGCCGCGCATGGTTCGCGGCGTGCTGCCTAGTGGCAAGGCAGCAATAAGCGCCCAGATAATCAAGTCCGTCCTCAAGGGCTTCCTCGAGCACTGCGAGGAGGAGGGGTTCGAGGTGCAACCCGGCTGCTGGCTTCTCTTGGAAACGACGAGCGCAGAACGTGACCGAAGCAGCAGCAAGGAGGTGGGTGCGGTGAGCGAGGAGCACCTCGCCATGCTCGCAGCCAAGCTCGAGGAGAAAGCGGGCGAATCCCTCATGGACGAGCTCGCCTACATCGCCTTCGTCGTCCAGGCGCTCACCGACCTTCGCGCGAGCGAGGTGTGCGGCCTGAGGGCCGCCGACATCGACGCGGGGCCGCGCAACGGGGTCAAGGCGGTGCGCGTCTGCAGGAAGACCTCCGGCAAGGCCTTCAAGACGGTCCAGGTCACAGAGGAGATCCACCGCCTCCTGCAGGCAGCTGCGCGAATCACCGAACCTGTGCGAGAGAGGGCGGACGCGGCGATCGCCCACTACCTCTTCCTCTATGTGGACAACTCGGGAAATCCGCTGGTGATGTCACGCGGAGGCTATGCTAGCCGCATTGAGCTCGCTTGCAAGGAGCTAAAGATCCCCAAGGTCATACCCGCCAACATCCGCAAACGCTATATGACTACAGGAATCCAGGAGGGCCTGAAAAACGGAGGCTTCGGTAGTTTGTGTGGTAGGGGTCTAGCCTAGGCGGCAGCGCTCCTC
>JBJEHN010000052.1:0-1662 GCA_051876105.1 Coriobacteriales bacterium | reverse complement strand
CTCGTATATTCAATCTGCCACGGTTTGAGGGTGTGGCACCCACCACTTCCAACGCTGTGGCCGCGCTCTTTTCTTGTTGTCGCGAACATGAGATAAAGGGCGTGTAATTGGGTGGAGGGCGCACTTATCCTTCCTGGGATTAAGTCCTGTTTCAGAGAGTTGCGCCTCCAGCCCGCAGCGGGATATGAATCAGGCTGGATGGTCGAAAGGATCGCATATCCAACGAGGATGTATGCTGCGGTGTCTGGAAGGACTCCTCCACCCTTGGAGCTAAGGAGGAAGTCTTGCACTACATCGGTATCGACATCGCGAAGTACGAGCACGTCGTCGGGGTCCTGAAGAAGGACGGCACACCAGCCGGCAACCCCTATTCCTTCACCAACAGCTTCGAGGGGTTCTCCAGCTTGCTGCGCCGGCTCACGGAGCTCGGCGTCAAGGCAGATGACAGCATCGTTGTCATGGAGGCCACCGGACACTACTGGATGGCGGCCTACGTGTTCCTCGTCGACCACGGCTTCGACGTCGCCGTCGTGAACCCTGTGCTCATCAACGCGTTCCGCAAGTCCGACACGCTGCGCAAGACCAAGACTGATGCCATCGACGCCTTCCTGATCGCCAAGTTCGCCAAGGAGAAGGAGATCACCGCCTCCCCGACGACCATCGAGACAACCGACGGGCTCAAGCAGCTCGCGCGTTACCGTCGGCACCTGGTCAAGGAGCAGACCATGCTCAAGAACAAGTGCACGGCCGTCATCGACCGCGTGTTCCCCGAGTTCGGCTCCCTGTTCTCGGACATGTACGGCGGGGCGGCAAAAGCCCTGCTCAAGGCCGACCCAACGCCCGCCGGCATCGCCGCAACGGACATCCGCACCATCACCAAGCGCATCAAGGAGGGCAGCAGGGGCTGCCTGGGGAGGGAGAAGGCCGAGGCCGTCAAGGCTGCAGCCAGGGACTCCGTCGGCGTCCAGTTCGCCTCCTCGACGCTCGCGTTCGAGATCAGCCACATCGTGGCCCTCATCGAGCATCTCGACAAGCAGATCGACGAGCTCGAGGCCGAGATCTCGAGGCTCCTGGAGGAGACCCCGGGCAAGTGGCTCACGACGGTCCCGGGCATCGGCGACACACTCGCCGCCATGATCACGGGTGAGCTCGGGGACGCCGAGCGCTTCGAGAGCCCCAAGAAGGTCATCGCATTCGCCGGCATCGACGCCAGCAAGAACGACTCAGGGCAGTTCGAGAGCACACAGAACCGCATGTCCAAGGCGGGGTCGTCATACCTGCGTTACGCGCTCATGGAGGCAGCGGACAAGGCCCGCATATACGACCCGTACTTCGGAGACTACTACGACTCGATGATCGCGCGAGGCAAGCACCACTACGTGGCGCTCTCAGGCGTGGCCAGGAAGCTCGCAGGGGTCATCCTTGCGGTCATGAAGGAGCAAAGAGCCTACGAGCCCAGGCCGTCGATTCAGTCGGCAAAGCCAGAGGACGCGCGGTAAGCTCGTCCTAAAACCGCAGACTTCTCTCACAGCCCCCGGGCAGGGGTTTGACAAAGCATGCCTTCAATGGCTGTAAAACGACTGTCTTTATCTCATATTCAACTTTCAAAGGTCTTATAAAAATGTCTCAGTAATCCCTTGACATTGTTATAGCTGGCTCTGA
>JBJEHN010000051.1:0-1673 GCA_051876105.1 Coriobacteriales bacterium | reverse complement strand
GGCACGGCGCTCACGGTGAAGGCGAAAGCCTCCACCTACAGGAGCGTGCGCACGGACGAGGCCACGACCTCGCTCAGCGTAGCGGGCTACCGCCTCAACTCCCATGCGGACACGGGGCTGTGCGCCATCGCGTGGGCCGGCGCGGGCATCGACGTGAAGAGCTCGGCCTCAGTGGAGACGGCGCTGCCATTCGGCCGCAAGAAGCAGATCGCCTTCTACGGCGACGGCACCAGCACCTCTGTCACCCTCAGCGCCAAGGTCCTGGAGGGCTCCGACCAATACGGCGGCGCCCATGCCGCGCGTGAGGGCTGGGACAGGCTGGCGGACGCCCAGGGCGTCTGCTGCTTAAGGACGCCTGATGGCGGCATGTACAGGGTGGCGGTGCAGTCCGTCTCCCTCAGCAAGGAAGACGCTGGCATCTACAGCCTGAGCGTCAGCATGACGGAGGTGACGTAGCCCATGGCATTCGATTGGAACGCCTCCGGCCGCGTCGACTCCTTCCGCTTCGAGAAAGTCAGCTGCCGCGACATCAATAAGTCGCTCGGCTACCTGGAGGGCGTCACCGGGGGCACGCTCTCGTTCGACTACAACTCTGAGCTCAAGGTCAGCGGTAAGCTCACCTTAGGCGACATGGACCCACAGGCAGCGGAGCAGGAGCATCTCATCCGCGTCTGGTACTGCCCGCGCTTGAACGGCGAGGTCAGGGAGATATGCCTCGCCACCTGCTACTTCACGGCCAGCACGCACTACGAGCGCGGCCACTGCAGGGGAACGCTCACCCTGCGCTCCGCCCTGGCGCGCCATGTCGACGACGTGCTCGCTACCCAGTGGAAGGTGCGCAAGGGGCGCAAGTTCAGCAACGAGTACAAGGCCGTGTTCAAGGCCCTGGGCGGCTGGGGCAGGATCGCCGGTGTGCGCGACGGCACCGCCAGCAAGAACAAGGTCTTCGACGTGGGCGAGACGCCGATGAGCGTGCTCCAGTACCTGGCCGACTGCGTGGGCGGCGAGATCGCGGTGAGCCCGCTGGGCCACACCGTGCTGCAGCCCTACCGCCGCCCCAGCGCCAAGGCCAAGGACGCCGTCGCCGCCATCCAGGCAGATGCGAGCTCCGTCATCGTCTCCGGCGTGGACATCACCAACTCCCTCAAGGAGATCCCCAACAGGGTTGTGTGCACCTACACGAGGACCGAGGCCAAGAAGAAGACCACCTATGTAGGCAAAGCGGCGCTCTCCTCCAAGGAGGCGCGCTCGTACCAGCGGATAGGGAAGTGGGTCACCCAGCACTACACGGTGGACGAGGTGAGCGGCAAGACCGCCGCCTCCATCAAAAGCTTCCTCAGCAGCAAGGCCAAGGCCAAGCTGGAGAAGCTCAACAGCAAGCGTGTCTTCTACGAGTTCGAGTGCTACTACCAGCCCATCGAGATAGGCCAGGTCATCAAGCTGGTCTACGGCGACATAAGCGTAAAGGGCCTGGTCACCAACCTCGACATCGACATAGGGGTGGGGGCGAAGATGAAGGTCCGCATCCGCAGGGTCTAAAACAGGTGAGACGACGGGGAGCATCAAGAACGGCCCGCAAAGGTCTTGAAAGTACGGAAAAACGCCGTACAATCAAGCTAAAAGGGCGCGAGAAGGGAGCGATCATGGCGCCTGTGACGATGGAGAAGCAGTGC
>JBJEHN010000050.1:0-1714 GCA_051876105.1 Coriobacteriales bacterium | reverse complement strand
CTGCCGGAGGTCTACGACCCCGGCCTCACGACCGAGGACTGGGCGGAGCTGATCAAGGACGTCGACGTATTCACCCATGACACGATGACGATGCTCTCGCGGATGGCCGAGCTTGGCGGCCAAGCAACCTGCAAGGAGATGTCAGAGGCGTTCGGGGAGCACCCAAGCCACTACGTCTCGCTCGGGGGAACCCTCGGGGAGAAGGTCGTTGAGAAGGCGGGCATCCCTGCCGAGGTCAAGAGCGACGGCAAGGAGCAGTTCTGGAGCATCCCCTTCCTGGGGCGGAGTGCCGCCAAAGGGCAGCCGGGCACCTTCTGCTGGAAGATCAGGCCCGAGCTCTACGACGCGCTGATGATCGACGGAGTGCTCCCCGACGCCCATGCCGAAAGCGGCTCAGAGCCCGCCTGCCCGCATGCAGGAGACAGCGCGAATCAATCCGAGCTTTACAGTGACGCCGACTTCCTCGCAGAGGTCTATATGGACGCGGGCGACTTCGAGGACCTGAAGGGCCTCGCCAAGGCGAAGAGGAACATCATCCTCCAAGGAGCTCCCGGAACCGGCAAGACCTTTGCAGCCGAGAGGCTCGCGTGGGCGCTGATGGGGCGCAAGGACGAAGCCCGCGTCCAGAAGGTCCAGTTCCACCAGAGCACATCCTACGACGAGTTCGTAATCGGCTTCAGGCCGAACGCCCAGGGCGGCTTCGCCATCGAGGAGGGCCCCTTCGTGCGCTTCTGCGACAGGGCCGCAGCCGACGCGGGCAACGAGTACTTCCTCATCATCGACGAGATCAACAGGGCAAACGTCTCCAAGGTCTTCGGCGAGCTGCTGATGCTCATCGAGGACAGCCACCGCGGCGAGGAGCTGCTGCTCACCGCCGGCAAGCGCATGTTCAGCGTGCCGAAGAACCTCACCATCATCGGGATGATGAACACGGCCGACAGGGGCCTCGCCCTCATCGACTACGCGCTGCGGCGCAGGTTCGCCTTCTTCGAGATGGAGCCCGCGCTCGACAACAGCGCCTTCAAGGAGCGAGTTGAGGCTTGCCTCGACAAACGCATGCCGGCCCTTGTCGAGGCGGTGAGGAAGCTCAACGCCAAGATCGCCGACGACCCCACCCTGGGGGAGGGCTTCCGCATCGGGCACAGCTACTTCTGCAGGGACAAGGAGAAGGAGCCCGGCTGCGTCGACGCCATCGTCAAGTACGAGCTCGTCCCCCTGGTCAGGGAGTACTGGTTCGACGACAGGAAGACGGCCGAGGCGAAGGTCGCCAAGCTGGAGGCGCTGCTCTGATGCCTGCTGTCGCCGAGGACAGGGTGGTCATCAAGAACATCTACTGCATGATGGCCTACGCCTTCCGCGCGGTGAGCCTTGCCGAGTGCAGGAAGCTCGCCGTCGAGGAGTTCGACAGGGTCGAGGACCTGCTTGCCGCCATACTGGCGCTCGGCATCAGCACCCAGCGCAAGAGGGGGCTCGACAAGGCCTATTCGGAGGTCAGCGAGGACATCCTGGGGGTCCGCGGCCATATCGACATGCAGGGGACGGCGCGGCTCAGGCTCGCACAGCACCGCGAGATCGCCTGCGTCTACGACGAGTACGCCGAGGACACCTACATGAACAGGGTCCTCAAGTGCTGCTCGATGCTGCTGTTGAGGTCGCCCGACGTCGCGCCGGAGAGGAAGGCCGAGCTGAAGCGCTGCCTGATGTGCCTTTCCGG
>JBJEHN010000049.1:0-7671 GCA_051876105.1 Coriobacteriales bacterium | reverse complement strand
CTGTCAAGGTCACCTGCGGCGACGCCACCAAGACCGTGAAGGTCACCGTGCGCGTGCGGTAGGCGGCAGCCGAGACGAACGACTCGATGGGGGCTCTCAGACGAGGGCCCCCTCGCATCTGCAAGCGCCACCGCAGGCGATGCGGCATGTCTCGCAGCTCAACTCGAGATCCTTCGGCTCCGGCGCTACGCGCCTCCGCTCAGGATGACGAGAGAGGGGGCTCCATCCTCGTCCAACAGCGCAAAAAACAAGCCCGGACGTCTAGGGGGTCGTCCGGGCTTGGGTGCGCCTGCCGCGATCGAAAAGGAGTGGTTTGGATTCGGCAGTTGCTAATGCCGTCTGAGGGTTGGCGACTGGGTGCACGATACGCCGTGCGCTAGGGGAGCACATCCCCTACTGGACATGATTCAGTCTGCAGCGCGAATATACCCCCTGAAGCATGAGCCGCCCGCCTTGCGCGCCGTGGCTGCGAGCAGCGCCGGGCTAGGAGCACTGCCGCGCTCTCATTTTAACGAGCGCTGTTTTGTGCGCTCGGGCGCCCTTGGGCTTGGCACAATGCCCGCAACGTGCCTGAGGGGGCACGAACCACAACGGGGGAGTACGAAATGAGAGCAACAACGCACTTTGCGGCGCTCGCTGCGGCTGGCGCGCTCGCGCTGACCGCCGGGCTCGCCGCACCGCTTGCGGCGCCTGCCGGCCAGCCGCTCGGGCCGCAGCAGGCGCAGGCCGCCGAGGCCGCGCAGGTCGCAGTCACGCCCGCGCAGAAGACCCAGGGCATCTACAGCGTGATGATCGCCCAGACCAAGGTCAACAGCACCAAGGCCACCGTCACCGTGGGCAAGCTCTCCGCGCTCAAAGGCGCCGGCATCAGCCGCATCGAGCTCAGCGCCACCATGAGCTACAAGGGCAAGGCCAAGGTCAGCAAGACCAAGAGCATCAAGGCCCTGGGCAACAGCGAGGCCTTCAAGGCCGCCTTCCATCTGAGCGACCAGCTCTTCGCCAGCGCGCAGGAGCAGGGCAAGAAGATCATGGTGCTCATGGGCACGCGCGTGAACCTCGAGACCAACTTCGAGCCCTTCGCCCGCTTCGTGATGTAGTACTACGGCGACGAGTTCGCCTACTACTACAAGGGCCATCCCGGCACCAACACCAAGAACTGCCCTGAAAAGCAGGAGCAGCTCAAGCGCCTGGGGATCACGGACATCGACTCGTCCATCGCGGCTGAGCTGATCATCTTCTACAACCCGGAGATCTTCATCAGCGGCCTGTCCAACAGCACGCTCAACAGCAGCTACCAGCCTGGTCACACCGGCGTGTACCTCAACTCCAGGCTGGCCGCCAAGGACAGCATCATCAACGGCGACCTGTTCCAGCTGTTCTTCACCAAGATCGACGCTGGCTACGAGCCCGAGGTCCTGGCGCTGGTCGAAGGCGACGCCGCGCTGGAGCACAGCTACCTGGTCGAGGCTAACGACGGCACCGGCGACATCGCCATCTACGACGACGCAGCCGGCACCATCACCTGGTTCAAGCCGGCCGAAGACGGCAGCTACACCAAGAGCGAAGCCTAAGCGTTCCGCCGCCGCCAGCAGATCACCCCAGAGAGGCAGGGAACCCCCTGCCTCTCGCATTCATCTACAAGGACATCTACTCAAAGCAGGGCATCTACTACAGCATGCGCAGCTATCTGGCTTACATGGGAGACGTCGTCGCAAACATCTCGCTCTTCAACTCCAAGCAGCGGGGCGGCTTCAGCGACCGGGATCTCTACATTCTGGATCTGCTGGCCGTGGCTCTCGGTGACGGCGGTGTTGTGGACGGTCGCCTTGCCTATCTGCTCGGCTATCTCCTTGTTCGTCTTGTTGGACTTGCTGCCCAGGAACAGCAGGGTGGAAGCTTTGTCGATGATGGTCGACTACTGTCCTTGCAGAGTCTTTACAGTCTGCAGGTAGAGGTCTTTGCAAAACGTTTCCTAGGATTCAAGGCGATGGGGCTCCGAGGGACGAGGGCTCCATTCAATCCGCTTTGAAAGGAGCACCGAGAGAGTATGAAACGAGCAACGAGCTGTCTGCTGGCCTGCGCGCTGGCAGCTTCAACCGCCCCCGCCGCCTACGCCACCATCGGCACCGGCGCAGAAGACCCCACCTCCACCTACGCCGCCGTCGCCACCGCCGAGCCCGCCTACACCCCAGTGGTCGCCGGCAGCGCGCGCGTCTCAGGCTTTGACAACGCCAACTCCCCGCTGAGCATGAGCCTCGTGGGCCGCTACAACTCCGGCGCCATGAACGCCGACGGCGGCAGCCTCGAGATCGTGCAGTACAACGCTGCCAACGGCTATGCCTACGCAGTCAGCGGCGTGAAGGGCAAGCTCATCGCCGTGGACCTCAATAGCCAGTTGGCAGGCGAGAAGGTCGCCACCCTGAACGGCACCGAGTACGACCTCAAGGCCATGGTCAGCGCCGAGGGCTTTGCCTACGGCGACATGACCAGCGTGGCCGTCTCGCCCGACGGAACCAAGCTCGCCGTCGCCCTGCAGGCCGAGGGTTACAGCGACGCCGGCCGCGTGGCGCTGCTCTCCTGCAAGGAGGATGGCTCCCTCGAGCTGCTCTCGACCGCGACCGTCGGCGTGCAGCCCGACATGGTGACCTGGGCGGACGGCTCCACCATCCTCACCGCCGACGAAGGCGAGCCACGCGAAGGCAACGCCGAGGGCAAGGTCGACCCCAAGGGCTCCGTGAGCATCGTGAAACTCGGCGAGGGCAACGCGCTCACCGCGAATACCGTGTACTTCGACGACTTCGACTCCAAGCGCGATGAGCTGACGGCCGCCGGCGTGCTCGTGCAGAAGGACACCAAGCCCTCCACCGACTTCGAGCCCGAGTACATCGCCGTCAGCGGCGGCACGGCCTACGTCTCCCTCCAGGAGGCCAACGCCGTCGCCGTGCTTGACATCGCAAAGGACGCCTTCACCGGCGTGTACCCCCTGGGCTTCCAGGACTACGGCACCACTAAGGTCGACCTGCAGAAGAACGACGCCATCGAGCTGAAGAACTACGAGAACGTGTTCGGTATCAAGATGCCCGACGGCATCAGCACCGCCACCATCGGCGGAAAGACCTACCTGCTCACCGCCAACGAAGGTGACAGCCGCGCCGACTGGGAGGGGCTGGACAACGAGTACGAGGACGTGACCTCCCCCACCGGCAACGTCACCCTCGACAAGAAGGTCGTCTGGTTCGACGCTGCCAAGTGGGACGGCCTGGACCAGAGCAAGGCCTACGTCTTCGGCGGGCGCTCCTTCTCCATCTACGAGGCCACGGAAAACGGCCTGAACCTGGTGTTTGACAGCGGCAGCGGCATCGAGGAGGTCACCGCAGCCAAGCTGCCCGCCTTCTTCAACTGCTCCAACGACAAGACCAGCTTGGACAACCGCTCCGGCAAGAAGGGCCCCGAGCCCGAGACCGTGGTCACCGGCACCGTGGGCGGCAGGACCTACGCCTTCGTCGCGCTCGAGCGCATCGGCGGCATCATGGTCTACGACATCACCGACCCCGCCAACGCCACGTACGTGAACTACATCAACTCCCGCGAGTTCGACGACGCCATCCAGGGCGACGTCTCGCCCGAGGGCCTGTGCTTCATCCCCGCCGAGCAGAGCAAGACCGGCAACGCCATGCTCTTGGCCGCCTGCGAGGTCTCCGGCACCCTGGCTGCCTACGAGCTGAAGCCCGCACCCAGCGCCGGCGACACCGTCACCGTCGAGAGCGGCAGCGCATCCGGCGCCACGGTGAAAGTCGTGACCCCGGCCGGCGAGACCGGCACCGTGGCCTACACCGCCGCGCCGGAGGGCGCCACCGCCGTCACCGTCCCCTCCACCGTCCAGATCGACGGCGTGAGCTACAAGGTCACCAGCGTGGCGAGCAAGGCGTTCGAGAACAACACCGCCGTCACCAAGGTGAGCATCCCCAAGGGCGTGACCAGCGTGGGCGCTTGCGCCTTCCGCGGCTGCACCAAGCTCAAGAGCGTGACCGTGGCCCAGGGCGTGAGGGAGATCGGCCGCTCCGCGTTCTCCAAGTGCACCAAGCTGAGCAGCATCACCCTGCCCAGCAGCGTCACCGAGGTGGGCAAGTACGCCTTCTACAAGACCAGCGCCAAGACCCTCACCGTCAAGAGCACCAAGCTCACCAAGTCCGCCGTTGCCGGCAGCCTCAAGGGCAGCAGCATCACCAAGGTCGTGGTGCCCAAGTCCAAGCTCAAGGCCTACGCCAAGCTGTTCACGCAGGCCAACTGCGGCAAGAAGGTCACGCTGAGCACCAAGTAGCTCCCAGCAGCCTGCGCATCAGGCGCGAGCCAACCCCCCGAACGCCCCTCCCGCATGCCAGGGCCCGCGCGGAACCACCCGCGCGGGCCCTGCTGGCATTGGGGCACCCGCCGCGCTACGGGCATCTTCAATGCGTCACACGAACGGGAGCCCTCGTACCCCGGCTCCCGCAGGCCTCAGAGCGTCTGCCCTTGACGGATCCTCTTGAGGATCGCCACACCCTTGGCAACAAGATCCTCGTCACTGACGCCCTTCGCCTCGCGCACTCTCTGCACCGCCTGCTCGATGTCGAGCGAATGATAGGGGTAGTACAGCGACCGCAGCTCGCGAGCCCCTACCACCGCATACGCGGCCGCGCTGGAGCTGCCTGTAGAAAGGCAATACACCCGGTAGAAGTAGCCCATCCAGTACATCTCGTCGGCAGAGTAGCGCTCGCTGCCATAGGGCTTGCCGCCGTAGGCTGCCTCAACCTCCCGAACGCACTCTTCGGCGCTGCCCGCCTCGAACATGAAGCTCCCGGCGTCGAGCCTGCGGGCGAGCTCGGAGCGCATGAAGCGCCGCGCGAAGACGGCGGAACTGCTCTCGCTAGCCCTGGTAGACGCCGCGAACACCTCCGCCTGCGCCTTGCAGAGCTTGCGGCCTGCCTCGTCGAGCCCCCTCATGACAAGATCTCCTCGATGTAGCGCCCCTGCCCGCGGAACAGCCTGCGCGCAGCCTTCACCTTGTCGCTGCCAACGGCCAGCTCCTGTTTTCTCGACTCGAGGTAGTGCCGCTTCTCCCGGCCTGCGAGGAAACAGTGCTCGGTGATCGCCACCTGCCTCAGCGCGGCCTCGCTCGTGAACACGTACTGGCTACCCAGGTTGGTGGCCGAGAGGCAGTGCTGGCACTGCACGTCTGTGATCTCTCCGTCGATGAAGCTGTCTATGGTCTCGAACATGCGGTTGTCTGCGATGGGTGCGACGACGTAGTCCGCTTTCGCGACCCTGGAGGCAAGGGCATCTATGCGCTCGTGGCCGGCGTAAGAACGCAGCTTTCCCCTGAACCAGGCGACAGTGAGCATCCAGTCCTGGTCAACGCCGTATTCGGCCCGTTCGAGCCCTTCGGGGTCGAAGTCGAGGATGTAGATCGACGAGGACGGGTACCCCACGACGAACATCGCGGACTGCTCGAGGCTCTCGCCGCAGTAGAAGCCCCGGCCGAAGTCGTTCCCGGGCTTCGAGTGCTCGAGTGAGAGCTCGCCCTCCAGCTCGCCCTTCGCGCCGTGGAAGACGCTCACGTGGCCCCTGTTGCCGATGAGCTCGCGCTGGAGCTGCGCCTTTATCTGGTTGAGCCTCAGGCCCTTCTCGAAGGCGAGGTCGTAGAAGGCTGCGGTGCTCTTCTCGGAGGGGCGGCTCGCGCCGGTCTTCCATCTAGAGACCGAGACCGGGGCGACGCCGAGCTCGCGGGCGAGATCGGCCCCGGTCATCTCCAACAGCTCGCACACGAGCTCGATATCATCTGCAAAGCGGTACCCGTGCATGCTACTCCTAACTTGCCCATAACAAATGTTAAGAGTAAGTTTAGCAGACCAGAGAGCGCCAGGAGAAGCCGAGCAGATCAAGACCGGCAAGGCCATGGTCCTGGCCGCCCGCAAGGTCGAGGCGGAGCATGCGGCCGGTATCTCCGATCGCATGCTCCGCTGTGCAGCTCCCGCTGCGAGGCCTATCGCTTCCTGCTACTATACGGCTGCTCCGCCCGCCTGGTCATGGCCTTGCTGTGCAGCCATTGCCACAGGGTCGAACTCTGGCAGTTTCAAGAAGTGCACGTGCACGGTCGTTTTCTCGAGATGGCAGAGGCGCTATCCTGAGTGGGCATGATCGGATATCGTTGATGCACAGGGATCGGGTTGCGGCTCCCTTCGAGGACGGTGAGGGCTGTGGAGAATAGCATCGTTTTGTTCGAGTCCGAAGACGGCCAGGTCACACTGCCCGTGCAGGTTGATGCAGCGCGGCAGGAGATCTGGCTGAGCCGCGCCCAGCTTTCCGCCTTGTTCGGGCGCGACGTCAAGACCATCGGCAAGCACGTCAACAACGCCTTGCGCGAGGAGCTCGCGGGGCAGGAAGACGTGGTTGTCGCAATAATTGCGACAACCACTCGGCACGGCGCCATCGAGGGGAAAACGCAGACCCACCTCGTCGAGCACTACGGCCTGGACATGATCCTTTCCGTGGGGTACCGCGTGAAGTCCAGGCGCGGTGTGGAGTTCCGCCGCTGGGCGACCGACGTGCTGCGCCGCTACATCGTCGACGGCAACGCCGCCAACGAGCGCCGACTTCGCCAACTGGGGCAGGTGGCAAGCGTCATGGCACGCATACCGGAAAGCATTGAGACGCGCCAGGTTCTCGATATCGTGCAGAGCTACACCGCGGCGCTGGACCTTCTGGACCGCAACGACGCCCTGTTCGTGGATGGGCGCAAGGCGATAGACGACAGCACGCTTGTGGCTGTGACGGTGATGATCGCCGAAAGCAAGCCCGAGGAGAAGGACGCCATGGTGGCGCTGGTGATGAACTTCCTTGCCATGAATGCCGGAGAGCAGGCGAAGGTCGTAAGGTAGCAGCGCCTTCGGTGCCTAGCCCTTGCTGTCCTCCCTGTGCTTGCAGTAATGGTAGGCGCGGTCCCTTCAGCAGTCGTGTCACTTCATCGCTGCTGCAAGAACTCGTGCAGAAAAGTCGCTATCGTTTTCGCACCTAAGGCCCTCAAGCTGCGAAAGACCAGACAACCCCAGCTCTTGACGAATAGGTTGGCTCGGGAATCCGCAAGCAGGGAATTCCCTGGGCCTCGATTTGATCACGACGCCCGTCAATCGCCGCGCAGGGAATTCCCTCCCTCACGCTCGCGCACTGCCGCCCGTCAGCCACCGCGCAGGGAATTCCCTCCCTCACGCTCGCGCACTGCCGCCCGTCAGCCGCCGCGCAGGGAATACCTCGCACGTTTTTGAGCTGAGGAGGATGGCGTTGCTTTGGTTCCTCGGTTAAACGATGCGCCGCGGCGGCAACGTTTAACCGGCAGGGGTTAAGGGAGCTTAGGCCCTTCGGTTAAACGATGCGCCGCGGCGGCAACGTTTAACCGGCGGGGTCAAGGGGGCTTAAGTGCGCCCGTTAAATGATTTCGGCCCCTTCCCGGGAGCTTAGGTGCGTCCGTTAAACGATTTTTCGCCTTAATCGCGTTTAGTAAACGATGCCAAGAGGCGGAATCGGCCTTAAGTGCGTTTAGCAAACGCACTTAAGGATTCGCAGACCCCCTGAAATCATTTAGGTGATTTCCCAAAGTCGAACGTAGTTCTGGGTAGTTCACTGGACGAAGCGGTA
>JBJEHN010000048.1:7315-34962 GCA_051876105.1 Coriobacteriales bacterium | reverse complement strand
GGCAGCGAAAAACAGCTAAAAAACGGCTTGACAGATAATAGGAGCGTCAGGTCAGCGTGTATACACTTGACGTTATACGCGATCTGGCGCTCTACCAGCTCGGCGAAGAGGCCGTTGCGGGCCATGAGCTCGTCGTAGCTGCCCTCCTCGGCGATGCGCCCGCCATCCAGCACCAGGATGCGGTCGCAGTCGCGCACGGCGCCGCGGCTGGGCGTCTCGAAGCCCAGGATGAGCCTCATGATGGTGGACTTGCCGCAGCCCGTCTTGCCCACGATGCCCACGTACTCGCCGGGCTTGACCTCCAGGCTGAGGTTCTTGAACAGCGGCTTGTCTGCCGCGTGGTAGCCAAAGGTCACGCCCTCAGCGGACTCACCTTGGGGGCGATGAACACCCTGACGTTCTGGGCACAGCAGGTTGCCATGACGGCTGCCTTGTAGATGGCCTTCGACTCTGGTGCCTGGCAGAGGCCGAGCGCATCAAGGTCGTGACCGAGGCCCGCGCGCACGCGGAGGCCATGGAGCAGGCCGGCATCGGCATCGCCAACCAGCGCAAGGCCATCGCCACCGGCATCGCCGAGAGCCTCGACGCCATCAAGGCAAGCGGTGTGAGCACCCAGGAGGCCAACACGCTGTTCACGCAGTGGACCGACATGATGGGCGACTTCGCCAAGACCAACTCCAAGGGCGCCCAGCTCGACGGCCACATCGCATGACATGAGCGCGTTCAACAGCTTCGTGTCCCAGCGCGATGGAATTTCTGCCTGCTGGAGAGTATTGCCCACCCCTGCAGCCTATCCCTGCGGCCGAAGCCGTAGCCGTCGCGCTGGCCGGCGCTGTAGGAGCCGCTGTTGCATCTCGACAGCCATGCGCTTGTTGCCAAGCTCGCAGCGGTCTTAGCTCTTGAGGGGCTCATCGGATGAAACAAGTGCGGAGAACTCCTGGTGACTATGGACGCCAAGCTTGCCGTAGATGTTGCGGATGTGGGTGCGGGCCGTGTTGTAGGAGATGCAGCAGCGCTCGGCGATGATGCGGGTCTCGATGCCGCGGGCCATGAGTCTGAAGATTTCCACCTCGCGAGCGGTAAGACGATAGTGCTCGCAGATCGCGTCGCAGCGCTCGCGGAAGGCGGGGCGCTTCTCCTCTGGTACGGGAACCTGTGGGTCCGCAGGTAGCACGAAGTCCGCATTCTCTATCGGAACGGACAGCATGCTCTCGAGCCGCTTCTCGCTGACGAGGAACAGCGCGACGATGCACACGGCGGCGATGGCGATGCCCTCTATGACAAGCTTGTCTGCTCCCCAGCTAGCGAGGAAGCTGCCTGCCAGCCATCCCAAGATGGAGCCGGAGATCCCGAGACCCCAACCGAATCCGCAGGTCCTCATGAAGGAGACCGAGGTCTTGTACGAGGTCACAGCAGACACGATCCATACCACTTGGAAGAGCACACCGCTCAGGGCATCGAAGAGCGCATAGCTCAGGATGTCCTCGAAAGGCACGAGCCACAGCGCGATGAGCAGGCATACGGCAACCTTGAGGATGATGTTGAGGATGCGCCCAGCCGTGGTGTCCTTGCCGAAGAGGATTCCAGCTGTGAGGAGCACAAGGCAAAAGAGGACGAGAAGAGCGCAGACGTAGATGCGCTCAACCTTGAATTCTTCGACTTCCAGGCCGCCGATGGCGTAGCCGCGCATGAACGACGCTGCGCAGATGAGGATGAATAGGCCTGCGACCAATGTGCCGAAACCTTTAGGCAGCTGGTGGGAGCCGTTGTCCGGTATGAACTCCTGAACGCTCTCGGTCACCATGGCGGTGAAGGATGCCGCCAGGGGGAGTAGCACCGTGGCGACGACGAGAGCTGGGTAGGGCAGCTGGCAGACGAAGTTGTAGACGAGCAGACCGAGTATCAACGCCATGCCAGAGGTGATGATGATCCTTCGCGGATCGTACTCTGCATAGTGCCTGAACAACGCCAGGCAAGTGAATGCTGTGCCAGCACCCGTCAGCGCCGCTCCGAGGCAGAAGGGCACCAACCCCAGGCCCCAGCGCGCAGCAGCCCAGCACCCGAACACGCCGAAGCTGGCGAGCGCGCCCATGCCCATGACGAAGTTGGGGTTCTTGACGAGACCGAAGAAGCTGCGATCTCTGACAGCGGCTAACAGCATCAGCACGCACAGCATGGCCGTGGAGACGGTGTAGCCGGCGAGGACGAGCCCCTGGGAGTTGTCGGCGGCATTGGCGGGGTAGATGTCACCCGTGTAGAACTCGAGGATCCACGCGATCCACAGCACGGTGCCCATGTTCCACAGCTCTGGGATGAGCCGCGAAGCAGAGACGCGTGCCTCCTTGGCGATCATTTCTTGAAACCTCGATTCTCGCCGCGCAGGGCGTAAGCCGCCACCTTGCGAGTAGGGCAGCGGTGAAGCGGATGTGCAGCGATGGGGGTCCCAAGGCTCGTCAAGCGATTATACAGACTGGCAGGGTATCAAGGGAACAGTGTGGTGGAACAGTGGGAATGAAGCATCGGCGTAGTGCTGGCTTCCTCCTCTTATCGCGGCAAAAGCCCTGCTCAAAGGGGTTGCTACTACAACTTGCAGTAGCCCTCTCGCAACGCCTGCAGTAGAGGTGAGCCGCAAAGATACCGCAGCTTGAAAGATGCCTCGTACTGCTCACCCTCCATACAGTTCCTCCAGAAGCTGGACATGCAGAGGAGGAGATCATGACAGCGCAGCAAGCAGAGTCCCAAGAGTCAATGGACGCCCAGCGCGACAGGGAGTTCTGGGCGGTGATGCACTTCATCGAGGAGAACCCCACCTACAAGGACACCGCACTGGCCCTCATCAGGGGCTGCCAGGAGGAGCGCGAGAGCCGGGAGCTCTTCGCTGCCGTCGACGACGAGCTGGCAGGGCAGCTGCACGTTCAGAAGCCCTCGTCCATCGCCAACGCCCTCGTTCGCAAGGGAGCCCTTGTTTCCCAGACCTACATCGACGGTGAGCCGGCCACCCAGGAGCAGCTTGAGGTGCTCGACCCCGAGAGCCCCGCAAAGGTGGAGTACCGCATCGCTGCAACCGCGGGCGCATCCGCCGTGCTCGAGGCGCTCGACCCCAACTACCTCGTCCAGGACATGTACCTGGTCCACGCCGAGGCGGCACCTGCCTTCGACGCCCTGCTCGAGGCCATGAGCCGGCAGGACGGCCTCACCCGCGAGGAAGTCGACGAGCTGCTGGACAGCAGCCCCTGCCTCGAGCGGGACGAGCACGGGCTTCCCCGCTTCTACCCGAGCTATTTCCTCAACCTCCTCAGAGTCGCTGGGGGCGTTGAGTGGGATGGAAAGTGGCGCATTACAGAGACAGGGAGAGCTCTCTATGCGCAACGCAAACAGCACTAACGGATCTATCAGTAGGAAAGAGGAGGAAAGAATGAGTTCGACAACCATGAACCGTCGCGAGTTTGTGAAGACGTCGATCGCCGCGGCAGCACTGGCCAGCGTGGCCGGCACCGCGAGCAACTTCGTGAGCGTCGACACCGCAGCTGTGGCAGAGGAGACCGAGCAGACCACCATCGTCCGCTCCATCTGCCGTGCCTGCATCCACAACTGCGGCGTGAAGGTTCACATGCGCAACGGTCGAGCCGTCAAGATCGAGGGCGACGAGGCCGACCCCATGACCCACGGCGCCATCTGCCCCAAGGGTCTCGCCGGCATACAGGCGCTCTACAACCCCATGCGCATGAAGTACCCCATGCGCCGCGTGGGCGAGCGCGGCGGCAACGAGTGGGAGCGCATCACCTGGGAGGAGGCGATCAACGAGATCGCCGACAAGCTGTGGGACGCCTACCAGAGCGACGGCCCGCAGGCGCTGGTGTGCTCCACCGGCGGCGGCGGCAACCCGCAGTTCTTCTCCCCCCATCGCTTCCTTGGCGTCTGGGGCGGCGGCAACTTCTTCGAGCCCGGCTGCGCACAGTGCTATCTCCCGCGCAACTGCGTCCAGCCCAAGATGAACGGCACCTCCGACACCTCCATCGCCGACGGCAACGGCTCCGAGCTGTACCTGCCCGACAACAAGGTCAAGGGCCTGGTGCTGTGGGGATGCTGCCCCAGCTACGACTCCCCGGGCACCGGCGGCCACATGATGAGCCACCTGCGCAGCCTCGGTGTCAAGACCGTCGTGGTCGACCCCCGCATGACCCCCGACGCCGGCCGCGCCGACGTCTGGCTGCAGCTGCGCCCCGGCACCGACGTCGCCCTGATGCTCGCCTGGCAGCGCTACATCCTCGAGAACAAGGCCTATGACGAGGACTTCTGCAAGGAGTGGACCAACCTGCCCTTCCTCATCAACGAGGAGACCATGTGCACCTACCGCGCAAGCGAGCTCGGCCTGGGCGGCGCAGACGACGGCGTGGTCTGGGACCTCAACACCAACTCCCCCAAGGCCTTCCCCGTGGGTGCCAAGGGCATCAAGCCCGCTCTGGACGGCGTCTACACCGTCAAGGGCAAGAAGAGCCGCACCGCGTTCCGCGCCCTGTGGGAGAACTGCGAGGAGTGGACGCTCGAGAAGGCAGCCGAGACCTGCTGGCTCGAGGCCGACGACATCAAGAAGGCCGTCGACATCTTCATCGAGACTTCCCCGCACGCCGGTATCTCCCTGGGCGTTGCAACCGACCAGTACCACCAGTCCGCGCAGGCGCCCGAGGGCATCACCATCCTCGACATCCTGATGGGCAACATCCAGGGCCCCGGCAACATGGTGCAGCTGCGCGCCTCCAAGATCCCCTGCAACTACATCGTCCTGCCCATGGACGTCTTCGGCGAGCATCCCCTGCAGACCCCCTATGAGGAGAAGCTCAAGCGCCTGGGCTACATGGAGCACAAGGGTCTGGGGCACTGGCTGTCCTCGCAGATCCCGGCTGTGTTCGACGCCGTGGACACCGGCTCGCCCTACCAGCCCAAGATCTGGCTTGAGCGCTCCGGCAACAAGCTGGCGATGATGGCGGACGCCACCGAGAAGGCCCGCATCGGCAAGAAGTTCGAGTTCATGGTGCACATGTACATGTACCCCACCACCACCTCCACCGAGTTCGCAGACATCATCCTGCCCACCGCCGAGTGGCTCGAGATGGCCTATGCCCAGGACCGCCTCAACATGTACTTCGCACGTCGCCCGGTAACCCATCTCTTCGAGGCTGTCGACGAGTGCATGATCTGGTCTTGGATCGCCAAGGCCCTGGCAGACCGCGGCCACAAGCGCTTCCAGGACTCCTTCAAGGAGGAGGTCGCCACCAAGTTCCTGAGCCCCTACTGGAAGACCTACGACGAGTACAAGGACTACATCGCCTTCCGCGTCGGCAACGACTACTGGAACGACCCCACCTGGACCTGGGAGGACCTCGACAAGAAGCTCCCCGCCGAGTACAAGTCCATGGAGGACTACCAGAACGACGTCTACTTCGACTACAAGAAGAACGGCTTCGCTACCACCTCCGGCAAATGCGAGCCCTACTTCGACGGCATGACCATCATGGGCCGCACCGGCGGTGTCAACGGCACCGACGGCCAGGGCTTCTCCTATCCGCCCGCCTCTGTGGACTACAAGCCGCTGCCCTACTACGAGGAGCCTGCCGAGAGTCCGCTGACCGATGAGGAGTTCCCCTTCGTCATCACCTCCGGCCGCGTGCCCTTCTACCATCACGGCACCCTGCGCAACAGCCCCTACATGCGCGAGTTCTATCCCGCCCCACAGGTGTGGATCAACCCGGCAGACGCCGAGAGGCTGGGCATCAAGACCGACGACTGGGTAAACGTCTCCTCCCGCCGCGGCACCATTTCTGGCACCGCGCTGATCACCGAGGGCATCGGCAAGGGCGTCCTCTACATGGAGCGCTTCTGGAACCCCGAGCTCCTGGACTCCGACGATCCCTCCCGCGCCTGGAAGGTCATGAACATCAACGTCCTGACCAAGAACAGCGCACCGTACAACCCTGAGTTCGGCACTTACACGCTGCGCGCCTTCACCGTCAACATCGAGAAGGCTGCCGGCAAGCCCGAGGGCGTCTGGTACGACCCCGAGGACTTCGAGCCCTGGATGCCCGAACCGTCCGACAACACCGGCGGCGGCTACGCCGTGTATGACTGCGGGGAGGCCAACTATGCGTAATGCCCTGATCATCGACATCAACAAGTGCATCGGTTGCTTCTCCTGCGCCATCGCTTGCAAGGTCGAGAACGACATCGCCCTGGGCGAGTACTGGAACACCGTCCACTACGAGCCCGCCTGGTTCGACGAGAACCTGGGCAAGAAGGCACAGTACTGGCTGCCTGTTCAGTGCCAGCAGTGTGAGAACGCATCCTGCGTCCATGTCTGCCCCACCGGTGCCAGCTACCGCGACCCCGAGACCGGCATCGTCCTGGTCGACAAGTCCAAGTGCATCGGCTGCAAGTACTGCATGATGGCCTGTCCCTACGGCGTCCGCTCCTGGAACAAGGAGGAGGGCGTTGTGGAGAAGTGCACCCTGTGCGGCCAGCTGACCTCCAAGGGCGCCCAGCCCGCATGCGTTGCCGCTTGCTGCGCCGAGGCCCGCTACTACGGAGACCTCGACGATCCCAGCAGCGATGCCGCCAAGGCTCTCGCAGCCTGCGCACCTGAGGACATCCAGAGCCTCAAGGACGTGGGCAACAAGCCTGCGACCAAGTACATCCTGCCCCCGTCCGTCGCAACCTGGAAGCATGGTGAGTAATCATGGAAATCCAATGGTCACTTGTTCTCTTCACTGCGCTGACTGGCACCGCGGGACTCTCCATGCTCTGCGTCGCCATCAACGAGTTCAAGGGTGCCGCCGCCAAGGCTGCCCTGCCCGCTGCGATTAGCGCCTTCGTCGTGGCTGCCGTGGGCGGTTGCGCGTCCATCACCCACCTGTCCCATCCGGACCGCGTCTTCGGCGCCCTGGGCCATCCCACCAGCGGCATCTTCGTCGAGATGGTCCTGATCATGCTCATGCTTCTGTGCATCGCCGCCTTCATCGTGGTGGCGAAGAAGGGCGCCGCGGGTGCTCGCAAGGGCCTCGCCGCAGGCGCCGCCGTCTTCGGCATCCTGCTGGCCTTCTTCGCTGGCAGCAGCTACATGATGCCCTCCCACCCGGGCTGGAACACCATCCTGCTGCCCGTCGCCTACCTGGCAACCGTTCTGCCCGCGGGCTTCGGTCTCTACGCGCTGGTGTGCGCCGCAGTCAAGGAGGATGCGGGCAAGTTCTCCGGCACGCTCCTGATTGCCGGCGGCGTCATCGCCGCTGTAGGCGCTGTAGCGTTCGTTGCGGCAAGCGGCGCGATTGCCGATGCGGCCCTGCTGCTGATCGTTGGCTGCGTGGTGTGCGGTGGCGTGCTCCCTGCCGTTGGCGGCTGGATGCTCGGCAAGAAGCCCGAGCAGGCTATGGTCGCCGGCATCCTGGGTTGCTTCGGCGGCCTTGTGGGTGCCTGCTGCCTCCGTGTCATCATGTGGATGACCGCTGCCCCTGTGGAGGACTTCTTCCACATGCTCGGCTAGCTCGCTCTGCTGGGGCCGCCACCTCTCCTCCCCGGCGGCCCACCCCCTTCCTCTCGATCCGGCCCTGCTCTCGGGCGGGGCCGGGTTCCCTCTCTCGAGGAACCGATTCACTGGAGTGCTGATATGGACATCACAATGAGCAGGCGGACCATGATCAAGGCTGGTGCCGTGGCCTGCGGCCTTATCGCCCTGGGAGGGGCTGGCAAGGCCTTTGCAGGAGACGGCTCGCTCCTCCGACCCCCAGGGGGCCAGGACGAGGACCGCTTCTTGGGCGCATGCATCGGATGCGACCGCTGCCGCAGCGTGTGTCCCCTGGGTTGCATCATCACCGGCCAGCTGGAGGACGGCCTCATCAACGTGCGCAAGCCGTTGCTGGACTACAACCGCTCTGGCTGCGACTTCTGCGGCAAGTGCATCGAGGTGTGCCCAACAGCTGCGCTGACTCCTTTCGACTACCGCACTCAGGCTGTTGGCGTTGCCGCGATCGACCCAGAGCGCTGCCTCGCCTTCGAGAACGGTGCCTGCAGGGTCTGTGTTGACAAGTGCCCCTACGGCGCGCTGAGCCTCAGCGCCAGCGGGCAGCCCGTGCTCGACGAGACGCGTTGCAACGGCTGCGGCATCTGCCAGAAGGCGTGCCCGTCCAACACCTACCGCAGCTACGCGGGAGGTCAGCACCGTGCCATCCGCGTGGTCCCCAACAGCCAGCGCTCTGCGGCAGGGGTCTTCGAGGGCGTGTGCGAGGGCAGTGGCCAGGGGCAGCAGCTCCGCTACGGCCATGCCAACGGCAACAACTAGGGCAGGGGTGTGATAACGATGAACAGCAGGAAGATGAAGATCAGCACCATGCGCGGCATCGTCGTCGCGGCGGTTGTGGCACTGGTGGCAGCCGGCCTGGTCTTCCACACGGGCACCGGCACGCCCTCCGCCTTCGGCATCGGCTCGATTGCGGCCCTGTGCCCTGCGGGCGCCCTCGAGGCCATGATGGGTGCCAAGGGCATCCTGCTGCACCCCCTCATGCTCCTCGGCATCACGGTGGTGCTGGTGCTGGTCTTCGGCAAGGCGTTCTGCGCGTGGGTCTGCCCCACCACCTACCTGCAGTCCTTCTTCTCCTTTGGCAAGAAGAAGCCTGCTCCTGCAGGCGACGAGGACGCTGCAAGCGAGGCAGGGGAGGGCGAGGTGCCGGAGGGCATCGACCAGGAGGCTCTCGGGGCAGGCATCGCCAAGCTCTCCACAGCAGGTCACGGCAGCTCCTGCGGCTCGTGTGCAAGCGGCTGCGCCCTCTCTGCCATCGGCGGCAAGCGCGACGGCTACAAGCCGGACTCCCGCTTGCTGGTGCTCGGCGGTGCCCTGGCCTCGTCGTTCGCCTTTGGGTTCCCCGTATTCTGCATCGTGTGCCCGGTGGGCCTCACCTTCGGCACGATGATCGCCCTGTGGCACCTGCTGCAGTTCAACGAGACCTCCTGGGGCCTGCTGATCTTCCCCGCCATCCTCATCCTCGAGTTGGTCTTCTTCCGCAAGTGGTGCAAGCACTTCTGCCCCATCAGCGCGCTGATCAGCCTCATCTCCAACGGC
The DNA here is from genome assembly GCA_051876105.1 of Coriobacteriales bacterium. Lineage (GTDB taxonomy): Bacteria > Actinomycetota > Coriobacteriia > Coriobacteriales > QAMH01 > W2P13-069. The sequence goes on along the minus strand of JBJEHN010000048.1, from coordinate 25,859 downwards.
AACAAGCTCTTCCGCCCGGCAGTGGACAGCGATAAGTGCCTGCGCGCCCAGGGCATCGAGTGCAGCGCCTGCGTGGACGTGTGCCCAGAGGAGGTCGACCCCCACAGCGGCAATATCCCCGAATGCAGCAAGTGCGGCAAGTGCGCAGACGCCTGCCCGCGCGCCGCCATCAGCTTCCCCGTCCTGAGGACCAAGGCTGCGCCTGCTGCCAAGCTCGAGCAACCTCAAGAGAACTAGCAACTGCGTGACGACAGCTCTCGCAATGAGAGCATCCAGTAACCTGAACCCCTCACTACCGAATTGGAGGAAGCTATGATTTCCAAGGAAAACTGCTCCGAGTACCTTGAGGAGATGAAGGCCCGCCAGGGCATGTACGCCTTCTTCTCCAAGGTGATGTTGAAGGAGTTCACCGAGGAAGAGCTCGAGCGCCTGGGTGACAGCGTTGCGGTAATGACGCTCAACGAGCGCATGGAGTCTGGCTCCAAGCGCCTGATGAAGACGCTGAGGATCGGCGGTATCGACTTCCGCACTCGCTTGGCTGTGGACTATGCCAAGGTGTTCTTGGGCATCGGCACGGGCGAACAGATGGCGGCCATCCCCTTCGAGTCCGTCTACACCTCCGAGGAGCACCTCATCATGCAGGACTCCCGCGACCAAGTTGTGGCCGTGTACAGAGCAAACGGCGTCGACGTGGACCCGGAGCTCTACTGCCCGGAGGATCACCTGGGCTTTGAGCTGGAGTTCATGTCCGCCATGGCAGGACGCAGCGCCGCTGCCATCGAGGCCGGCGAGTTCGAGGAGCTGCAGCAGCTTCTGGAGACTCAGAGCGCCTTCCTGCAGGAGCACCTGCTCAATTGGGTGGGGAGCCTCTCCAAGGACGTCGAGCGCATCGCAGACACGGACTTCTATCCTTCCCTCATCGAGATGCTCCTGGGCTATCTGGAGATAGACAGCGCCAATCTTGGCTACATGCTCGAGCAGTAGGGGAGGCCCCGCCCCCTACTGCTCCAAGTTTGGCGTCCTCGTCATAGAGCTCGACGGTGAAGCGCCCGCTCTACGAGGCCTGCAGTGGCCGGCGTGTGGCCGGCGCGAGCGGGAATCGAGCCCCGAAAGCTGCGCTTGGACATATTGACGTGAGATAATCCTATGTCTTAATTGGGACGCCGTTGAGAAAAGGCAGCGGTGCCCAACCACCAGGGGGATCCGAAAATGTCACCATCTGCAGACCGCGGGGTGCAGGGGAGCAGCACCCTCGCACGTTGCCTCAGCGGCATCGACGCGCGCTGGCCCTTCATCAAGCTGTTGAGTCTCTCGTTCTACAGCGCGTGGATCTTGCTCACCATGACGGGCAACAGCACCCTCAGCTACGCGGATCCTGCCAACGCGGCGCAGAGCGGAGCCGTCCTCTACCTGCTCTCCGGCGTTGCCCTCTCTGCCTGCCTCATTGCGGCCGGTGCTTTGAAAGACAAGGCTGCCAAGCTCGTCAGCTCCGGCCCCTTTCTCATCGCCATGGGGCTCCTCGCGGGGCTGTGCACCTTTGTTCTCTCCGGCGGCATCTCCCTGCTGCCCTATGACATTCTCTTCCCGCTGTGCAGCGTGGGGACGGGCCTCAGCACGGCCTTCATCTGCCTGCGCATCGGCTGCGTGTTCTCGGACATGCCGCACGGCAACCCGTTCTTCACCGTCTTCGGGGCCGGGCTCGTCTCCAACCTGATCTGCTTTCTGTGCTTGGGAGTGCCGGCGGAGCTCTCTCGCCTGCTCATCGCGGTGCTCCCCTTGGCTGCAGCCCTCTCCACGCAGCTCGACATCCGTTCCGTGCAGGATCGCAGCCATCTTCTCGAGGATCGCATCCCCCAAAACGACCTCCCGCGGTGGTACTTCCCCCGCCTGATCGCAGCGATCTTGCTCATGTGCGTTGCTGTGGGCTGCATCAAGGGCCTGGCGGGCCTGGCGGAATCCGGAGGGGACCCCGCCTGGTGGAACTCCGTCATGATATTCAGCACCCTGGCGGTGACCATGGCGATGATGACGGCGTTCGCCATCGCGTTCTCGCTGCATAACTTCGAGATCGGCTCCGTCTACCTGCCCATCATCGTGTGCACTGCGGCGGTGATCGTGGTCTGCTGCATCATAGGCGAGCTGATGGGGCCTCTGCAGAAGATGCTCGTGGACGTCTCATACAACATCTTCATCCTCGCCATCTGGTGCGTCTTACAGGACCTGGGGTCGCGCACGCAGATCGGGGCGGTGCGCGTCTTCGGCTTTGGGCGCGGGGCGTCTGGTCTGGGCACCACGCTGGGCTGGCTCGCCGCCTTTGCGATTAACCAGGCGGGGTATGCCGGCGCGTCTTTGCCGCTGGTTTTCGTCGGCGCAGCGCTCATGGTCTTTGCCGCTACGGGGCTCGTCTCCAACATAAGCACTGTGAGCAAGGCGCTGCAGCGCAAGCTCGTTGCGGAGGTGCCGGCGCCTGCGCCTGCAGCCTCAAGCTCCGCGCAGCAGGGTGCCGGCGCCCATGACGCCATCCACTGCGCCTGCAGAGAGATCGCGGCGCAAGCCGGCCTTACCGAGCGAGAGGCGGAGGCCATGGAGCTGCTCGGCCGCGGCCGCACCGTGGGATTCGTCGCCGAGGAGCTCGGGATCTCCTACAACACCGTCAAGGGCTACGCCAAGAACGTCTACTCCAAATGCGGCGTGCACAGCCGCCAAGAGCTCATCGACGCCATAGAACGCCGCCTGGGTTAGGCTGCTCGGAAAAACCGCAGCTCAACGCCGCCCACCCGATTCAGGGGGGCGGCGTTTTTTGCGCACCCCACGAGCTGTGGGGTTTTGGAAAACACCCCACAGCGGGTCTGCAAGCCGCTGCTCCTCCCCGCATAGGATTCTGGCGAACACAGCGCATCCCACTCCGGTGCGGGGCGCCTGGTTCCAAGGATAGGGACCTTCGCCCGAAGGGGGCGTAGGAGAGAGGAGGAGTAGACATGGAGAACGACCAGAAGGGCTACATCACCGAGGAGGGTGATGGCGTCCTCAAGGTGCGCACCTGCGCATGGTCCCCGCCGGGAGACCACCCTGTGGGCTGCGGCGTGTGCCTGTACGTCAAGGACGGCAAGCTGGTGAAGGTCGAGGGCGACCCCACCCATCCCATCTCCCAGGGCCGCCTGTGCCCCAGGTGCTTGGCACTCGACGAGGTCATGTACCACCCGGACCGCATCAAACACCCCATGAAGCGCGCTCGCGAGGACCGCGGCAAGGACAAGTGGGAGGAGATCACCTGGGACGAGGCGTATGATCTTCTCGAGTCCAAGATCCGCGAGATCTGGGCAGAGCACGGCGCGGAGACCATCTTCACCCTCACCGGCACCGGCCGCGAGTCCACCCTGTATGCCCCTGTGTACGGCCCCGCCATTCTCAACACCCCCAACGGCGCGAGCACCTACGCCTTCTCCGGTGAGGCCTGCTACGGGCCCCGTGCCACCATCACCAACTACCTTCTGGGCGCCGGCTACCCCGAGATGGACTACGCCCAGTACTTCCCGGAGCGCTATGACGACCCCCGCTACGAGGTGCCCAAGTACATCCTCGTCTGGGGCAAGGACCCGCTGTACTCCAGCCCGGACAGCTTCTTCGGCCACAGCCTGATCGACCTCAAGAAGCGCGGCTCCAAGTTCATCGTCATCGACCCGCGCCTCACCTGGCTCGCCTCCCGCGCGGAGTTCCACCTGCAGCTGCGCCCCGGCACCGATGCCGCCGTGGGCATGGGCCTGGTGCGTGTGATCATCGAGGAGGACCTCTACGACCACGACTTCGTCGAGAACTGGTGCTACGGCTTCGACGAGCTGCGCGAGGCCGTCCAGGAGTGGACCCCCGAGAAGGTCGAGGAGGTCACCTGGGTCGATAAGGACGCGTTGGTCGGAGCTGCCCGCGCCTTCGCCACCAACAGCCCCTCCACCGCCATCTGGGGCGTCGCGCTCGACCAGGCCAAGGCGTCCACCCAGGCCGGCATGTGCTTCCTCGACGTCTTGGCCCTCACCGGCAACCTCGACGTCCCCGGCGGTGTGACGCTGTGCTCGCCCACCAGCTTCATCGGCCAGTGGCGCTACGAGATGATGGACGTGCTCGACCCCGAGATGGCCGCCAAGCACATCGTCGACCCCACCGGCAAGTACGAGCTCTTCAACACCGGTGCCGCCATGGGCGGCGTCCAGGGCGACACCCTGCTCAACTACCTCGAGGGCGAGCTTCCCGAGTTCCAAGACGTGCCCTACAAGCTGCGCATGTGCTGGATGATCGGCACCAACCCCCTGGCCTGCATGGCAGACCAGCCTCAGCGCTGGTACAAGGCCATGCTGCCGCTGGACTTCATCGTCGCCAACGAGATCTTCATGACTCCCACTGTCATGGGCCTCTGCGACCTGGTCCTGCCGCTGTCCACCTTCGCCGAGCACGACGGCCTGGTCACCCCGCACTTCGGCCGCAACCAGCACTTCATCGGCACCATGAACAAGGCCGTCGAGCCCGTGGACACGAAGAGCGACCTGGAGATCCTCATCGACATGGGCAAGCGCATGCGCCCCGAGCTCTGGGAGTCCATGGGCAGCCCGGAGGAGTTCTTCTCCGCCAAGCTCAAGGAGGTCTACGGCTGGGACTACGACGAGCTGCGCAGCGAGGTCTGCCGCCAGCACGAGTACGAGTACCGCAAGTACGAGAAGGGGCTGCTCCGCGCAGACGGGCAGCCCGGCTTCGAGACCACCTCTGGCAAGGTCGAGCTGGCGTCCATGCTGCTGCCCTGCTTTGACGAGGAGGCGGTGCCCTACTTCGAGGAGCCCGACTACAGCCCCAACTCCCAGCCCGAGCTGGCGAAGGAGTACCCGCTGGTCTACACCACCGGCGGCCGCATTATCTCGATGTTCCACTCCGAGCACAGGCAGATCCCCAGCATGCGCGCCATGCACCCAGACCCGCTGGCGACCATCAACCCCGTCGACGCCGAGAGGTTCGGCATCAAGGACGGCGACTGGGTGGCTGTGGAGAGCCCGCTGGGGCGCGCCATCCAGAAGGCGTCCGTCAACCAGAAGGTCTGCCCCAACCTGGTGCACATCGAGCACGCCTGGTGGTTCCCCGAGCAGGACGGCGAGGCGCCCAACCTCTACGGCGTGTGGGACGCCAACGCCAACAACCTGATCCCTCACGAGAGCGTGGGCGTGACCGGCTACGGCGCACCCTACAAGAACGGCATCTGCAAGATCTACAAGGTCGACACCCCCAAGGGCTAGGAAGGAGGAACCAGTGAAGTACGGAATGCTCATCGACTACGGCAACTGCACCAACTGTGGCACCTGCATGATCGCCTGCCGCAAGGAGAAGGGGCTCTCCCTGGACGAGTGGGGCATCACGGTCAGCGAGATCGGCCCCGCCAAGCTGGGCGGCACCTGGGAATGGGACTACGTTCCCACCCCGTCGCGCCTGTGCGACCTGTGCGCCGGCCGCATGGCAGAGGGCAAGCAGCCTTCCTGCCAGCTGCACTGCCTGGCCAAGGTCATCGAGGTGCTCCCCTTGGAGGAGATCCCCACCCGCATGGCGGAGATCGGCACCAAGGTCACCTGCTACCTGCCCTAACGCACCAAGCGACCTTAAGGAACGAAGACATGCAGAGACGCAAAGGCTTCACCACCATGGCCGACCTCGACGAGTTCGAGCGCACCACCTGGGCCTTCCTCACCAACGTGAAGATGGTCTGGGAATACGAGGGAATGGCCTACCTCTTCCGGCAGGAGGGCATCCCCCTGTACGGCTACGAGAAGGGCACCACCAAGATGAACCATCCCGTGATGGGCATGGTCATCCCGCCCAGCAAGGACAAGAACTACGGCGTGGACATCTACGTGCCTGCCGGCAAGAGGGCCCGCGCCCTCAAGCTCATCGCCGACGAGGAGCGCCTTCGCGAGTGCGCGCAGCTCGAGGCTGTGGAAGGGCCGGCCTGCCACGCGCTGTTCGAGTCCGAGGCTCGAGCCAACAAGGAGCGCTACGAGCAGGGCCGCCGCGCCCGCCGCAAGGAGCGCCTGCGCGCGAAGCTGCAGTCTCTGCTGCCCTTTGCGGCCAGGGCCTAGGAGCCCTGGCCCCGCACCACCAGCGTCACCCGCAGACGGCCGGCCCGCGCCAGTGCCGTCTGCACCCCCGCGCTGCCCCGCGCTGTCCTTTGCAGCCGGGTTCCAACCGTGCATCACTCACAGTAAGGAGTAAGACCGATGCTACAGACCATCGAAGATGCCGCAGCGCCCAAGAAGGGCAACGGCATCCACTACGCCTTCGCGATCTGCCTGGGCGGCTTCCTCACCCAGATGATCGTCCTCAGCTGCCAGCGCATTCCCTCCATCGCGCTGGAGTCCATCCGCCAGACCCTCGGCGTGGGCTATGCGGAAGTGGGCCTGATCACCTCTGTGTTCATGATCTTCTATGCGGGCCTCTCCATCGTATGGGGCATGCTGGGCGACAAGATCGGCACCCGCAAGGCCATCACCCTGGCATGCGCCCTGGCCTCCGTAGGCGCCATCTCCTTCGGCGTGCTGGCTCCCATGGGCCTCTACGTCGCAATTGCCACCTGGGCCGTTGCGGGCATAGGCACCGCAGGCCTGCTGATGGCCATCCTCCCCAAGATCGTCAGCCGCTGGTTCGCACCCAACAAGCGCGGCTTCGGCATGTCGCTCATCACGCCGGGCGCCAACTTCTCCGCCATCATCCTCGGCATCGTTGCCCCCATCATCATCGCCGCCACCGGCTGGCAGGCCACCTACATCATCTTCGGCGTGCTGTTTGCGGCCATTGCCATCTTCGTCGCCCTGGTCTTCCGCGAAGGTCCCGAGGAGAAGGGCCTGGCTCCCTACGGCGCACCCGCCGGCACCCAGGCTGCGCCTGAGCCCACCATCCAGAAGGATGTGAAGGACGAGGGCGCCATGAGCAAGCTGGGCCGCGTTCTCAAGATGCCCATCGCCTGGCACTTCGGCGTGTTCTATATCGTCTACCAGGTCGCCTACATGGCTGCCACCCAGTACTACGTCTCCTCCATCCAGTCCGTGGGCTTCGAGCTGGGCCAGGCCGCGCTCGCCATCACCATCGGTGGCGTGCTGACCATCCTCGTCGAGCTCATCTTGGGCCAGCTGTCCGACCGCATGGAGCGCAAGAACATCATCGGCGCGGTGGTCATGATCGGTGCGATCCTGGGCTTTGGCTACTGGTACTACCTGACCCACACCACCGCACCCAGCCTGGGCGTCTGCTACTTCTTCGTCTCCCTCATCAGCGCTTCCACCGGAGTCATCACGGTCATCATGACCGGCGCCGGCGAGTACTTCGACGATGACGTCCGCGCAACCGGCACCGGCTTTGTGGGCACCGTCAACCTGGTGGGCCGCTACCTGGGCCCCTGGATCGCAGGCATGCTCATCGACGCTACCGGCGTTGTGGGCAACTCCTTCGCCATCGTGGGTGTGTGCTTTCTCATCGCCGCCCTCATCGCCTTCAGCTTCCCCCGTGTGGAGAAGGTTCGTCCCCACGCACACGAGATGTAAGCACTTCCTCTTTGGCTGGCGCCTCCCCCTATGGGCGCCAGCCCCCGGCTGGTGCTCCCTCTTCAGAGCGCCAGCCGGCCACGGGCCCTTCCCTCCTGGCCCGTGCAAACCAGCCGCACCCCTTGCGGCTGAGACTTCCTCTTTCAAGGCATCGCACTTGTTGCGGTGCCTTGGCGCATATCTCATCGAAGCAACATAGACGATATGCTCATCGAGATGTCAGAGAGACACACCTTCCTCCGCCTTCCGCGCTGGCAGCTTGAGCACACGCTCATTGATGTGATCCGGCGCCGCCTAGGCAGAGCGCCCCACAAGGGTGGCGCGAGGATGCAGGCGCGGCTACGGCTACCTCATCCAGTCCACGCTGATCACCGGCATCAACCTGCCGGCAGACGTCGAGGAGTCGATGAACAAGATCAACTCCGCGCGCTAATCCATAGCGCACCCGCCTATGCGGCGCGAGGCGCGGCCTTCGCGCTGCCGTGCCCGCCGCCCGCCGCTCTCCGCCCGCGCCCCCGTGCGTTACCTCAGGTTCTGGGCGATCACCCGCACCACCTCGTCGGCTACAACGGGTTTGGAGAGATGCGCGTCCATGCCTGCGTCCAGCGAGGCCTGCACGTCCTCGGCAAAGGCGTTGGCGGTCATCGCGATGATGGGGATGTTGCGCGAGTCTGGCCGGCCGGGCAGCGCGCGGATGGCGCGCGTGGCCTCGTAGCCGCTCATGGCGGGCATCATGATGTCCATGAGGATCACATCGAACGACTCTGCCGGCCGAGCGGCGAAGAGCTCCACGGCCTCCTTGCCGTCCACCGCGCGCGTGACCTCCATACCCAGCTCCCTGAGCATGAACGCCGCGATCTCTGCGTTCATGTCGTTGTCCTCCGCAAGCAGGACGCGCACGCCGAAAAGCTCGTTGCGCAGCGCCTGCATGTCCTGCTCGCGCGGGTGTTCCGCGGCAGTCAGCTCGAGCGGCAGCTCCACGGTGAAGGTGGAGCCCACGCCGCGCTCGCTCTGCACGCCGATGCTGCCGCCCATCATCTCCACGTACTGCTTGGTGATGGCCATCCCCAGGCCGGTGCCCTTGTACTGCGTGCGGGCGTCGACGTGCTCCTGCGCGAACTCCTCGAAGATGTGCTCCTGGAACTCCTCGCTCATGCCGATGCCCGTGTCTGCCACCTCGTAGCGCAGGACGATGTGGCGCTTGTCTGGGCCGGGGCGGTAGCTCGAGCTGATGCGTATGCTGCCGCCGTCGTCGGTGAACTTGATGGCGTTGCCCACGATGTTCACCAGCACCTCCCGGATCTTGAGGGCGTCGGCCAGCACGTAGGGGCTCTCCAGTGTGGCGCGGCTCAGCTCCAAGCGGATGTCGCGCCCGTTCAGGAAGCCGTGCGCGATGTCGATCACCGAGTCGAGCACGGCGGTGATGTCGACGGCCGCGAGCCGCACCGTGGTCTTGCCGCTCTCGATGCGGCTGATGTCGAGCACGTCGTTGATGAGCGTCAGCAGGTGCTCGGAGCTCTCGTCGATCTTGTCCAGGTAGCCCCTCACCTGCGGGCTCACGTCCTGCTTGAGCGCGATATTCGTGTAGCCGATGATCGCGTTCATGGGCGTGCGGATGTCGTGGCTCATGTTGTTGAGGAAGGTGGTCTTGGCGATGCTCGCGCTCTCCGCCTGCCGCACGGATTCCTCCAGCTGCTCGTTCTTCTCCTGCAGCTGCTCGGCGTACTCCGCGCGCTCGCGGGCGATGGCGCGCATGTTGCGGCTGTTGCGCGCCGCCAGCGCCAGTGCGGTGATGCCGCCCAAGATCACGGCCAGCAGCGCGATGAAGAACCACGGGTTCTGCTTCGCAAACTGCATGAAGCTGAGCTGGGGCTGCTCGTAGTGGGTGTACTTCTCAACCAGCTCGTCCATCGCCGGCGTTTGGTCGGCCTTCATGCACTTGTTCAGGATGCTGATGAGCTCGTGGTCGGTGTTGGGGCGGATGGTGATCGAGAGACCCACCGCGGGGCGGTTGACGATGTGGAAGCTGAGCTCGCCGCTGGGGTTTTGGTTGGCGTACTTCTCGGCCATGTAGGTGTAGACGTAGCAGGCGTCCGCGCGGCCGTCGCGCACGGCGTCGAGCGCCTCGCGGCGTGTGGCGCAGCGGATGATCTGGACGTCGTCTGCCAGGTCGAGGTCCACGCCGTCGTAGGTCTGGTTGTAGGCAGCTGCCACGCTGCGGACCTCGCCTTGGAAGCCCTTCTTGGTCACGCGCGAGAGCGTGAGCTCGATGAAGGGTGAAGTGGAGAGGCCGCTGCCCTCCTCCACCAGGGTGGAGCGGTCCGAGCTGATGTCCATGTAGACGTCGGCCTCGTTGCTGGCCGCCCACTCGTAGTACTGCGTGCGGCTCTGCGCCACCATGGTGCTGTAGGGCAGGCCGGCCATCTCCATGAGGTGCGCGAAGTACCCGGGGATGATGCCCGTCAGCTCGCCGTCTTCCACAAAGGAGTACGGGTCGCGGTCGGGCTGGGCGGTGGCGGCGATGGTCTTCTCGCCTGCCTGCACGGCGCGGATGTAGGCCAGCTCCCGCTCGGTGAAGGCGAGCTCGCTTTCCAGGGAGCTGGTGGTGTACTTGTAGTAGAGCTTGTTCTTCCAGTCGCCTTCGTTGGCGTCCATCTGCGCGATGCCGCGGTTGACCTCCTCGAGCAGCGCCGCGTCCCCCTTGCGGACGATGACGTAGAACTCCTCCAGGGCAAAGCGCGCCACGACCTTCTCGTCCACGTGCCTGCGCAGGCTGCTGGCCACGATGCCGTCCACCGTGCCCTCGGAGAGTGCGGCGGTGAGATCGTCTTCGTCGTCGAAGGCGACCGTGCGGTAGCTGAAGCCCTTCTGGCTGGCCAGGGTTGCGAGGTCGTCGTTGCGGCTGTTGCCGCGCAGCACGCCCACGGTCATGCCGCTGAAGCTGCGGTAGTCGTTGAGCTGGAAGCGTGCGTCGTCTGCGCGCACGCTGAGCTCGGCAAAGCTGGTGCCGATGGGACTGGAGAAGGCGAACTCCTTCTCGCGCTCGGGCGTCTTGCGCGCGGAGGTCACCAGGTCGATGCGGCCGTCGCGCAGCATCTGCTGCATGTCCCGCCAGCTGTTCTCGTAGCCCACGTACTCGTAGTTGAGGCAGGTGTAGCGGCGCAGCATCTGGAGGAAGTCGAAGCCGTAGCCGCGGCCGTGGGTGCCGTTTTCGTCTTCGTAGAGCTCGTGGTAGCCGGGGAAGGCGAAGTAGCCCACGCGGATGGTGCGCGGCTCCTGCGCGAGCGACGTCAGGGGGAGGGCGAGCAGCAGCAACGACACCGCCAAGAGCAGGTGCAGGGCCGTCAGCATGGGGTGGGGCGCGCTCGTCTTCGCTGATGTGCTCGGGTGGGCCATGGCGGGGCGTTTCTGTCGTGAGCCCGGGCGCCGCCGCATGGGGAGGGGACCCGGTGGTCGTTCAATAGTTCACATAGTTTACTTGATTTGAATTCTTCGACCAAGGAGTTCCTCGACGAGCACGGCCTCTCCTGGGAGTAGCCTGGCGAGCAGCGTAAGCCGGCAGCTTGCGCCTGCGTGCTGATGACCTACCGCACCCGGCCCTAGCTGCGGCTGGCGCGCCTGTACTCCTCCTGCCAGGCGGGCGTCCTCTCGTTGATGGTGGCCGCTATTCGCTTGTATTCAGCCATGGGTATCCGGTTGTTCTCGGCCATGCAGCGGTACAGCTTCTTGATGGAGACCGCTGTTGACTTGACGGCAGAGGGGCTGGGGGTCATGCATCTGAAGTGCTCCAGGAAGAAGCCGCTCGAGGCGGCCTTCGCTGCGGCAGGGGAGCATCTCGCCGTACCCGACTCGTTCGAACTCCCGCACGACGTAGATAACATCCTCTTCCTTTGCGTGCACTGACCCTCCTCAATACTTGGCTAAGGCCCCTCGGTGTAGTAGATCGCCTCGCGGTAGCCGTCCTCGTTTCGCGCGGTTATCCTGCTCCGAAGCAGGGTCGCTGCCGCCTGGGAGGCGGTAGAACTGATTCGGGTCGCGGGGGCTCGTGCCGACCCATTCGAGCAGAGAGTTCCACGTGGGATTGATTGCCTCACTTGCTTTTTGGCTGTGTTAACCCAGAATGGTGGCGAAAAGAGGGGGGCGGCCCCGCATGGGGCCCCAAGCACCTCATTCGACCAGATGGTCCGCCGACTATGCCGACACGGGGTCTCCGTATTCTCGCAGCATGGCGTCCTTCGTCACAATCCACTGCTTGCCGTACTTGCGAGCGTCTACGCCAGAGACGAGCTTGCCGTACGAGATCGCCTTCCTCAGCGTCGACTCGCTGAGGCCCCAGAGCTCGCTTGCATCTGCAAACGAGATCAGGCTGTCAAACGGCGTCTTGACCGTGACGCCGTTCTCCCACAGCTCGTCGCACGACAAGTCGAGGTCGTCGTTCCAGATGACGCCGTAGCCGCCCTTGTCGACTGCGATGCTGTTGAACAGGCCCTCGTCCTCGAGCGCCTTGAAGGCCTGGAACATCCCAGTGAGCGGTTTGACGTCGTACGTCTTGGTGGTCCCGTTCGCAAACAGGACGCTAAGCTCCATATCGGGCAGCGGGTACACCTCTTTGACCTTGTTGAACATCTCTTTCCTCCGCTCTCACGGCAACGGGTCGAGTTTCTTGAACTGCTGCGTCTCCCATATCTCGAGCAGCGCCGCCTCGTTCGCGGCTATCCACTCTCTGACCCTCGGGCACGTCGCCCGCGTCGAGGGCCATCTGCGCGTCGATCACGTCTTGGATCGCCGCGACCATCCTGCGGCGCTGGCCCTTGGTCATGGCCGCAAGCCCGTCCCTCACGGTCTCCTCGAGGCTCTGCTTCTCCGCCACAGCTACTCCCGTCTGCACTCGAATTGCGCTGAGAGCACCCTATCGCGGGGGTGAGACACAGAAACGGGGCTTAGAAACACCATTTTGGGTTAACACAGCCTCTATAATCGACGCTACAGCACCGCCAGCCCTCAGGAGACCCACATGCACCTCACAGACGCCCAGAGCGAGCGCTTCTATCGCGTGTATTACTCGCTGCTCGAATACGCCAACGACACCTTCGATATCCTCGGGGAGTTCTTCGAGCCCTTCGACGAGGTAACCGGCCCCGAGCAGATCCTGGACCTCTCGCTCTTCATCTTCGGGGGAGGAGACGTTGACGGTGGCGCAGAGCCCGACCCCGCCATCACCGAGAAGATCATCGACTCCTACATCGCGGCGAACCCGCTGCACCTGGGCGAGGCGGACCTGAGGCAGGTGGCCCAGTGGAAGAGCGCCCTCGCAGACGTCTTCCACGTCATGGAGCACACCGCGGCGTCCTCGGCCTTCATGCTCGACGGCGAATGCCTCTTCAACGCCATCGGCCTCACCCGCGACGTCTCCGCGGCCGTCAGGAACACCCCCGCCATCGTGAGGACCGTGCTGCTGCCCTTCGACAACGCGATCGTCTACGGGACCACCATCAGGGACTTCAACGTCGAGATTGGCCCCAATATGCTCGGGCGCCTGCAGGGCGAGTACGCCGAGCTCAAGGCCAAGGGCCCGAAGGCGACATCCGCCGATGAGTTCCTGCGCGAGGCGCCCCTCTGCAAGCAACGCGCCCAGGCACGCGAGGAGGAGGACCGCGCATTCCTCGAGGAGGGGCTGGACACCATCGACGAGCCGTCGCAGGGCATGCACAGGGGCGTGCTCGCCGGCTTGACCCCGGAGGAGCGCGAGGCAGCGGTCTCCGCCCATTACAGGCAGAGCTCGAGCCCGATAGACCGCGAGATCGAGGAGGAGCTGAGCAAGGACTACATCTACTGCTACGGGCCCGAGCGCACCCTGCTGAACACCTTGTTCATGTTGAGCAAAAAGGAGCTCTGCGCCCTGGCCAAGCACGAGCACCTGCGCGGCTACTCCAAGCTTAGCAAGAAGTACAAGCGCTGCTGCGGCAGGTAGTCGGCCAGCCTAGCCAGCCCCAACAGGACCTCAGACGCGTAAGGGACAGCCTGTGATAGAGGAATCAGTCATCGAGTGGGAATGCCCCACTGCCACCGTCTTCAACCGTGCGCGCTCTGTTGCCAAGCACAACAACGTCTACGACCGCCAATGCATCTACCGGGGGGACTCCACCACCAAGCTGAAGGCTTGCATCGAGAGCAGCGGATGGTCGGGCGACACCTACGACGTCACCGTCGACATCGACGAGGACAAGGGCTACATCCTGAGCTACAGCTGCACCTGTCCCGCGCACCTCAAGTACCCCGGCATGTGCAAGCACGCGGCGGCCCTGGTGCTCATGTTCAACCGGGAGCCGCGCAAGTTCGTCGGGTACAGCCCCACCCGCGCGACCAGCACTGCCCGCAGCCTTGCGGAGCTGATGGAGCTCATGGGCAAGCGCAAGGCGTCAACCGCCAAGGCGGCCAGCAGCCTCGCCGCGGGAAGCATCCAGCTGGAGCCGCGCCTGCGGCAGGAGGACTCGGGCCGCTGGAGCGTCAGCTTCAAGGTGGCCTCGCCGCGCGCAAGCTACGTCGTCAAGAACATCGGCGACTTCCTGGGGTGGGTGGACTCCGGCGCGTACCACGCCTACGGCATGAAGCTCGCCTTCGCGCACAGCAGGGAGATGTTCTCAGAGCGGGCCTGGGAGCTCGTCCAGTGGGTCCAGCGTTGCACGAGCGCCAACAGCAGGTGGTGGCAGGAGCACGAGTGGGGCTACAGCAGCGGCAGGCGTGACCTGTTCCTCAGCAACGCCCAGGCAGTCGACCTGCTCGACATGTTCGTGGGCGAGGCGATCGAGTGCTCTTTCTACGCTGGGCCCGACCTCAACCGCACCACCAAGACGCTGCAGGTGGTGGAGCGCGACCCTGAGCTCGCCCTCGAGCTGCTGCCTTTGAAGAACGGGGGCTACGAGCTGCTCCGCGCGAGCAGCCTCGGGTTCATCGTCTTCGGCCAACGCGTCTACGCCTGGGACCAGGAGCGCTTCTACCGCTGCAGCCCCGCCTTCTCGCCGAGCGCGGAGTTCCTGCTCTACGTCTACGAGAACGGCGAGGAACACATCACCATCAGCGACGACGACATCCCGCTCTTCTGCAGCACGGTCCTGCCCGCCCTCCAACAGGCCGCGGCAGTCCGCGCGCCCAAGGAGGTGGAGGCGCTCAAGCCCGTCCCCGGCAGGCTCGAGTTCTACCTGGACGTCGCCAAGAGGGGAGGGGCGGCATGCCAGGCAAAGGCCCTGTACGGAAAGGCCGAGTACAACCTCGTGCTCCCGGGCAGCGAGGCGGGCAAGCCCCCGCGCGACGACGCGCTGGAGGCCCCGGCGAGGGAGGCGCTCCGGCGCTACCTGCCCGTCGTGGCAGGCGGCATCGCCTTCACGGGAGACGACGAGGGCTTCGCGGAGCTGCTCTTCCGCGGCGTCGACGAGCTGAAGGGCCACGGCGAGGTCTTCGCCACCGACGCCTTCGACAGGCGCAGGGTGCTGCGCCGCCCATCCGTCCAGGCGGGACTCTCCATCAGGGGCAACCTCGTCAACCTCGATGTCAGCGCCGACGACATGACCCCTGCCGAGGTCGCGGCCCTTCTGGCAAGCTACCAGGGCAGGAAGAGATACCACAAGCTGAAAGACGGGCGCTTCGTCGACCTCGAGCAAGGGACGGAGGACCTCGAGCGCTTGGAGCTCATGGCCGAGGAGCTCGGCATCACCGCAAGGGAGCTGGCGAGCGGGAGCGTAGAGCTGGATGCCTACAACGCCTTCCTGCTCGACGCCTTGGCAGACGACGACGAGAAGGACGCGAGCTTCAAGGCGTTCGTCGAGGCCTTCAGCGACGCAAGGGGGAACCACCACGAGCTGCCCGCCCCGCTGCAGGGCGTGCTGCGCCCTTACCAGGTCGAGGGCTTCAACTGGCTGTCCACGCTCGCAGACACGGGGCTTGCCGGCATCCTCGCCGACGAGATGGGCCTGGGCAAGTCTCTGCAGGTCATCAGCCTGCTCATGGCGCGCGAGGCCGAGCTCGAGGGGAAGCCCGCCCTCATCGTCTGTCCGGCGAGTCTGGTGTACAACTGGCAGGCGGAGTTCAAGAAGTTCGCGCCGCATATGGAAGTGGCCGTGCTGGCTGGCCCCAAGGCCCAGCGCGCGGGGATCCGGGAGCAGGGCGGCTACCAGGTGCTCGTCACCAGCTACGACACCCTTCGCATCGACATCGAGGCCATGAGGGATGCCGCGTTCTCCTATCAGGTCATCGACGAGGCGCAGTACATCAAGAACCATGCGACGAAGGCGGCGCGGGCGGTGAAGGCTGTGAGCGCCGAACACCGCATTGCCCTCACCGGCACGCCCATCGAGAACCGCTTGAGCGAGCTGTGGAGCATCTTCGACTACCTGATGCCCGGCATGCTGGGGCCGTACAAGCGCTTCCGCGAGCGCTACGAGGCGCCAATCCTGGCAGGAGAGGCAGAGGTGTCTGCGCGCCTTGGCGCCAAGGTGGGGCCCTTCATCCTGCGCCGCCTCAAGAAGGACGTGCTCTCCGATCTGCCGGAGAAGCTCGAGACGGTTGTCCACGCACAGCTTGAGGGCGATCAGCAAAGCCTCTACAAGGCGCATGCCGTGCAGCTGCTCCAATCCATTGACTCCCAAAACGACGACGAGCTTGCTCAGGAGAAGATGGCCATCCTCGCGGCACTGACCCGCCTGCGCCAGATCTGCTGCGACCCGCGCCTGATCTACAGCGACTACAAGCATGCCGGCGCCAAGATGGGGACGATATGCGAGCTCATCGCCAGCGCCATCGACTCCGGGCAGAAGGTGCTGGTCTTCTCGCAGTTCACGAGCTTCCTGGACCTGATCGCCGCAGAGCTGGCCGCCCGCGGCTGGGAGCACTACACCATCACCGGAGCCACTCCCAAGAAGGAGCGCGTCAAGCTGGTTGAGCGCTTCAACGCAGACGAGGTGCCCGTCTTCCTCATCAGCCTCAAGGCAGGAGGCACGGGCCTCAACCTGGTGGGTGCCAGCGTGGTCATCCACGCCGATCCCTGGTGGAACGCCGCCGCGCAGAACCAGGCGACGGACCGAGCGCACCGCATCGGCCAGACCCGCGACGTGAGCGTGTTCAAGGTGATCGCAGACGGCACCATCGAGGAGCGCATCCTGGAGCTGCAAGAAGCCAAGAGCAACCTTGCCGATGCCGTGCTCTCTGCGGACAGCACGAGCTTGGCGTCTCTGAGCCGCGAGGAGCTCATCAGCCTGCTTTCTGAGGGCTGAGACAAGGCTGAGGTACTTCGTCCTGCGATACGACAAGCGCGAAACCCATAACCGCAAAGTGCTCGAAGCCCGAATTCGCCGCGACTTCATGCAATCCTGTGTGAAGCAGCCCGAGCGCAAGTGCTTTGCCTGATCACCAGTTCCCGCATCCCGCGCGCACAGCTCCTTGCGGCTTGCTGAAGAGGCGATGGAGGGCTTGTGCAGAATGCCTCTCCGCCGCGGAACCTTAACGCGCGTGGGCTACCATGGGCGGGAGCGATGAGGCGCTGCAGAGAAACGGAGCACGAGATGAAGCACGGCATCCTCACACGAATCGCGGCATGCGCGCTGGCGGCGGCCCTCGCCGTGGGCCTGTTCCCGGCGGCCGCGCTGGCAGACTCGCAAGAGATCGTCACCCTGGGCGCGGACCTCAGCGCCGAGCAGAAGGCCCAGGTCCTCGAGTTCTTCGGCCTGAGCGAAGACGAGCTCGCCAGCCGCGAGCTGATCACCGTCACCAACGCCGACGAGCACCGCTACTGTGACGCCTCCATCCCCAGCTCCGTCACGGGCAGCCGCACGCTCAGCTGCTCGTACATCCAGCCCACCACCAGCGGCGGCATCCACGTGCAGACCGCCAACCTCACCTACGTCACCGCCACCTCGCTCTACAACGCTCTGCAGACCGCCGGCGTGCAGAACTGCAACCTGGTGGTGACGGCGCCGTTTGAGGTCTCTGGCACGGGCGCGCTCACCGGCGTCTTCATGGCCTACGAAAGCGAGGGCGTCACCCTCGACGCCGCCAAGCAGGAGCTCGCCGTGGAGGAGATGTACACCACGGCCGGCCTGCAGGAACAGTACGGCGACGAGATCGCCAACGCCATCAGCGAGGTCAAGGACCAGCTCGTCTCGTCTGCCAAGGACATGACGAAGGACCAGATCGCCCAGCTCGTGCGCGACACCGCCGCCCGCTACGGCATCACCCTCACAGACGAGGACGTGGCCAACCTGGCGGCCTTCCTGCTGAAGATGCAGTCCATGGACTACGACGTGAGCGCCTTTGCCACCACACTCGACGACATGAAGACCGCGCTCGGCGAGATGGGCGACCAGGCCGGCGGCGTGCTCGCGGCCCTGGGCAAGTTCTTCCAGGGGATCATGAGCTTCTTCAGCGGCCTCTTTGGCAGCGACGCCGCCAGCAGCGCCGCCTCCGCCGCCGGGGAAGCCGCCGGCTCGATCTTCGACCAGCTCGACACCAGCGTCTTCGCTCTCGACAACTAACGCCGCCCCGCCCCGTGGCGGCCGCGCCTCGCGCCGTGGCGGCTGGATAGCGATGGCGATTGTTTCTCCCCACACCATGCCTACCTGGAAGGGCCCTCCAAAGGCACCGGACACGCCCAACGTGGCGTTGGCCACGGCGCCGATGCTTCAGCGCGCTGTAGTACTCCCTGACCTGCTCACGTATGTCGCTCATTGCAAAGCCTTTCTCCTTGGGGGACGGGCATCAATTCCCACCCGTTGACTGGGATTATCGGCAGATGTTCACCTATTGCCAACCGTCCACTAGTGGAGCATGGCGAATAAGGACGGCGCCCCCTCGGCCTTGTGGTTGTTCTTTCGCGCGCGTTTTGGCCCTTGTGGTTGTTGTTTTCGTCGAAAAGACCAACCACAAGGGCCATTTCCCCTTGGAAACAACAACCACAAGCAAAGGGCGGCGCAACCGCAGGGACGGGCGCA
>JBJEHN010000048.1:0-7215 GCA_051876105.1 Coriobacteriales bacterium | reverse complement strand
CCCTTGGAAACAACAACCACAAGCAAAGGGCGGCGCAACCGCAGGGACGGGCGCAGCCTCTGGGTTGACGGGGCGGGAGTTCTTTTCGTCATGTGGAGCTAACAGGGCTAGAGTATGGGTACACGCAAACACGATGCGCGCCGCATGTGCGCCCTAACGCAGAGAGAGGTTCACCCTTGCCTATCACCGCTGTTCTCTTCGACCTCGACGGCACCCTGCTGCCCATGGACCAAGACGAGTTCACGGGCGGCTACTTCAAGGAGCTGGCGGCCAAGGCGGCCCCGCGCGGCTACGAGCCCAAAGGCCTGGTGGACGCCATCTGGTCTGGCACGGCGGCCATGTTCAAGAACGACGGCTCCCGTACCAACGAGGAGGCGTTCTGGGAGCGCTTCGCGCAGATCTACGGGCAGGACGCGCTGCAGGACAAGGAGCTCTTCGACGACTTCTACCGCAACGAGTTCCGCCACGCGCAGGCCTACTGCGGCTTTGCCCCGCAGGCCGCCCAGGCCGTGGCGCGCGCCAAAGAGCTGGGCCTGCGCGTGGGCCTGGCCACCAACCCCATCTTCCCGGACGAGGCCACGCGCCTGCGCATCGGCTGGGCGGGGCTGGAGCCGGAGGACTTCGAGTTCTACACCGCCTATGAGTCAACGAGCCTGTGCAAGCCCAACCCCGCGTACTTCGAGTACGTGGCGGGGCTCATGGGCGTGGCGCCGCAAGAGTGCCTGATGGTGGGCAACGACGCCACGGAGGACGGCGCCGCTCTCAAGGCCGGCATGCAGCTCTTCCTGCTCACGGACTGCCTCGTCAACAAGAAGGATGTGGACATCTCCAACATCCCGCATGGCAGCTGGCCCCAGCTCATGGAGCTGCTGGATGCCCTGAAGGAGCAGTAGGGGAGCATGATCGGCGCCGGAGCGGACAAGCCCCAGGGCAAGGGGGTGTTGTACGGGACGTTTGCGATCATCGTGCTGGTGCTTGCGCTGAGTAACATGTCGCAGACGGCCTGCAACTCCATGCTGGTGGTGCTGGGCGATGACCTGGGCATCTCCGAGGATACGGGCCAGTGGCTCACCACGGCCTACATGCTCGTCATCGGCATCACGGTGCCAGCGGTGGCCTTCCTCTCCAAGCGCTACTCCAACCGCACGCTGCTGCTGTGGGCGTGCGCGCTCTTCCTGTGCGGCTGCGCGCTGGACACCTTTGCGCGCGGCTTTGCGGCGCTGCTGTGCGGGCGCATCCTGCAGGCCCTGTGCGCCGGCATCGCCATGCCGCTGGTGCAGGGCTACGCGTCGCTGCGCTTCCCCGCGCACCTAAGGGCCACTGGCATGGGCGTGGCGGGCATCGCCCTGGGCTTTGCGCCCAACGTGGGGCCGGTGCTCGGTGGGCTCTTTGCGAGCTGTGGCAGCTGGAGGGTCTTCTTCGCCGCGACGGCTGCGCTCTCGCTGCTGCTGGTGGTGGCCACGCTGCTGGTGGCGCCGCGCGAGCAGGTGGATGGCGCGCTGGCGCTCGACGTGCCCTCGCTGGCGCTTTCGACCCTGGGCTTTGGTGGCATGCTGCTCGGCATCTCCAACGCCTCGAGCGCGGGGCTTGCCAGCCCGCTGCTGTGGGTGCCGCTTGCCGTGGGCGCGGTCTTCGTCGTGCTCTTCTTCTGGCGGCAGAGGCGGGCGGGAAGCCCCCTCATCAACCTGGGGATCTTCAAGTCGCGGCGCTCGTGCTCATCGCCGTCTTCGTCCGCGAGAAGCGCTAGGAGTGGCAGCAGGCAGAGCCTGCGCGCATGCGGATCGCAGGACGCCACAGACTTTCGCGAGCTGTTGATTATCCTCGCAAAACGCGTCAAATCTGCCCGATGGGTTGCATTCTGCCCGAGCGCTGTCGTCGCATAATGGGCTGAGGGTATGACCGGCTTCAAGTAGCATTTTCGCGGAGGAGGAAGCGCGCATGATCGGCGTCGTGGATGTTGGCGGGGGCCTCAGAGGGGCGTACGGTGCCGGGGTGTTCGACTGGTGCCTCGACAACGGATTGGCCTTCGACTGCTGTGTGGGCGTCTCTGCCGGCAGCGCCAACGTGGCGGCCTACATCGGCAAGCAGCGCGGGCGCAACCTGCGCTTTTACGAGGCTTACAGTCAACGCTCCGAGTATATGGGCCTTAGGGCGCTGGTGCGCTCGCATTCATTCCTGAGTGTTGATTACGTCTACGGCACGCTCTCGAACTCCGGCGGCGAGGACCCGCTCGACTACCAGGCGATGCGCAGCTCAAGCCAGCAGTTCCACGCGGTGGCGACGGATGCGAGTACGGGCGAGCCTGTCTACTTCACCCTCGACGACATGGGCCAGGACGACTACCTTCCCCTCAAGGCCTCGAGTTCCGTGCCGCTGGTCTGTCGCCCGCACAAACGCGATGGGCGGGCGTATTACGACGGCGGCATCAGCGACCCCATCCCGCTGCAGCATGCCTTCGACCTGGGCTGCTCGAAGGTCGCGGTGATCCTCACACGGCC
Source organism: Coriobacteriales bacterium (assembly GCA_051876105.1). Lineage (GTDB taxonomy): Bacteria > Actinomycetota > Coriobacteriia > Coriobacteriales > QAMH01 > W2P13-069. The sequence continues at coordinate 4,717 of JBJEHN010000048.1, read as the reverse complement.
GAGCAACTTCTACCGCGACCCGCGCAAGGACGCGTGGATGGCGCGCCTGCTCAGCCTGCGCTGGCCCCGCGCCGGCGAGGCCCTGCGCAAGCGTGCACAGCTCTACAATCGCGAGCTCGATTTTGCCAAGGAGCAGTGCGCGGAGGGCCGGGCACTCATCATCGCGCCTGACTCCATCGGTGAGATGGGCACGCTCACCAAAGACATCGATGCCATCCATGCCCTCTACTGCAAGGGCTACAAAGACGCCGAACAGCTGGCCGGGTTTGCGGGCTAGCGCCTGCCGGCAGCGGCGCTGCACCTACGGGGACGGAATCCCAGTGCCAGGTGCGACTGAAGGTGCGAGGCCAGTAGACAAGGCGTGCGTTTTCCAATGCAATCGGAACCCGCCAACAGGGCCCGTGATCGGGCAGGGCGCCCCGCCGTCATCATCCTTTTTGCGCGGCGGCTGGTTAGGGCTGGTTAGGGGACGTATTTCTTGATCATGCGCTTGACGTGGGGGAGGACGCATTCCCCGACCAGTTTGAAGCCGGCGGCGTAGTCGAGAGGCTCGCTTTGGTCGCCAGGCTTCATCGCGTAGAGGCTCGCCATACCGCCGATCGAGTAGCGCAGGAAGAGCTGGTCGTCGTCATTGAGCATGCTGCGCTCAATACCCATGGCACGGCACCACTGCTTGACGATCTCCTCCTCGAGCAGGTACCTGAACGACGAGTCGCCACAGGGACCCAGCAGGATGCGTATGGTCTCGATCTTGTCTTCTTTTGCGTGCACGTATTGTTCGATTGCGCCCATGTCCAGCTCGTCTCTGGTGAGCAGGCTCACGGTGACGGCCGGGGTGCGCGCCTTGCCGTTGTAGGTGGCGCCGCCCTTGGCCACGTTGACGGAGGCGTCGGCGAGGCTGGTGGTGTTGACGCTCGGCAGGCTGACGTTCTTGCTCAGGGCGAGCTTGGAGTCGAGGGCGTCGACAGCGGCCTTGTTGGCAGCGTAGTAGCGCAGGCCCTGCTTGAACTTCTTCTCGACAGACGCTGCGTTTCCTGCGTGGCGCCCATCAGCGCCACCCCCTCACACCCCCGTACAAGGCGCTCAAAGCACGCTCTCAACGCAAGTGCTTCACCTCATCCCCACGTATGCGCTTCAAAGCGTGCCCTGAAGGTCGCATCCCCCCACCCGAGCTCGTAATCATCCTTCAAAGCATGTTTTGAGCACCGGATTCCTCCGCCCTCGCCAAAAAGCGTCTTCAAAGCACGCTTTGAAGACGTCCCTTGACGCCAGGGGCATCGCTGCGAAGATGCGGCGAGCAACGAGGCTTGCGCTTCTGGACTGCTATACTGTATAGCAGTTGTTGAGCGAGGAGGGCGGTATGGGCGCGACGGTGCAGATGAACACGCGGATCAGCGCGGATTTGAAGGCGCGGGGGGACGCGGTGCTCGCGCATGCGGGGGTTAGCGCATCGCAGGCGGTGCGCCAGCTGTGGGAGTTCATGGCCACGTACGGCGAGCTGCCCGCCCTAGAGCTGAGAGGCGCAGCTGCCCGCAGCGGGGAGCGCCCGGCTCCCGGTATTTCCGAGGAGGTCGCGCAGGGCGCCGGCATGGCTGCGCGCTTCCTGCGCGAGCGCGGCGTGAGCGCACCGCTGCCCACCGGCACCGCGGCTGATGCGCTCCAAGACGAGCTCTACGCCGCAAAGCTCGCAGAGTACGAGGCCCTCTATGAGTAGCGCCGCCGCGGCCGGCGGCTCCGCGCTGCCCAAGCTTCTGCTCGACACCAACGTCTGGGTCGACTACGCAGAAGGCAACCCCGTCACCATCCACAGCATCATGCAGGTCCTGGACGCGCGCATCAAGAAGCGCGCCGTGCTCTACGTCTCGCCGCTTTCGCTCAAGGACGCCTTCTACCTCATCCAGCTGCGCTCAAAGCGCGCCATGGAGGCTGAGCACGGCAGCTGCTCCCAGGGCGACTACCTAGCCATCCAGGACATGGCAGCGGCTTGCGTGCGCACATTCATGGACTTTGCGCTGGTGGTGCCGCTGGGGCACAACGACTGCCTGCACGCGATGTCCCTGCGCCCCGTGCACGGCGACTTCGAGGACGACCTCATCATGGCCGCAGCCGCACGCGTCAACGCCGACTACCTGGTCTCCAGCGACAAGCGCCTCCGCAACCACGCCCCCGTCGCCTGCCTCACCCCGCAAGAAGCCGCTGCCCTCCTCGTGCAAGGGTAGCGCCCAAATCTAGCAACAAAGTTGTTAGCTCTTGTTTACTTTCTGTGGTACTCTGCGTAGATAGTTAGCTAATGCTAACTAATAAGAGCCTCCCGCACGCTTTTGGACGAGGGCGCGGGAGGCTCAAAAGTTGCCCCGCCATTCACACGGCACAACACCGCAGAAAGGAAGGACTCCATGCATTCTACCCCCGATGCCGCCAGGCTTAAGGCCTGGGGCTCCAAGACCTTGCGGCTCGCGCTGGCCGGCTGTGTCGCCGGCGCCTTCGCCCCCGCCGCCGCCCTTGCCGCGTACAGCCCGGTCAACACCACGGGCAAGGCCATTCTCACAGGCGAGAGCGGCGACTCCTGGAACAACGCGCTCATCAAGACCGCCAAGGGCTTGGGCAGCGTCTCGTACACGGGCATCGTCCACAGCGACCTGGTGCACTACTCCGCCTACGGCCTCACCACCACCATCAGCTACGATGCCAACGGCGCACTGACCGCCATCAACCTCACCAGCGGCAACGAGACCTTTGCCGGCTCGTGGGGCTACCTCAACGTGGGCAAGGCAGTCGCCCCCATCGAGGGCTACCTGCCAGACGGCTGCAGCTTTGCCGCCACCTACGACGCCCTCAACAAGGCCTACGTCCCCGTCCTCACCGACAAGAACGGCTACGGCAGCAGCGTCACGCAGGTCACGCTCATGACGGTGGCTGCAGACGGCAGCCTGGCCAGCAGCGAGGAGCAGGTCGTGACCACCGGCGGCCGCGGCGAGCAGGTGACCACCTACGGCGATTGGGACAACGAGCTCCAGCGCCTGGTGCTCAGCGAGGAACACGCCCAGGTCAACCTGGTGTGCGTGACCTACACCATCGGCGCAGAGAGCGCCATCACCTTCAACACCTACTTCGCCATCGCAGCTGATGGCGGCATCGACGTCAGCGCTTCCTCCGCGGCTAACAAGTACGTGGACGCCATCACGCCCACCAGCTGGAGCGCCAACCCCAACCTGGCCGGCACCATGGCCGAGACCAACCGCGACAAGTGGACCGCTGTCATGGGCACCGTGTACCTCGCACGCACGCTGCAGTCGTGGAGCGCATCGCTGAAGTCCGGTTACACGGCCGCCGGCGAGGTCGACGACCTGGACACCGTCTCCGGTGCCACCAAGACCTCCGAGCCCTTCGTCGCGGCGCTCAACCAGGCCGTGCTCGACGGCTACGTCTCGAGCGTTGCCGAGGACGTCCGCTTCACCATCGACGGCAAGGCCATCGACCTCAACAGCAACCCCATGGACTGCTCCACTGTGAGCACGGACGCCCAGGGCCGCTACGTGCTCACCAACATCTTCCCGGTTGGCGAGGACCGCAACGAGACGCATGGCACCACGCTCGACAGCATCGCCACCTACAGCATCCCCGGCGGCACCACCACGGCCGAGGTGCTCGCCCTCTCCAAGGGCAGGTCGAAGTACAAGCCCGTCCAGACCTACAACCCGCGCACCGTCATCGGCTACGAGGAAGACGACGGCGACCCGATCTACTCGCAGGGCTGGCCTGAGTTCGCTGACCTGAGCGGCGACATCACGGTCGACTACGACGCCGAAGACGGCACCGCGCCCATCGGCATCACCGTCAACAACAGCGCTGTCACGCACCTCGCGCTGACCTACACCATCGGCCACGGCACCATCACGCTGGTTTACGACCTAGCGCAGATGGCGCAGGTGGCGCAGGTCGAGGCCACGATCGATGCGATCAAGAGCGGCAAGGCCTCGACTGTGACGGCCGCGCGCAAGGCCTACAACGCCCTGAGCACGGATGTCCGCGGCTACGTGGGCAACACCGCCAAGCTGGTCGCAGCGGAAAGCGCGCTCAAGGCCAAGCAGACCATCAAGCTCTCCAAGACGAGCATCAGCCTGACTGCGGCCGCCTCCAAGAAGGCGAAGAAGAGCTACACCGTGAGCGTCACTGGCGCCAAGGTGGCTCTGAGCGCAGATACTAGCGCCGCGGCCTACGAGGCCGGCATCACGGTCAAGGCCAGCGGCAAGAAGAGCGTGAAGGTCGTCGTACCCAAGGGCACCAAGAAGGGCACGTACAAGCTGACGGTCACCGCCAAGAGCTCCAGCGCGTACCGGGCCTCTGCCGCCAAGACGATCAAGGTTAAGGTGAGCTAGAACATGGGGGAGAGCTTACCGGCACAGAACAGGGTGGGGCTGCGCGCTGCAGGGCGGGCGCTCGCCCAACTGCGCTACCTGCTCCCGGCGGTGTTCCTGGCCGCGGGGATGGGTGTGGCCGTGGCGGGTTATGAGCCGCTCGCCTTCGAGGAGCCGGCCCAGGCGGCCGGGCTCCAGCGCGCCGGCGAGCTCTCCCAAGAGGTGGACGCCGCGGCGCTCGAGGAGGCGGCTGACCCCGCCGAGCTGGCGATGGGTGCCGCAGCCAGCGTGCCCGCCCAGCTGGCGGACGGCCAGTGGCAGGGCTACGACCGCTGCACGGAGGACGGCGTATTCGACTA
>JBJEHN010000047.1:0-1734 GCA_051876105.1 Coriobacteriales bacterium | reverse complement strand
AAACCGACGCTCCTATGATCCGTCAAGCCCCAATTTCAGCTGATTCAAGCCAGAGCGAGGCGCGCGCTCGCGACCGGATCTTCCTGGGAGGCGAAGCCTCTGAGAAGCTCCTCGTATTTCCTCTCGAGCTTCAGGTTCCTTCTCTTTCCGAGCTCTATATCGCTGACAGTGGAGGGCGAAGCATTGAGAAAGGGCGCTACCTCTCGCTGCGCGAGGCCCAGCGACAGCCTTATCTCGCGCAGCTCGGGACCCTTGGGCTCGGGGACGTCTTTTGGCTTGAGAAGGGCCTTGTAGACCTCGTTTGCGACGTAGCGCTTGAGGCAGCGCAGTATCTCCTTCTTCGACTTCCCCTGGGCCTTGCGCTTCTCCACGTACCTCTTGGTGCGCTCGTCGTGCTTCACCCTCGAGATCACGATCTGGTGCAGCGCGCAGTTCGCCTGGCGGTTGCCTCCCTGGTTGAGCCTGTGGCGCTTCACGTCGCCGCTCGAGGCCTCCACCGGCGACGTGCCGCACAGCGCGGCGAACGAGTCCTTGCTGCCCATCCTCTCGGGGTTGTCGCCCGCGGCGACGGCGAGGGTCGCTGCGGTCAGGGGCCCGCAGCCCTCGATCGCGAGCAGCGCCGGGGCGTGCTCCTCCATGAGCGCCGCGATGCGCCCCTTGGCCTCGTCGGCCTGCTTCTGGCACTCGGTCCACATGAGCGCCAGGTTGCGAAGCGCCGCGAACAGCGCCTCCTCGACGACGTCCTTCTTCGTGCGCTTGCGCGACAGCGAGGCCATCATCTTCTCGTCGCCCATCCCGGAGTACTCCCTCCTGATGTGCTCGGGGGCGGACGTGAGCAGGGCTTTTGCGGCGTTGGTGGCGGCCGTGGAGGCCTTGACGGCGCTCCTCCTGGAGACCATGAGGCACCTGGTCGCCTCGACCCAGCCGTCGCCCGCCTTGGGGGTGGAGGTGTGCTTGCCGGCTATGGCGGTGCGGGCGGCGCGCTCGGCGTCCCCCAGGTCGTCCTTGCTCTCGCCCGGCCTGCGCTTCCTCTTCTTCTCCGGGTTCAGGACCTCTACGACGTTGTAGCCCTTCGAGACAAGGTGCCTGCAGACGCCGGCCCCGTAGGTCATCGTGCACTCGATGCCGACGACGATGCAGTCTTTCGGGTCGCCGATCGCCTCGGCGATGGCGGCGTAGCCCTTCTCGCTCGCTGGGAAGAACCCCTCGAACACCTTCCTCCCCAACCCGTCGAGCAGGCACAGGGAGTGCTCCTTCTTGTGGGTGTCGAGCCCGGCGATGACGGGCCCACAGATGTCTTCCATCTGCCTCTCCAATCTCCAGTTGTCGTCCTTGGCGCCGACTTCGGAGCGGAGCAGGCAATGCACTGATGGGAGCGCTACAATACGTGCGTGTCAGCTGCCGTACGGTTTTGCGCTCATGCCCCTATTAGGCCATGAACCGCCCCTCGGTAGGCTGGAGCCGGCGCAGGGCAGGTCGGTTTGAGGCCGGCCCGAACGGGCGGCAGCAGGTAAATGGGCCACTGCGCCGGCTCTGCTGGAAGGAACGCAGCGCGGGGCGCTGGGCCCTACGGCGCCGAGGCCGGAGCCAGTTCGTGCCCAGGGACCCGCAGACCTTCCAGCGGGCATTATCTCGAACAAGCGTTCTCAATAAAAGCCCCTGGTGATTATCAGTGCAGGTAAACGCGGGGGCAGCGGTTTAAGTTCCGTTTATGCGCGCTGAAGATACTCATTC
>JBJEHN010000046.1:0-7811 GCA_051876105.1 Coriobacteriales bacterium | reverse complement strand
CGGCCGCAGAGCTACACCGGCGCCTTGCCTGCTACGAGATGCGCGGCCTGGTGGAGCGTGGCCGCGACGGCCGCTACCAAGCGGTCCTCGGCGCCCTCTAGCCCTCTTCCACACGCTGGGAGGGACAGCGCCCGGCAACTGGCCAGCCGGCCTTTAGCTATACTCACGGGGTTGTTCATCGAGCAGAGGGGAGCGCTATGGCGTATCCGGAGGTAGTGGTCGTCGGTGCGGGGCTTGCGGGCTGCGAGGCTGCGCTGCAGCTGGCTGCGCGCGGGGTGCCCGTGCGCCTGATGGAGATGCGCCCCCAGGTGCAGACGGCCGTCCACCGCACAGGCGACGTGGCCGAGCTCGTGTGCTCGAACTCCCTCAAGGGCACCACGCCCGGCTCCGCCGCCAACGGCATCAAGGACGAGCTCGGCTGCCTGGGCTCCTTCCTGCTCAAGGCCGCATGGGAGACCTCCATCCCCGCAGGCGGCGCCCTGGCGGTTGACCGCCAGCGCTTCTCCGCCGCGGTGCAGGCGCTCCTCGACGCCAGCCCGCTCGTCTGCATCGAGCGCGCTGAGTGCCGCGCCCTGCCCATCGGCCCGGCCATCATCGCCACCGGCCCGCTCACCTCCGACGCCCTGGCAGCTTGCTTGGAGGAGGAGCTCGGCGGCGAGGGGCTCGCCTTCTACGACGCCGCCGCGCCCATCGTAGAGGCATCCTCCATCGACCGCGAGGTGGTCTTCGCCCAGTCGCGCTATGACAAGGGCGGGGAGGCCGACTACCTCAACGCGCCCTTCGACAAGGAGAGCTACGAGGCCTTCGTCACCGAGCTTGTGGCGGCGGAGCGCGTCATAGACAAGCACTTCAAGCGCAGCGAGCTCTTCGCCGCCTGCCAACCGGTGGAGGAGGTCGCCCGCACGGGCATGGACGCGCTGCGCTTCGGCGCGCTCAAGCCCGTGGGCCTCACGGACCCGCGCACGGGCCGGCGCCCCTGGGCCGCCGTGCAGCTGCGCGCAGAGAACACCCAGGCCAGCGCCTACAACCTGGTGGGCTTCCAGACCAACCTGCGCTTTGGCGAGCAGGAGCGCGTCTTCCGCATGATCCCGGGCTTGGAGCATGCGGAGTTCTCGCGCTTTGGCGTGATGCACCGCAACACCTTCGTCGACACCCCGCATGTGCTCACGCGCACCCTCGCCCTGCCGCGGCACCCCCAGGTGCACCTGGCAGGCCAGCTCACCGGCACGGAGGGCTACCTTGAGGCGGTGGCCTCGGGCCTCTTCGCCGCGCTGGCGGTGTACGCGGAGCTCGAGGGCCTGCCCGCGCCGCTGCTGCCCAAGCACTCGTTTTTGGGGGCGCTGTTCGACTACGCCACGGACCCGGCGACCCAGGGCTACCAGCCCATGCACGTCAACCACGGCATCCTCGAGCCCATCGAGCCCAAGATCCGCAACAAGGCCCAGCGCCAGACCGCCAACGCCGAGCGCGCGCTCGGCGCCATGCGCTCTTTTGTGGCAAGCCGTCCCGAGCTCTTCGAGGTGAGCGGTGGGCGCTAGGGCCGCAGACCCCACCGAGCGCTTCGACGACGAGCGCCTCGACAGCCGCGCCGCCGGGCACGCCAAGGCCTTCCTGCGCGAGCTGCAGCTGCAGCGCCGCTGCTCGCCCAACACGGTGAGGGCCTACGCCATCGACCTGTGGGGCTACCTGGACTGGGCCGCCCGCAGCCGCCTGGACCCCCTGGCAGTGACGCACAAGCAGTTCAGGCGCTACCTGGCAGAGCTCGAGCAGGCGGGCTACGCGCGCCGCACGGTGTGCCGGCGGCTCTCGGCCGTGCGGGCGTTCTTCAGCTATCTCAACGCGGCTGGCGAGCTTTCGGTCAACCCTGCGGCGGCGGCCTCCACCCCCAAGGTGGGCCGCCTGCTCCCGCGCCGCACCGCGTCCTCCGACCTCGAGCGCCTCATGGGCGCCTGCCAGGGCGAGGAGGGCCCCGTCGCCCTGCGCGACGCCGCCTTCCTCGAGCTGCTCTACGCCAGCGGCGCGCGCATCGCCGAGGCCGCAGGCACAGCCGTGGCCGACGTCGACTTCGAGGAGGGGAGCGTGAGGCTTTTCGGCAAGGGCTCCAAGGAGCGCATCGTGCCCCTGCACGCAACGGCCCTGCAGCGCATCGGCGTCTACCTCGAGGGCGGCCGCCCCCAGCTGCTGGGCGGGCGCGCGTCCAACGCGCTCTTCATCTCCACCCGCGGCAACGACATGAGCGCAGACAGCCTGCGCGCGGTCTTCAAGCGCCGTGCCGCCCAGGCGGGCCTCGACCCCTCCCTGCACCCGCACGACCTGCGCCACAGCTTTGCCACCGAGCTCCTCGAGGGCGGTGCGGACCTCCGCAGCGTGCAGGAGATGCTCGGCCATGCCTCGCTTTCGACCACCCAGGTGTACACTCACCTCTCTCTGGAGCACATGAGAGATACCTTGAAACAAGCTCACCCAAGGGCTTGAATTATGATATACTTACGAACTCGCGTGGCAGGATTACTGCCTCTCACCAGGTAATCGACGGCTCCGGTGTTCGTCGAGCCGTTTATTGAAGCAAGGAGAACGATAACAATGTCTAAGGTTTGCTCTGTCTGTGGTAAGCACCCTTCTGCTGGTCGCAACGTCAGCCACTCCCACCGCGTGACCAACCGCACCTTCCGCCCCAACATCCAGCGCGTCACCGTGGTGGAGCCCAACGGCCACAAGCACAAGGCAAACGTGTGCACCAAGTGCCTCAAGGCCGGCAAGGTGGTCCGCGGCTAACCAAGGCCGCCAGCGCCAACAGCACAGTTCCAAGGGGCCTGCAAGGGCCTCTTGTTGTTTGAGAGGGAAGTACCCATGGCATACAAAGCCCCCAAGGGCACCCAGGACATGCTGCCCGCCCAGGCCCGCGCCTGGGAGGCCTTCCGCACCAAGGCCCAGGAGGTCTTCGGGCTCTACGGCTACGAGCCTGTCGAGACCCCGGTCTTCGAGAAGCAGGAGCTCTTCCTCCGCGGCTGCGGAGAGACCTGCGACGCCGCCACCAAGGAGATCTTCTCCGTCTTCTCCATGGGCGCGGTGGGCTGTCTCAAGGAAGGCCAGACCCTCAAGTCCGACCAAAAGCTCGCCCTGCGCCCGGAGGGCACGGCAAGCGTCGTGCGCGCCATCGCCGAGCACAACCTCGTCCCCCAGGGCGGCGCGCCCGCCAAGCTGCTCTACGCCGGCCCCATGTTCAGGTGCGAGCGCCCGCAGAAGGGCCGCCTGCGCCAGTTCCACCAGGTGGGCATCGAGTGCCTGGGCGCCACCGACCCCAGCGCAGACGCCGAGATGATCATCATGTGCATGCGCTTCTTCGAGGAGCTCGGCCTCAAGCGCGAGTCCATGACCCTGCTCATCAACTCCATGGGCTGCAAGGAGTGCCGCCCCGGCTACACCGCGGCCGTCAAGGCCTTCATGGAGGAGCATCGCGGCGAGCTGTGCGAGGAGTGCCAGCGCCGCATCGAGACCAACCCCCTGCGCGCCTTCGACTGCAAGAACCCGCAGTGCTACGAGGTGATGGAGGGCGCGCCGCGCTTCTCGCAGTACCTCTGCCCCAGCTGCCTTGAGCGCCACGAGAAGGTCTGCGCCTACCTGCAGGACAGCGGCATCGCCTATGTCGAGGACCCGCGCCTGGTCCGCGGCTTCGACTACTACACCGGCACGGTCTTCGAGGTGCAGGTCAGCGAGGGCCTGGGCTCCCAGAGCGCCATCGGCGGCGGCGGCCGCTACGACGGCCTCATGGGCGAGGTGGGAGACCGCGACCTCCCCGGCCTGGGCTTTGCCGTGGGCTTCGAGCGCATCATGCTCGCCCTGGAGGCTGCAGGCGTCTGCTTGGGCTGCGGCGCGCCCGCACCCGTTTACGTGGCCGTCGTCGACGACTCCGTGCGCTCGCAGGCCTTCTCCATCCTGCAGCAGCTGCGCGACGCCGGCATCCGCGCTGAGGGAGACACCCAGGGCCGCAGCCTCAAGAGCCAGTTCAAGGTGGCCGGCAAGATGGGCGCGCCGCTGGCTGTGGTCGTCGGCCCGGACGAGCTCGCCGCAGGCGCCGTCACCGTCCGCGACTTTGCCACCCACGAGGAGCGCCAGGTCGCCCTCGGTCAGGTCGCAGCCGAAGTCGCCGCGCTCATCGCCCGCTAGGGCGCCCATACCGCTGCAAGCAGGGAGCCTCTGGTCAAGCACCAGGGGCTCTTTCGCGTTCGCGGGGAGTTTTAGCGCCTAAGCTGCCGCAGCGCGCGGTATCCTTAACAAACTTGTGTTTTTTGTTGGAAGGGCGGGCCACTGTCTATGGTCAGGCCCAAGATTTGAGGAGGGCATACAGTGCCTACTGATTTTCTGAACGAGTACTCCATGCACACCCACACCTGCGGGCAGCTCACCGCGGCAGACGTGGACGCGACCGTCACCCTGTGCGGCTGGGTCTCCAAGCGCCGCGACCACGGCGGCCTGATCTTCGTGGACCTGCGCGACCGCGCCGGCATCACCCAGTGCGTCTTCGACCCGGACCACGCCGCAGATGTGTTCACCTTGGGCGAGAAGATGCGCCCCGAGTGGTCCATCAAGATCACCGGCTTCGTGCGCATGCGCCCGGATGACACGGCCAACCCCAACCTGCCCACCGGCGAGGTCGAGGTCGTCGTCACCGGCTGCGACATCCTCAACGAGTCGCTCACCCCGCCCTTCCCCCTGGAAGACGGCGTCGACACCGACGAGCTCACCCGCATGAGGTGGCGCTACCTGGACATCCGCCGCCCCGAGGTCTCCGGCGCCCTGCGCCTGCGCGACCAGGTCACCTGGACCCTGCGCTCCGCCCTGCACAAGCGCGGCTTCACCGAGGTCGAGACCCCCGTCCTGGGCAAGTCCACCCCTGAGGGCGCGCGCGACTTCATCGTGCCCTCCCGCCTCAACTCCGGCGCCTTCTACGCCCTGCCCCAGTCCCCGCAGCTCTTCAAGCAGCTGCTGATGGTGGGCGGCATGGAGCGCTACTATCAGATCGCACGCTGCTTCCGCGACGAGGACCTGCGCGCCGACCGCCAGCCCGAGTTCACCCAGGTCGACATCGAGATGTCCTACATCACCGAAGACGACGTCATGCAGATGATGGAAGACGTCATGCAGGAGGTCCTGGAGGAGGTTGGCATCACCGACGTCAGCTTCCCCCTCGACCGCGTCCAGTACGCAGACGCCATGGACCGCTACGGCATCGACCGCCCGGACCGCCGCTTTGGGATGGAGCTCGTCGACCTCAGCCAGATCGTGGCCAACTGCAACTTCAAGGTGTTCTCCGCCGCGCTGGCCAGCGGCGGCGTGGTCAAGGCCATCAACGCCAAGGGAGCCGGCGACATGCCACGCGCGCAGATCGACAAGATCGGCGAGATGGCCGTCAAGCTGGGGGCCAAGGGCATGGCCTGGATCGCCTACCGCGGCGACGGCTCCGTCACCAGCCCCATTCTCAAGTTCTTCACAGACGAGGAGACCGAGGCCATGAAGGCAGCCCTCGGCGTCGAGGCCGGCGACCTCGTGATGTTCGGCGCAGACAGCGCCGCCGTGGTCAACGAGGTGCTCGGCGCCATCCGCCTGCACATGGCCAAGAGGCTCGACATGATCCCGGCCGGCTCGCACGACATGCACTGGGTCGTGAACTTCCCCATGTTCAAGTACGACGAGGAGGAGAAGCGCTACGCCGCTGAGCACCACCCCTTCACCCGCGTGCGCGACGAGGACCTCGCCAAGATCGAGGACGCCCCGCTCGAGTGCGGCTCCTACTCCTACGACCTGGTCATGGACGGCTTTGAGGTGGGCGGCGGCACCGTCCGCATCCACACCCCGGAGCTGCAGCGCCGCATCCTGCGCCGCATCGGCATGACCGACGAGGAGATCGACGAGCAGTTCGGCTTCCTGGTCAAGGCCCTCTCCTTCGGCGCACCCCCTCACGGCGGCATCGCCCTGGGCCTCGACCGCCTCGTGATGCTGATCGGCGGCTTCGACTCCATCCGCGACGTCATCGCCTTCCCCAAGACCTCCTCCGGCTCAGACGTGATGACCGGCGCCCCCGCCGCTGTCTCGCGCCGCCAGCTCAAGGAAGTCTCCCTGTCGATCGACCTGTAGCCCCCGGAGGAGTGACAGATGTCTGTTATCAAGCTGAGCAAGACCTACTGCCCCACCCTCAAGGAGGACCCGGCAGAGGCCGAGATCGCCAGCCACAAGCTGCTGCTGCGCGCCGGCATGATCCGCAAGATGGGCTCTGGCATGTACACCTTCCTGCCGCTGGGCCAGAAGGTGCTGCACAAGGTCGAGGCCATCGTGCGCGAGGAGATGGACGCCACCGGCGCCCAGGAGGTCCTCATGCCCATGCTGCAGCCCGGCGAGCTGTGGCACGAGTCCGGCCGCTGGGACGCCTACGGCCCCGAGATGATGCGCGTTGAGGACCGCCACGGCAACGAGTTCTGCCTCGGCCCCACGCACGAGGAGCTCATCACCGACCTCGTCCGCAACGAGCTGCGCTCCTACAAGGAGCTCCCGGTGACCCTGTACCAGATGCAGGACAAGTTCCGCGACGAGCGCCGCCCGCGCTTCGGCCTGCTGCGCACCCGCGAGTTCATCATGAAGGACGCCTACTCCTTCTCTGCCACGCAGGAGAGCCTCGACGAGATCTACGACGCCATGTCCGTGGCCTACGCCCGCGTCTGCGAGCGCCTGGGCCTGGAGTACCGCATGGTGGAGGCCGACTCCGGCCAGATCGGCGGCTCGGAGACCTGCGAGTTCATGGCCCTGGCAGACACCGGCGAGTCCGACCTCGTCCACTGCACCTGCGGCTTTGCGGCAGACGCCGAGGCCGCCACGGTGGGCGTCGAGGTCGTCATGGCGCCGGAGCGCCCGCTGGAAAAGATCGCCACCCCCGGCGTCCACACCATCGAGGAGCTCGCCGCCTTCCTCGACGCCCCCGAGAATTCCCTGGTCAAGGCGCTCTCCGCCACGGCAGACGACGGCGTCACCTATGTGATGTTCGTCCCCGGCGACCACGAGGCAAACGACATCAAGTACGAGGCCCTGGCACCTGGCTTGCGCCTGCTCACCGACGAGGAGATGCTCGAGCGCGGCCTCTTCAAGGGCTCCATGGGCCCGGTGGGCCTGCCTGCCGGCTGCAAGGTCGTCGCAGACTCCTCCCTGCAGGGCCTGGAGTGCTGGAACGTGGGCGCCAACGAGGAGGGCTACCACTACCTGGGCGCCAAGCCCGGCCGCGACTTCGAGGTCGACCTCTACGCCGACCTCGTGCTCGCCAAGCCCGGCGACAAGTGCCCCGCCTGCGGCAAGCCGCTCTCCGGCGACCGCGGCATCGAGGTCTCGCAGGTGTTCAAGCTGGGCACCAAGTACTCCGAGGCCATGGGCGCCACCTTCATGGACGAGGACGGGCGCGACAAGCCCTTCATCATGGGCTGCTACGGCATCGGCGTGACCCGCTCCATGGCCGCCGTGGTCGAACAGCGCAACGACGAGGCCGGCATCGCGGGCTGGCCCGTGAGCATCGCGCCGGCCGAGGTCATCGTCCTGCCGCTCGTCAAGGGCGACGAGCTGGTCGAGCCCCTGGCAGACAGGCTGGCCGCCGAGCTCGAGGCCGCCGGCATCGAGGTCGCCATCGACGACCGCAAGGAGCGCGCCGGCGTCAAGTTCGCGGACGCCGACCTCATCGGCTGGCCCTTCCAGCTCACCGTGGGCAAGAAGGGTGCTGCAAACGGCATCGTCGAGTTCAAGGACCGCCACAGCGGCGTCAAGCGCGAGCTGCC
>JBJEHN010000045.1:0-84456 GCA_051876105.1 Coriobacteriales bacterium | reverse complement strand
GTCTGCGTTCTGACTGTGACCCTCGATCATGGTAGGCTCGCGTCCTTTCATAGGCATACGTTACGACTTCTCATTGTCTGCCTGCACCCCAGCCCACTCAATAGCAGCTCAGTAACAACTCAGCAAAGTGACACCTGTCGCCTCGCATCAGCAAACGCTCAGCCCGGGGGAGCCGCTGCGCGGGAATACCGGAGCAGAGTTGACGGAGCCGCCTCGCGGGAGCGAGGACTGTCTGAGCGAGCGCAACGAGCGAGTTCCGCAGCTGCGAGGCGGCTCCGTCAACTCGGGTGCGCAGGCTTCCCGCGCAGCGGCTCCCCCGGGCTGAGCGCCGACGCACAAGAAAGGGGCCCGCGCGGGGTCCCTTGGGATCGCGTTCGCTGCAGTTGCCTCGCCTAGCGCTTGGCGGGGTCGCACTCGTAGAAGAGGGCCACGGTGCCGGGGCCGGTGTGGCTGCCGATGGTGGTGCCGACCCAGAAGATCTCGGCCGGCTGGGCCTTGGGCAGCTGCTCCTTGACCAGAGCCGCCACGGCCTGGGCGTCTTCCTCGCAAGCGCTGTGCGAGATGAAGACCCTGCCGCTGTAGTCGCGGCCGTCCTTGACGTCCTCGAGCATGCACTCGACGATGCGCTTGACGACCTTCTTCTTGGAGCGGATCTTCTCGCGCGGGATCAGCTTGCCGTGCTCGTCGATGTCGAGCAGCGGGCAGATGCCCAGCAGGTTGCCCACGAAGCCGCTCACCGGGCTCACGCGGCCGCCCTTGATGTAGAAGGTGAGGTCGGTGGAGAAGAAGCGCGCGCGGATGCTCAGCCTGTTGTCCCTCACCCACTCGTATGCCTCGTGCACGCTGGCACCGGCGGCGCGCATGTCGCTCAGCTTCTGCATCACCAGGCCGAAGCCAGAGGAGGCGTTGAGGGAGTCGACCAGGTAGATAGTGCGCTCGGGGTAGTCGGCGCGCAGCTGCTCGGCGGCGATGCAGGCGGACTCATAGGTGCTCGAGATGCCGCTCGAGAGGCTGCAGTGCAGGATGTCCTTGCCCTGCTCGAGGAAGGGGCGCCAGAAGGCCACGTAATCGCCGGTGCCCACTGCAGCGGTGCGGGTGTCCGCCCCGTCGACCATCGCCTGGTAGAAGTCCGGGAACGCCATGGACTTGCCCAGGTCGTCGGGCAGGTCCTTGCCGTCGAGGTAGTAGTGGAAGCACACGTACTCCACGCCGATCTGCCTGAACTTCTCCTCGGTGAGGTCTGCTGTGGATTCGCAACTCAGTACGTAGTCGCCCATGATCCTCCTTGGATTCTCGAAAGCGTATGGCTGTGTAGATGTGTTGAGTATAGGACAGCCTCGCCGCATTCCGTGTTGTTTTAACCTGCGATTATCGCAGCGGCGCAAACAACGGCGGCAGGGCGCACGGGCTGCCCCACAGATCGTGGGTGTTGACGGTGTCGCAAAATCCCCCACCGATTACCAGAGCCATGTCTTGCGTCTGTAAAGCCTCAGTTAAAATCTTGTGCGGAATTATCAGGGCAGCTCATCGCCGCTCCTGAACTGCAGCCGCGGATTTGGAGAACCGTCCATATGTCACTGACTCTTTCCGCTTTCATCGAGCAGGCAATCGCCAACCCCATCCTCATCGTCATCTTGCTCCTGGTCTTGGGCGTGACCGCCATCTCCGGCGTCACAGACGCGCCCAACGCCATCGCAACCGTGGTGTCAACGCGCTGCCTGCCCCCCAACGTCGCTATCGCCGTCGCCGCCGTGTTCAACCTGGTGGGCCTCATAGGCATGACCTACATCTCAACGGCGGTCGCGCACACGATGTTCAGCATGGTCGACTTTGGGACGGACACGCACGCCGCGCTGCTCGCGGTGCTGGCGGGCATGATCGCAGCTATCTCCTGGGGCATCTTCTGCTGGTTCATGGGCATCCCCGCCTCCAAGAGCCACATGCTCATCGCCGGCGTCACCGGCGGCGCCATCGCCTGCAGCGGCGTGGGCGGCATCGTGCCGGCGGAGTGGGCCAAGGTCCTCTACGGCATGGCGTTCTCGCTTATCGCGGGCTTCGTGCTCGGCTGGGTCGTGGTCAAGGGCGTCGAGAAGCTCTTCTCGCGCGTGACGCGCGCCAAGGCCAACGGCTTCTTCACCATCTTCCAGGACATCTGCGCGGTCTGCCTCTCGTTCCTGCACGGCGCCCAGGACGGCCAGAAGTTCATGTCCATCGCCTTGCTGGGCATCGCCTTGAGCTTCGGCAACACCGAGCCCAGCGCAGACGGCTTCCCGCTGTGGCTGATGATCATCTGCTCGCTGGCCATCAGCGCCGGCACGGCCATCGGCGGCAAGCGCATCATCAAGAACGTCGCCATGGACATGGTGAGCTTGGACAAGTACCAGGGCGCCTCGGCCAACGTCTCCACCGTGATCACCCTGCTCGTGAGCTCGCTCACCGGCATGCCCGTCTCCACCAGCCACTGCTCAACCAGCGCCATCATGGGCGTGGGTGCAGCCAAGAACCCCAAGAACGTCAACTGGGACACCGCCAAGAGCATGGTGCTGGCCTGGGTGCTCACCTTCCCCTGCTGCGGCCTCATAGGCTTCGTGCTCTCCAAGATCTTCATCATGCTGTTCTAGCAGCGCGCGGCACCGGCAAGCGCACTCGCGAGGGCCCTGCTGGGCCCTCGCTGTGTTCTGGGACCTCAGCCCCAATCAAATCGCTGTCCAAAAAGGCGGGCTAGGCGGCGTTTGCTGTCCAAGGATGGGGGTTAGGCGGCGTTCATACTTTTACAAACGCCGCCTAAGTGCCCTTTCTGGACAGCAAACGCCGCCTAGCCCGCCTTTTTGGACAACAGCCTTGGGCCGGGCGCACGGATAAGAACCTGCGCAGCCACCCGCCCCCGCGAGGGGGAGCCGCCTGGGCGCGGTTTACTCGGCGCCGGCGCGGGCGCACCAGACGTTGTAGCCGGTGGCGGCCCCGATCACGAGCACGGCACCCACGGCGCACAGCGGGCTCAGCGTCTCGCCCAGCACGACGGCGGCGAGGATGGGGTTCACCACCGGCTCGATGGTGCTGGTGAGGCTGGCGGTGACAGGGCTCACGCTGTCCAGGCCGCGGCCCAGCAGCACGTACGCCAGACCCAGCTGCACCACGCCCATGAAGACCACCATGGCGATGTTCGCAGCAGACCAGTCTGCCTCGCCCATCACGCTGGGCATGCCGATGACCACCGCTGCCAGGAAGCTGATGATGCTGGCGCTCTCAAAGCTGCAGCCCGGGATTTTCTTGAAGAGGAACACGCCCGCGTAGGTGGCGCCGCTGAGGATGGCGAGCAGCTCGCCGGCGATGCTGCCGCCGGGCTTGAGCTGGTCTGCGAAGAAGCACAGTATGCCCGCGAAGATGACCACGCACGCGATACCGGCCTGCTTGTGGGGGCGGTTCTTGAACAGCAGCCAACCGAAGAAGATGACCCAGATCGGCTCGGTGAACTGCAAGACGATGGTGTTGGCCGCCGTGGTGAGCTTGTTGGCCAGCAGGAAGCTGGTGAACATCACCAGGTTGATGCCGGCGGCGATGAGCGTGGGCTTGTTCACGACGAAGCGGTGCCCCTTCGCCCGCATGTAGAGGTACATCACCAGCGCGGCGAAGAGCGAGCGGCCGGCGGAGATGCTCCATGCATTCCAGCTGATGAGCTTGCAGAGCACACCCGCCGTGGCGAAGAAGACGGCGCTGAGCACGATGCAGACCAGGCCCACCGCATAGTCGCGGCGCTGCCAGCGCAGCTCCTCGGCGCTGCCAGGGTGAGTATGTTCGCGTTGCTGGGACATAGCTTGGGGATTATACGCCAGCCGCCCGCCAAGAGAGGTGCCGTGAGCCATGGGGCGGCTCCTATAATGTTGGGCACGCTCACGAACACTGCACCGCACCCGCATGCAGGGAAAGGCACGGCACGCTATGGCAACAGCAGACACGGTACTGATGGCCCACGGAAGCGGCGGGACCATGATGCGCGACATCATCGAACAGCTCTTCTTCGAGGCCTACGCGGGGGACACCCTCAAGGCCGGCGATGACGCCGCCGTCCTGCCCATCCCCGCCGAGCGCCTGGCCTTCTCCACAGACACCTTCGTGGTGACACCGCACTTCTTCCCCGGCGGCGACATCGGGCACCTGGCCGTGTGCGGCACCGTCAACGACGTCGCCACCAGCGGCGCCATCCCCCGCTACCTCAGCTGCGGCTTCGTGCTCGAGGAGGGCTACCCGCTCGAGAACCTGCGCCGCATCTGCGCCAGCATGGCCGCAACCGCCAGGGAGGCCGGAGTCGAGATCGTCACCGGCGACACCAAAGTGGTCAACCGCGGCCACGGCGACGGCGTCTACATCAACACCGCGGGCATCGGCGAGATGCGCCCCGGCGTGCACCTGAGCGGCAGCTCGCTGCGCCCGGGCGACAAGGTGCTCGTCAGCGGCAGCATCGGCGACCACGGCATCGCCATCATCTCCACGCGCGAGGAGCTCTCCTTCGAGACCGAGGTCAAGACGGACGCCGCCCCACTCAACCACCTCATCGGTGCCGTGCTCGACGCCTGCCCCGCCGGCAGCGTGAGGGCATTCCGCGACCCAACCCGCGGCGGCCTGGCCTCCACCCTCAACGAGTTCGCCCAGATGAGCGGCGTGGACATCCGCATCGAGGAGCTCGACGTCCCCGTGCACGACCAGGTGCGCGGCGCCTGCGAGATGCTGGGCTACGACGTCTTCCAGGTGGCCAACGAGGGCAAGATGGTGTGCGTGGTGGCACCGGAGGCCGCAGACGCCGCGCTGGCAGCAATGCGCTCGAGCAAGTACGGCGAGGAAGCAGCCATCATCGGCGAGGTCATCGAGGGCGAGGGCCGCGTCTACCTGCGCACCGGCTTTGGCAGCCAGCGCATACTTGACATGCTCGTAGGCGAGCAGCTCCCCCGCATCTGCTAGGGGCAACCCCAGGTGCCAGCCCCTAGTCGTCGACGCCCAGGATGCCGCTGACCACCGTTGAGACGATGCTGATCACGATGGCGGCGAAGACGGCGCTCATCCACGAGCTGATGTAGATGCCCGTGTTGAAGAGCCCCAGCGTGATGGAGGACGCCAGGAACAGCAGCGCGGCGTTGATGACGATGTAGAAGATGCCCAGCGTGATGATGGTGATGGGCATACCCAGCAGCTGCAGGATGGGCTTGATGCTGGCGTTGATGAGGGCCAGGATCAAGGCGAAGAGGATGACGCTCATGGCAGTGCTGCCCGTGCCCACGACGTCGATGCCGGGGATGAGGAACACCGCCGCGGCTGCGGCAACGGCGGTGGCGATCCAACGGCCAATGAACTGCATCATACATGCCCCTTTCTCGGGAACCAGTGCGCAGCTTAAAGCACCTGCGCAGACAGGGGCACCAACCCCTGCTCCTTTAGCGTAACAGGCCGGTGAGCTCGCCAGAGGCCAGCACGGTCAACCGTTTGGTGGCACGGCTTAAGGCCGTGTAAAGGCGGTGGCGGCAGACCTCGGTCTCCTTGTAGATGCCGGCGGTGGCATCCGGCACGATGACCTCGTCGAACTCCAAGCCCTTTGCCAGGCCCACGTCAACCAGCACCACGCCCGCCTTCGGCAGCTTGGCGCCGCCGCCCATGCAGAGCACGGGCTCGCCCTCGAGCAGCTTCTCCAGGCCCTTCATGCTGCGCTTGTCCGCGGCGATGACAGCCGCCAGCTCGCCGCTCTGTGCAGCAGCGCGCACGGCGGCGCGCAGGGCCTGCTCCCACTCCCCCTTCTGGGCGTACGCCTGCACCACCGGCTGGGTGCCGGGGCGCTGCACGCTGCTGGTCTTGAGGCGCGCATCGGGCTCCATAAGCGCGGTGAAGAGAGCCGTGATCTCTGGCGAGGAGCGGTAGCTGGTCATGAGCTCGCACTCCGCCACGCTGCCGCGGCCCTGCTCGAAGACCTCGCGCACCTGGGCCCAGCTCGCCGTGCCCTCCGTGATCGCCTGGTTGGGGTCTCCCAGCAAGAGGAAGTGCGCGTTGCTGAAGTAGCGCTCCAGCACCGCGAGCTGCGCCACCGTGTAGTCCTGCACCTCGTCGATCATGACGAAGCGCGCACTGCTGTTGACCGCACCCGTGAGCGCGATCTTGAGGCCCAGCCACTCCGGCGCGCTGAGGCTCTGGCGGCCCAGAGCGCGCATGCCGATGCGCTCGATGCGCAGCCACTCCGCGGCCTCGATGCGCTCCTCGACGCCCTTGTAGCGCGCCTCCAGGTAGCGGCGGGTGTAGCTCTCCATATCCTCGTCGTCGATGACGGCGATGTGCTGGCCGAAGTAGCGCAGCTGCTCGTCTGGCGTGAGCTCGCTCACCAGGATCTGCGTGTCCTCGTCCTTGGCAAGGCGGTTGATGCGGCTCTCCAGGCGCTCGAGCAGCTCCTCCGTTGCAAGCGAGCAGCGGTGCGCGCCGACGGGGAACTTGCGGTACTTGTTCCACGCGCTCTTGGCCTGGGTGGCAGAGACCACGACCTCGTCTTCGACCTTGATGTCTGCAAAGTCGCCGTCTCCCAGCTGAAGGCCGGCCACCACGGCGTCGAGCCCCTGCAGGGCCTCCAGCGCCTCCGCGCCGCCCAGCCCCCTGTTGCCAGCGCCCATGCGCTCTGCAAAACCCGCCCAGGTGAGCGTCTGGGGGTTGGTCTCGCCCATATCGGGCAGGACGTTTGCGATGTAGCTCTCGAAGACCGGGTTGGGCGTGATGAGCCAGACGTCGCGCGGGTCGAGGGTGCTGCGCTCCTGGTAGAGCAGGTAGGCGATGCGCTGCAGCAGCACGCTCGTCTTGCCGGAGCCGGCGATGCCGTTGACCAGCAGGGCGGGCACGTCCTTGTGGCGCACCACGAGGTTCTGCTCCTTCTGAATGGTGGTGGTGATGTCTTGCAGCTTATCGCTGCGCTGGCGGGCCAGGGACTGCAGCAGCAGCTGGTCCTCGATGGCGATGGTAGTGTCGAAGCAGCCGTTGAGGACGTCGTGGTCGATGTCGAACTGACGGCGGGTGAGCAGCTCGCAGCTGATGGTGCGGCCGTTGGCCTCGTAGCTGGTCTGGCCGCTCTGCTGGTTGTAGTAGACCTCGGCCACGGGGCTGCGCCAGTCCACGATGAAGTGGCGGCCGCGCTCGTCTGTCATGCCGGCCACGCCGATGTAGACGTCGCGCGGGGCGGCACCGGGCTTGAACTGCAGCGTGACCTTGGCGAAGTAGGGCTGGCGCTTGAGCAGCAGGGCCTTCTCAAGGCGCTCTGTGTCCATGTCTATGGCCAGGTTGTAGGCGTCGATGATCTTGTGGACGGCCTCGATCTCCACGTAGGTCTCTGTGTTGACCTCACCGGAGAAGTCCAAGGTGAGCTCCTCCATCATGGTGCTGCGGTCGCCCGCTGCCTCGTCGAGGCGGGCACGCAGCGCCTTGCCGCTCTCCTCCTCGATCTGCAGCAGCTTGCCGTAGGTCTCCCTCAGGTGAGCCTGCTCTTCTTGGAATACCTGGTCCATACACACTCCTCCAGCCGTGAATCAGGCTGATTATCCTAACACCTGCTCGCAAGCGCGCTCAAGCAGCCGCAGCAAGCCGTTGCCGCAGCGCATGGAGCCCGCTGCCCGCACGCGGGCAAACCCGCCGCAGCGCGCCTAGAGCTCCTCGAAGAAGCCCACGCGGTAGTTGGTGAAGACGACCTCGCCGCCGTCTTGCGTTGCATCGAGGTCGACGTCTGCCTCGATGCGGAAGTCGTGGTCGCCCTCCCCATCGCAGAAGATCTGGCGCACATGCCACAGGTGGCTGGCCTGCTCGCCGGACTCGTCGATGCTGAGAAAGGCGGCGCTGCGGGCGTCTGCGTCGATGCGCAGCTCCTCGTGCTGCTCGTAGAACTCCTCCAGGGCAGCGCGCCACTTGCGCTCGCCAAAGCCCCAGTCCAGGTCCATGCGGCCCAGCTCGTCTGCGCGATCCAGGGCGGCCAGGCGCACGCGCTGGAAGAGGGCGTTGCGCACCAGCACGCGCATGCCGCGGCGGTCTGCCACCACCACGTCCTCCGCGGTGGGAGGCGCGGTCTCTGCGCCTTCTCCCATGCCAGCCCATTCGTCCACCAGCGAGGAGTCGACGCTGCGCACCACCACGCCCAGCCAGGCCACGATGTCCTCCAGCTGCTCGTTGCGCTTGTCCAGCGGGATGGTGCGATCCAGCACGCGGAAGGCGTCGCTCAGATAGCGCAGCAGCAGGCCCTCGCTGCGGGCGATGCCGTAGGCAGAGACGTAGCTCTTGAAGGTGTCCCCCGTCTCGAGCATCTCGCGCAGGACGCTCTTGGGGTTGACCTCGTAGTCGCGCGCCCAGGGCACCTTCTCGCAGTACATGGAGAACGCACCCTCCAGCAGCTCCTCGAGCGGCTTGGGGTAGCTGACCTCCTGGATCTTCTCCAGGCGCTCGTCGTAGTCCACGCCGTCTGCCTTCATCTGGGCCATGGCCTTGTCTTTCGCGCGGCGCTCCTGGGCGCGCAGGATCTGGCGCGGCTGCTCCAGCGTGGACTCCGCCATGCTCACAACATCCAGCGCGTAGCTCTCGTCTTGCGGGTCGAGCAGCTCCAGCGCCGCCAGCAGGAAGGGCGAGAGCGGCTGGTCGAGCGCAAAGTCGCGCGGCATGTCCACCGTGGTGACGTAGTCCGGGTTGCCGTCCTCGTCTTCCAGGACCTCCACCACGCCGGCCTCGATGAGGGTGGTGAATATCTCCTCCGCGCGCGTGCGCAGCTTCTCCTTGCCTGCATCGTCCTGATGGCTGGCGGCGATGAGCTCCTCGACCCGGGCGCGCGCGTCCCCACCGCGCTCAAGTATGTTGAGCACCATCGAATGGGTGATGCGCATGCGCGGCTTGAGGGCCTCTGGCACGGCGTCTATGAGGTTCTGGTAGCTGGTCTGGTTCCAGTTGACGAAGTTCTCCGGCGCGCTCTTGAGCTTGAGCTTGCGCAGCTTCTTGGGGTCTCCGGCCGCCTTGGCCCTGAGCTTGGCGTTCTCTATCTCGTGCTCGGGGGCCAGGGCGATGACCATGCCCTCTGTGTCAAAGCCGCTGCGCCCGGCGCGCCCGGCGATCTGGTGGAACTCGCGCGCGTTGAGGCGGCGCTGCTTGCGGCCGTCGAACTTGGTGAGCGCCGTGAGCAGCACGGTGTGGATGGGCACGTTGATCCCAACGCCCAGGGTGTCTGTACCGCAGATGACCGGCAGCAGGCCCTCCTGGGCGAGCTTTTCCACCAGCAGGCGGTAGCGCGGCAGCATGCCCGCGTGGTGCACGCCCACACCGCAGCCCAGCAGACGCTGCAGTATCTTGCCGAAGGCCGTGTTGAAGCTGGTGCCCTTGCAGGCCTCCTTGATGGCGGCGCGCTGCTCCTTGCCGGCCACGCCGTAGCTGGCAAGCGCCTGGGCGGAGTTGAGCGCCGCGTCCTGCGAGAAGTGCACGATGTAGATGGGGGCGTCCCCCGCGCGCAGGGCGAGCTCCACCGTACCCTCCAGCGCCGTGTCTGTGTACTCGAAGCTGAGGGGCACGGGGCGCGGGGCGTTGGCCACCACGTCCACGCTGCGGCCGCTGCGCTCCTGCAGCTGGGCGGCGATGGCCGAGGTGTCCCCCAGCGTGGCGCTCATGAGCAAGAAGCCGGTGTTGGTGAGCTCGATGAGCGGGACCTGCCAGGCCCAGCCGCGGTCCACATCTGCATAGAAGTGGAACTCGTCCATGGCGGCATAGGCTATGTCTGCGCCGGGGCCTTCTGCCAGGGCGCGGTTTGCCAGGATCTCTGCCGTGCAGCAGATGATGGGTGCCGTGGGGTTGATGGAGCTGTCACCCGTGATCATGCCCACGTAGTCGCGCCCGAAGTATTCGCACAGCTGGAAGAACTTCTCGCTCACCAGCGCCTTGATGGGCGCGGTGTAGAAGGAGACCTGGTCACGGCACAGCGCCAGGAAGTGCATGCCCAGCGCCACCAGCGACTTGCCGGAGCCTGTGGGCGTTCCCAAGATGACGTGGTTGCCGCTCATGAGGGCGAGCAGCGCGTCTTCCTGGTGGGGCCACAGCTCGATGCCGCGGCCTTGCGCCCACTCGATGAAGGCCTCGAAGATGTCTGCCCCGTCTGCGGCCTGGCCCTGCTCGTCCCAGATGCGGTCTGCCAGGGCGCCCAGCGAGCCGTAGGCGCCGGCCTCCTGCTGGGGCTCCTGCTGGGCAGCGGGTTCTTGCAAGCTCATGTGCGGCCTTTCTCCTCGATCTCTCGGGCATCCATCCTACCCCACCCCTGTGACACAAGAATGGGACAGTGGTGGGACAGTGGGGTACGTCCCCACTGTCCCATTTCCAAAGGCGTATGGGGTGCAGGCGGCCCCTAGCGAGTGCGCTTCTCGCGCTTCTGCCGCTTCTCGCGCTCGTGTTCCTCGATGAGCTCGTCGACGCTGGGGGCGTCGCTGGGCTTGGAGTTGCGCACGCGGCACTCCTCGAGCTCTGCGTTGAGTATGTTGAAGTGCTCCACGGCGGCCTTCACGCGCGGGCGGTTAGCGAGCACGTAGGCTGCGCAGGCGATGGCGAGCACCACGCCCACTCCACCCACCAGCAGGTTGCCGCCCATGAAGCCGAAGATGGCCTCGACCACGCCCAGTGCGGCGAAGAAGATGCCCATCTTCATGGTGCGGCGCAGCTGGACGCCGTCGCGCGCGGCGATGCGGGCGCGCCTCAGCAGCACCTCTTCCTCGGTGAGCTCTTCTTCGGGCGCAGCTGCCTTGGCGCGGGCCTCGGCCTTTGCCGCCTCTTCGGCGGCGGCCTTCTCCAGGGCTTCTTCGCGCGCCTTGGCCTTGGCCTCCATCTTGGCCTTCTCAACGCGGGCGGCGGCTATCTCCTCCAAGACCAACTGCTCTTGCTCTTCCGCAGCGGCGTCGAGCGCCTCCCACTCCTCGTCGAGCTCTTCAACGGAGCCAGCGGCAGCTGCAGGCTGCTGAACGGCAGTGGACTCTTCTTCGCTTGCTGCTTGCCGATTTATGCTCACGGTTATCTCCAACGCAATTGACAAAATGGGTTTTGACAGAATAACGCAGTCACAGCCAAAGGCAAGCACAAAGCCGCCCATATCAGGGATTACACCCCATCTGATTCCAACTCGTTGAATAGCAGCCCCAAGCTAGTCCTTGAGGGAGACGCCCTCCAGCAGGGGGTTGTCGATCAGGCGCACGTCGGCACCCTTGATGGCATAGAGCTTGCGCACCACCACGCGCAGGCGCTCCCCCACCCCAACCGGGCGGCGGCCCAGGGCGCGCCTCACGGTGAGGGGGATGCCCTGCACGTCCAGCTGCAGCTCGTAGTGGTCGCCCCTGAACAGGATGTCCGTGATCGTTCCCTCGCTGCTCGCGTCCAGCAGCGGCGCGTACTCGGCGTTGTCGAGCTTGAACGCCTCAACGAACTCCGGCCTCACCACCGCAGAGACACCCTCGTCTGGGCGCGGCGCAAAGCCCTCGAAGCCGCGTATGCGCTCGAAGCCGGTGATGACGGGCGAGTTGCCCGCGAACTGCGCCACGAAGGCGGTCTGGGGCTGAGCGTACACCTGCAGCGGTGTGCCCACCTGCTGGATGGTGCCCTGGTCCATCACGATGATGTGGTCGGAGACCTCCAGCGCCTCGTCTTGATCGTGCGTGACGAAGATGCTCGTGATGCCCAGCTGCTTGATCATGCCCTTGAGCCACAGGCGCAGCTCCTGGCGCACCTTGGCGTCGATGGCGGCGAAGGGCTCGTCCAGCAGCAGCACGTGGGGCTCGGGGGCCAGGGCACGCGCAAAGGCCACGCGCTGGCGCTGCCCGCCGGAAAGCTGATTGGGGTAGCGCTTCTCCATGCCGGCCAGGCCCACCAGCTCGATGAGCTCGGCAACACGGGCCTTGACCTGGGCTTTGTCGCACTTTTGCACCTTGAGGCCGAAGGCGATGTTGTCCTCGACCGTCATATAGCGGAACAGCGCGTAGCTCTGGAACACGAAGCCGATGCCGCGCTTTGAGCCAGGGACGTCGTTGACGCGCCGGCCGTCGATGAGGATGTCGCCGCTGTCGATGCCCTCCAGGCCGGCGATTGCGCGCAGGATGGTGGTCTTGCCGCTGCCGCTGGGGCCCAGCAGGGCCGCAAGCTCGCCCTGCTCGATGCCAAAGCTCACATCGTCGAGGGCCTTGAAGTCCCCAAAGCTCTTGTTCACGTTCTTCACTTCTACGTACATCTATCGACTCTCCCTCTTCTGGGCGCGCGTCTCGATCACCTGGCGCAGCACCAAGATCACAAGCGCGATGATCACAAGGATGGAACTCACGGCGAAGGCGGCGGTGATGGAGTCGCTCGAGCCGTTCATGTAGAGCGCGTCGACCTCGAGCGGCAGCGTGAAGGTCGCGCCGCGCGTCTTGGAAAGCGCGCTCACCGCGCCGAACTCCCCGATGGCGCGCGCAGCGCAGAGCACCACGCCGTACAGGAGGGCCCACTTGATCTTGGGGAAGGTCACCTCGCGGAATATCCTGAAGCCGCTGGCGCCCATCAGCGCCGCTGCCTCCTCCTCGTCGTTGCCCTGCGAGTTCATGACGGGCACCAGCTCGCGGCTCACAAAGGGGAAGGTGACAAAGATCGTCGCCAGCACCACGCCCGGCACGCTGAAGACCAGGGCGATATCGGTGCCCAGGGCGTTGTTGATTGCATCAAGCGCCGGCGCTGCCCAGCCCATGCGCCCAAAGGTCATCACGAAGGCCAGGCCGGCGATGACGGGGCTGATGGAGAACGGGATGTCGATGAGCGTCCCCAGGAAGCGCTGCCCCCTGAAGCGGTACTTGGTGAGCAGCCACGAGGCCACCAGCCCGAAGAAGGTGTTCACCACCACCGTGATGACGGCCGCCGTCAGGGTGACGCGCAAGGCGCTGACCACGTACTTGGTCGAGACAGCCTGCACGTAGAACTCGAAGCCGCGCACCAGGCTCTTGGCGATCACGCTGAACAAGGGCAGCACGAGAACGAACACGATGAAGAGCACTGCCAGGGCCGCAAACAGGATGCGCGCCGCCCTGTTGCCCTGGGTTGCCGCCGGGGAGGCCTCGGCGCGCACGCCCGTGGCGTCGCCCGCCCGGTGCGCCGCCCAGTTCTGCACGAAGTTGATCCCAAACAGCAGGATGAAGCTGATGACGAGCAGGACCAAGGCCACGGCAGCGGCCTCGTCGTAGGACGCCGCACCGCCGTTGAGCTTCTGCATGATGATGTAGCTCACCACCTGCGTGCCGTTCTTGGCGGAGTTGCCGCTGATGTAGATGACGGAGCCGTACTCGCCGATACCGCGCGCCAGCGCCAGGCCAAAGCCCGCCAGCAGCGGCGGCAGCAGCTCCGGCAGGATCACCTTGAAGAAGGTGCGCAGGCGCGAGGCGCCCAGCATGTGGGCCGCCTCCTCCATCTGGCCGTCGAGGTCCTCGAGCACCGGCTGCACCGTGCGCACCACAAAGGGCACGCCCACGAAGATCAGCGCCACGATGATGCCCAGGTGCGTGTAGGCGACCTCGATGCCCAGCGCCGCGAGCGGGCCGCCTATCTCGCCGGTGTCAACGAACATCTTGGAGAGCGTGATGCCCGCGACGGCCGTGGGCAGGGCGAA
This sequence comes from Coriobacteriales bacterium, assembly GCA_051876105.1. GTDB lineage: Bacteria > Actinomycetota > Coriobacteriia > Coriobacteriales > QAMH01 > W2P13-069. The sequence goes on along the minus strand of JBJEHN010000045.1, from coordinate 70,811 downwards.
GGGCAGCTCGATGAGGCCGTCCAGGATGCGCCTGCCCGGGAAGCGGTAGCGCGTGAGCACCCAGGCCAAGATCAGGCCGAACACCGCGTTGACCAGCGCTGCGACCAGCGCGCAGCCGATGCTCGTGGCAAAGGCCCGGGCAACCGCCGGCTGCGCGATGACCGCGGCGAACTCGCTGGGGCTCAGCGTGAACGAGAACCCCAGCACGGAGAGCAGCGGGATCAGGATGAGCACGCTCAGCATGCTCAAGGTGACACCGAGCGTGAGCCCAAAGCCCGGGATCACGCTCTTGCTGTATGTACGATGGGCGGCCACTTAGGCCTCGTAGATCTCGTCGAAGATACCGCCGTCGGCGAAGAAGGTCTGGTAGGCCTCGTTCCACCCGCCGAAGTCGTCGATCGTGCAGAGCTCGATGTCGAGGTCGTACTTGTCCGCGTACTTCTCCAGGATGTCCTCGTTGGAGGGGCGGTAGCCGTACTGGCCGATGATCTCCTGCGCTTCATCGCTGTAGAGGTACTCGAGATAATCGTGTGCAACCTGCTCGGTGCCGTTGTCGCGCGCGTTGGCGTCGACGACGGCCACAGAGGGCTGGCAGAGGATGGAGATGCTGGGGTTGACGATCTCATAGTCGTCCGGGTACTCCTGCTTGGAGGCGATGGCCTCGTTCTCCCAGGCCACCAAGACGTCGCCCTGGCCGTTTTCCACGAAGGTGGTGGTGGCCGCGCGGGCGCCGGAGTCCATCACGATGACGTTGGCGAAGAGGTCGTGCATGAACTGCTTGACCTTCTCCTCGTCGTTGTCGAACTTGTTCTGGGCGTAGTACCAGGCCGCCAGGAAGTTCCAGTCTGCGCCGCCGGAGGACTTGGGGTCCGGGTGAATGACCTCGACGCCTTCTTTGACCAGGTCGTCCCAGTCCTTGATGCCCTTGGGGTTGCCGGCCCTCACCAGCAGCACGATGCTCGAGACATAGGGCGAGGAGTCGAGGCTGAACTCGCTCAGCCAGCCCGGATCGATAAGGCCGGCCTCCTCGATGGCGGTGATGTCGTGCTCGAGGGCCAGGGTCACGACGTCTGCGGCTGCGCCCTCGACAACAGAGCGCGACTGCCCGCCGCTGCCGCCGTGGGACTGCTCGACTGTCACGTCGATGCCGGTCTTGTCGAGGTAGTAGTCGTGGAAGAGCTGGTTGTAGGCCTCGTAGAGCTCGCGGGTGGGGTCGTAGGAGACGTTGGTGATGGTGACGGACGTAGTCTGCTCGGCCTCGGAGCTGGAGCTGCCGCCGTTGCCGCCGCAGCCTGCCAGCACGCCAGAGGCGACCGTCGCCGCCGCTGCGGCGCCTGCCAGGCTCAGGAACTGCCTGCGGTTGAGTGCGTTTTGCATGGTGATGACCTCCAATGAATAGTTGCCGTGCCCGGGTTGCCAAATGGCACGGCCCAGGTGCTTGAACACATTGTTGAGGAGGAGGTCAAGCGGGCAAAATCGAGAGAATCTATAGCCCGTCGTTATAAAAAAGAACTATAGCCGCAGGTCAGAAGGGTAGTTTTGGGCGAATATCGCCGTTTGCCGCCGATTGAGCGATAGTTTTTGCCGATACGCTTAATCTTGCAGGTGTTTCATTCGGGGTGTTCGCAGCCCGCACGGCGCCGCTCGCCGCCGTGCCCGCACAGAAGGGCACCCCATTGAGGTTCTTGCACCTGAGGTACGTCCTCGCCGTCGCAGACGCCGGCTCGTTCACCGGCGCGGCAAAGAAGATGTTCGTCTCGCAGCCCACCGTCTCTGCCGGCGTTGCAGAGGTGGAGTACGCCGTTAACTTCCAGATCTTCGAGCGAACGCCCCAGGGCGCCAAGCTCACCCCGCGCGGCAAGCACTTCGTCGACGAAGCACGCCCCGTCATCGCCCAGATGGACGCCCTCGAAGTCCGCTACGTCCCCGACCCGTCCCTGCGCGGCTGAGCCCGAGCAGGGCCAACAAAAAAGCCCCTCGATTGAGGGGCGGGTGGTTTGGGTGGTGGACCGTCAGGGGTTCGAACCCTGGACCTTGGGATTAAGAGTCCCCTGCTCTGCCAGCTGAGCTAACGGTCCAAACGCAAGGAGATACTATACACGTTTCTTCGCCAAACGCAAGAGAAATCAACAAAACAAAGATGACAGGGGACACAAAAACGCCCCTCGTGCGAGGGGCGGGTGGTTTGGGTGGTGGACCGGCAGGGGTTCGAACCCTGGACCTTGGGATTAAGAGTCCCCTGCTCTGCCAGCTGAGCTACCGGTCCGTGAAAAGCTGGGGTGGCTGAAGGGATTCGAACCCTCGATCTCCAGAGCCACAATCTGGCGCGCTAACCAACTGCGCCACAGCCACCATGAGCCTTTCAACGCGCCATGAGGCGCGAGTAAGGAGTATAACCCATGCCTCTACCCGCATAGCTGCCAATTTGGATTTTTTTGCCCCCGATACCCCGAGCGGGGCGCGGTATCATGGGCCGCACTGTATGCTCCGCTGCAAGGGAGGCCGCCGTGATCGAGACCGTGAGGCTGTTCGACGACACCGCAACCCAGCTGCTCAAGCAGCTGATCGGGCGGGCACGGCTCAACGCCTTCGAGGCCTACATCATGGCCGAGTCCCCAGACCGCGCCTACAAGACCCTGCGCCTGGAGTTCGAGGGCGGCCCCAGCCTCCTGCTGAGCAACGCCCACCAGCGCATCCCGCTGGGCCCTGCCTGCGAAGAGGAGGAGGTCGCGGTCCTCACGCTCGAGGAAGACGACGGCCGCACCCTCTGGCACCCGCGCGGCAGGCACACCACCCGCAAGGTGGGCATCGACCTCATCCCGGATGACATCTACCTCGTGGTCGACACCGCGCAGCTGTGCAAGGGCAGCATCCCCGTCAACAAGCTCAAGCTCGTGCAGGCCGTGGTGCTGCGCGAGGGCGGCCGCCTGCTCGCCATCGACCGCGACGTCTGGTTCGACGAGTACCTCACCTTGCAGGAGGGCGCAGAGCTCGACGCACTGGTACGCGACGCCAGCGGCGACTGGCACGAGGACCCGCCCTTCGGCTATCGCTTCACCAGGGACGTCTTGAGCCTCGCCATGGGCGGCGTGCGCGTGTAAGCCTAGTCCTCCGCGAGCGCTTGGGGCTCGGGCTCCGGCTCCGGCTCGGGCACGGGCTCTGGCTCGGGCTCGGGTTCGACAGGCTCCGGCTCGGCAGGATCCTCCTTCGAGGGCTTGCCGGGCTTCTCCTCTTCTTCGGGCTGCTCGTCTTCGGGCTTCTCCTCCTCAGCGGCCTCGCCCTCGTCAGAACCGTAGTCCTCGGCAAAGTCCCACTCGTAGGTGTACTCGGGCTCTTCCTCCGTGGTGGGGAACTCCTCGTAGGGGGCGTCTGCGAGCACGGCGTCCATGTAGGCGCGCCAGATGGGGGCGCAGGTGCTGCCGCCGTAGTAGCCCGTCGGCTTCTCTTCCCTGTAGCCGGCCCACACCGCGGTTGCGAGCTGCGGCGTAAACCCGCAGAACCACAGGTCGCGGCCATTCTCAGAAGTGCCGGTCTTGCCGGCGGCCACCTGCCCGCACCACAGCGAGGCCGCGGTGCCGGTGCCGCTTTCCACAACCGTCTGGAGGATCTTGGTCGCCTCCTGCGCGATGGCCGGCGAGATGCGCTGCTCGCCAAAGCTGGGCGGCGCGGAGTAGACGGTCTCGCCCCTCACGTTGACCACCTCGAGGATGGCCGTGGGCGCGTGGTAGATGCCGCCGGATGCCAGGGTGGCGTAGGCGCTGGCCATCTCGAGCGTGTTGACGCCCTGGGCGCCCAGGCAGATCGACTCGTAGGGCAGCAGCTCGCTCTGGATGCCCAGGCGATGCGCTGTGTCTACGATGCAGTCGGCCCCGATGCCGTGGGCCAGGCGCGCGTAGACCGTGTTGACGGAGTAGGTGGTGGCAGAGCGCAGCGACATGTTGCCCCTGCCCTCGCCCTCGGAGTTGCTCACCGTCCAGGTGGGGGTGATCTGGGCGGGGCTGGAAGAGTCGATGTAGGTGTTCGGGTCGACGCCCTGCTCCATGGCCGCCACCAGCGCGATGGGCTTGAACGAGGAGCCCGCTTGGCGGCTCATCTGGGTGGCCAGGTTGAACTGGCTCTCTGCGTAGTCGACGCCGCCCACCATGGCGACGATGTTGCCGTTGTCCGGGTCGATGCTGGTGAGCGAGCAGTCGAAGCCGCTCTCATAGCCCTCCAGGCCGCTCTTGACCGCCTCGTTGGCCGCGGCCTGCGCCAGTGGGTCGAGCGTGGTGTAGATGTTCAGGCCGCCCTGCGCCAGCTCGGAGATGTTGAACTCGTCGGTCTGCAGCAGCTGCTTGACGTAGTCGACGAAGTACGGGGCCAGGTTGGCGTTGTAATCGCTGCGCTTCTTCTTGTTGGCCTTGGCGAGCTTGGGGCGCTCGGCCATGGCGGCATCGTACTCCTCCTGGGTGATGTCACCGTGCGTGAGCATGCGATTGAGCACCAGGTGGGCGCGCTCGAGGTTGCGCTCGTAGTCGTTGCGGGGGTTGTTGGCGGTGGGCGACTGCGGGATGGCCACCAGCATGGCAGACTGCGCCAGGGTGAGCTCCGCGGCCGAGCACCCGAAGTAGTCCTGCGCGGCGGTCTCGATGCCGTAGTTGCCGTTGCCGTAGTTGATGACGTTGATGTACATCATCAGGATCTGGTCCTTGGTGTACTCCTGCTCCACCTTCAAGGCGATGTACATCTCCCTCACCTTGCGCTCGACGGTGATGGAGTTCATCTCGTCGAGCAAGACGGTGTTGCGGACCAGCTGCTGGGTGATGGTGGAGGCGCCCTCGCGCGAGCCGCCGGTGACGTTGTTCACCAGGGCGCGGGCGATGCCCATGAGGTCGACGCCGTTGTGGCTGTAGAAACGCTCGTCCTCGGTGTCCACCGTTCCCTTTACCACGTAGTCTGAGACCTCGTTGCGGGCCACCTCGATGCGGTTCTCCAAGGTGATCTTGCCCAGCACGGTGCTGCGGTCAGAGGCGTAGATGGTGGAGTAGCCGGACTTGGCGTAGAGGTCGATGTTGCTGTAGTCGGGCAGATCCCTGAGCCACGAGGCGCACACAAGGCCGACTGCGAGCACGCAGACGACGAAGACTGCGAGGACAGCGCCGCCCACAACCGCCAGCGCGCTGGTGCGCTTCTGGGGCTTGGTGCGTTGGGCGCGCTTTCTGGAGCTGATAGACACGTCGGCCTCCTTTTCAGGCGTATCTATGCATTATGCCCCATATCGGGCGCGACTGTCCGCGTGCAGGTGCAGACCCAGGCCCGGGCGGCTGCCCAGCACCGCGCCCTAGAAGAGGCCCGCCTCGTTTGCCAGGAGCAGCACTGCCGCAACCGCCAGGAAGCCCGCGAAGATGAAGCGCAGCTGGCGCTCGGGGATGCGCGTGACGAAGCGCGCGCCCACCATGGCGCCAGGGATGGAGCCCAGCGCGATGAAGATGCCAGCCAGCACGTCCACGTTGCCCAGGTAGAGCTGGGTGGCCACGCCGGGGATGGCCAAGATCATGATGGCCAGCAGGCTGGTGCCGCTTGCCATGTACATGGGCACGCCCAGCAGGCCCACCATCATGGGTACCATGATGAAGCCGCCGCCCACGCCCACGTAGCCGCTGGCAAGGCCGGCCGCCAAGCCGACGGCAAAACCGCCAAGGGCCTTCTTCCACGTGAACTCGAAGCTGGCGGAAGGGGGCACCACCGTCGCCTTGGGCAGCGGGCCGCCCTCACCGCCCTGCGCAGCCTGCGCGCGCGACTTGGGCGGAAGCTTGAGCGCCTTGCGCAGCATGGAGAAGCCGCTGTAGAAGATGACGAGCGCCGCCGCCAGCATCACCGCCCAGCTGGGGCTGATGGAGCCCAGCAGCGCGCCCAGCGAGCTGGTCACGGCACCGCCCAGGCCCAGGCAGATGCTGAGCTTGGGGAGCGCAGTCTTCTTGCGCAGGTGGGTGATGGTGCCGCCGATGCTCGTGAAGATGATGGTGAAGAGACTCGTGGCCGTGGCGCACACCGCCTCGAAGGCAAAGCCCAGGCGCAAGACGGGCACCACCACCGTGCCGCCGCCCACGCCCAGCAGGCCGCTGAATATGCCGATGACAAAACCAGCCAGGGCCAGCAGCACCGCCTGGATGATCAGTTCCATACCCTTCCCTCCGCCCCTGCGGGGCCTTAAGCGCGAGCGCCCGCGGGTGCGGGCGCATCAACGGCTACCAGCATGTCACAAGCCGTAGGGCCCGGCAGGGTCAACCGGCTCAGCGGCAGCTGCCCCCTGCGCCACCGCAAGCTGCTCTGCGAGCCCGGGCAGGTCGCCGGCGCTGTAGGAGTAGCAGAGTTCCTGCATGCCGGCCTCTGGGCGCACGAAGGCGAGCTCCACCTGCTGCAGCCCGCTGCTGAGCAGGGCGAACGCATAGACGGCCGCCTGCAGGGCGTAGCGCTGCTGCAGCTCGTCCTGCGTGCCGGAGAAGCCCGTCTTGTAGTCGATGACCAGGGCACTGCCGCTGCCCGGGTTGCTACACAGCAGGTCGAGGTAGCCCTCGAGGGCCCCACAGGGCCCCTGCACACAGAAGGGGTGCTCGGGCAGCAGGCGCTCCCACGCCGCCAGCCCCGCAAAGCGCTCCGAAGCCGCCCACGCCGCAACCGCCTGCTCCAGGCGGCTGCGCTGCTCGGCACCCAGCCCGTAGCGTGCCGCAGCGGCGGCGACGCGCCCCTCCAGCTGCCCGGCGCCCAGCGCGAGGGGGCAGGGCTGCAGGGCGAGCCACTGCGCCACCAGGTGGAAGGCAGAGCCCAGGGCCGCCGCGGCGTCCTGGGTGCTTGCGGGCTCTGCCAGCTCCGGGGCCTCCCCCACCTCCTGTGCGGGCTGGGACCCAAGGGCGCTGTATGAGCCGATGGCGCGCGGCGCCGGGCGCAGGCTGCGCCGCAGGGGCACATGGGTGCCCGGCTCAACCAGCGCATGGCTGCGCTCGGGCAGCGGCAGGGGCTCGCCCGGGGCGTCTTCTTCGTCCTCCCCGGGCAGCGGGGCGCGGTAGGGCACCGTGCTGCAGCGCCAGCCCACCAGGCAGCCGTTACCCAGGCGGAAGCTGCCGTCAGAAGAGGGCAGCTCGCCGAAGAGGGCGCTCACCACGCGCTCGAAGAGGCTGCCCTGGGCGAGCACGCCCGTGCTGGCGCAGCTCTTGTCGCACGCGGAGAGGATCAGCAGGTCGCGGGCGCGCGTGAGGGCAACGTAGAGCAGGCGTTCCTGCTCCTGCTGCTCTTCCACATCAGCCTTGCGCATGCCGTAGCCGCTGAAGCCCACGGCGCTGCGGGCAGCCTCGAAGGCGCCCAGCTCCTGCCCCTCTGCGGCGCAGAGCTCGCGCACGCGCTCCTCGCCCTTGCCCTGCGCCTTGAGCGGCAGCAGCAGGTAGCGCTTGTCCCCCTCTGTGAGGGCGAAGGCCTGGGCAGCGTCCGTGCGCTTCTGGCTGCGCTCGAACTGGGCCACTGCCACGATGGGGAACTCCAGACCCTTGCTGGCGTGGATAGTCATGACCTGCACGGCGTCTTGCCCCCTGCCCACCATGCGGCCGGGCTTGCCCTTGGCGCCGCTGCCCTCCCGTGCAGCCTGGCACATCGAGGCGAAGTGCTCGCCAGCTGCCACGGCGCTGGGGCCGTTGCTGCGCTCGAAGCGCGCCAGCAGGTCGCAGAAGCGCTGGAGGTTGGCGGCGACCGCCTGGCCCTGGGCGCCGCCCTCCCTCAGCTCCTCCAGCCAGCCGCTGTCTTGCAGCAGCTCCTGCACCAGCTGGTGCAGGGGGAGCGTGCCGAGCTGCCCCAGTGCGCGCTGCAGCAGGCTGTGGGCGCGCAGGAGGGGGTCGGCCCCCTGCTCCGGCAGGCGCTGGGCCTGCTCGCAGAGGGCGTCCCACAGGCTCACACGGGGGCGGATGTCCTCTGGGCCGGGGTTGCGCAGCTCGCGGCGGGCGATGGCGCGCAGCGCGAGCAGGTCGCCGTCTGGGAGGTCGAAGAGCGGGGATGCCAGGACCTCGAGCAGCGATTTGTCGTCGTCGGGCAGCTCGAGCACGCGCAGCAGCGAGCTCATGAGCACGACCTCCGGCTGGGTGTAGAAGTCGCTGCCGCCGCTTACGGCGCAGGGGATGCCGCGGCGGCGCATGGCCGCCAGGTAGGGTGCCGCACCCTTGGTGGAGAACATGAGCAGCGCCATGCTCCCATACGGCGCGCCGGCGCGCGCCAGCTCCTCGAAGCGCGCGGCGATGAGCTCCGCCTCTGCCTCGCGCAGGCTGGCAACGGGGCTGCTGCCACGGCCCTCCGGATTCTTGCTGCCCGCGCAGAGCTGCAGCTCCACGCGCGGGGCGCCCTCCCCTATCCAGCCGCAGCTGCGGGCGTTGGCCTCGCCCGCCTTGATGAAGAGGAACTCGTCGCCCCAGAACCCGGGGTTTGAGAAGACCGCCTCCACGAACGAGAGTATGCCCGGGTGGCTGCGGAAGTTCGTGTCCAAGGCGACGTTGGCGCCGCCGGCTGCGAGCATGCGGGCCTTGACGCTGTCGTAGACCGCCGGGTCCGCACCGCGGAAGCGGTAGATGCTCTGCTGCTTGTCTCCCACGGTGGTGAGCGTGGAGAGGGCCTCGTCGCAGAAGTGCCCGATGATGCCCACCTGCAGGGAGTCCGTATCTTGGAACTCGTCCACCATGACGCTGCCGAAGCGCTGGCGGTACTCGCCGGCGATGGCGGGATGCCCCTCCAGCAGGCGGTAAGCGTTGATGAGGAGGTCGTTGGTGTCCTGCACGCCGCGGGCCTCCTTGAGGCGGCCGTGTGCAAGCGCCGCCTGCTGACCCAGCTCCAGGGCGCGCTCCAGGCGCTGGCGCGCGAGCGCGGTGCCCGCCAGGGCAAGGACGCTGCTCAGCGCCTCGCACGCTATGGCGAAGTCCTCGCGGAAGGCCTTCTTGAGGTTGCCGCCCTTGGGCAGGGGTACGGGCCCCAGGGCCTCCGCTAGCTCCTGCCAGCCGCACTCGGGCGCAGCGCAGAGCTCGCGCGCGGCCTGGATGTGCAGCTCGAGCCGCTCCGTGGCCGCCGCGCAGCCCTTGCTGGGCGCCTCGCGCACGCCCAGGGCCTCGAGGCTCTCCAGCGATGCCTCGAGCTGCTCCAACAGGCCGCGCACGCAGGCGAGCGGGTTGCCCGGCGCCTGCGGCCCCAGGTTGAACTCCGCCGCCCCGGCAGGCGCCAGGGCCACCAGGTGGGCGAGCTGGGTCACCAGCGCACAGGCGCCCTTGGTTCCAAAGCAGCGCACCAGCTCTTGCATGGGCTCGCCGGGCAGCAGCTGGTCGACCGCCTGCTGCAAGAGAGCGTCTGACTCCTCCTCGGAGAGCAGCTCCATGCCAGGGTCGATGCCCGCCTCCAGGGCGTGGGACGAGAGCAGCGCGCTGCACATGCTGTGAATGGTGCTGATCCAGGCGGCGTCGATGCCCAGGGCGGCCTGCGCCAGGCCCTGGGCGCGCAGCTCGGCGCGCACGCGGCCCAGCAGCTCGGCGGCCGCCTTGTTGGTGAAGGTGATGGTGAGGACGCTCTCAACGCCGGGCAGTGCGGGGCCGCTTTCCTCGGAGAGGCCGTAGGCCAGGCGCTTGGTGAGCGTGAAGGTCTTGCCGGTGCCGGCGCCCGCTTGGATGAAGAGCGGTTTGCCCGCGCACTCGACGGCTGTCTTCTGGCTTGCTGTGAGGTGTGCCATCGCTCAGCTCCTCCGCTGCGGGCAGAACGGCTCTGCCAGGCAGTACTCGCATGCGTCGCTGCACAGGGGGCGGGGCTCCACGTCCCCCTGCCTCATGTGCTCCATCAGCTCCTCGACCTGCTGCTCCACGGCCTCCAGGTACTCCGGGTAGCTCTGCATGAGGCAGCCGCCGGGCACGGCGTCCTTGTCTTGGCGCAGCTGCTCCTCCGGGCCCCAGTCGATGCCCTCCTGGTACACGCCGCGCAGCATGTTCTTGGCGTAGCTGCGGTAGACGCTGCCCACCACCTGCACCGCCACGCCCTGCTCCTGCAGGCAGCGCTGCACCAGGGTGGCGTAGATGTCTGTCTGGATGCGGGTGGGCAGGCCCTCCCCGCTCAGGCCGTAGCCCTTGTCCAGGCCGCTGAGCTTGTAGTCGATGACGACGGCGCGGCCCTGCCCGTCTACATCGACGCGGTCTACCTTGCCCCGCACCGGCACGCCCGCGTAGCGCAGGGGCGAGCCGTCCTCGTTCTCCAGCTTGAGCTCGAGGTAGGTGGGCTTGAAGTCCGGCAGGAAGCTGGCATCGCGCTCGATCAGGGCCTTGACCTGGCGGCGCACGAGCTCGCTTTCCTCCCAGTCGCGCTGGGTCATGAGGTTGAGGCGGTGGCGGTCTATCTCGTGCTGGCGCTGGTAGTCGAAGGCCTCGTCTGCAACCTGCAGGCAGAGCTCGAGGTTGCCAGGCGTGACGCGCTCCAGGCCGCGCTCGCGCATGAGCAGGTAGACGCGCTCGAAGACGGCGTGCGCCAGGTTGCCCATGGCGATCTGGTCGAAGGGCTTGTCCGGCGAGCCCGCGCCGATGCGCCTGCAAATGAGCCAGCGGTAGGGGCAGCGGTAGTAGTCCTCGATGGCGGTGGGGCTGAAGGTCTCGCCATATGTGGGCTCGTCCGGAAAGACCAGGTCCAGGGCCTCCGGGCCCACCTCGCCGCGGCGCACGGAGAGCCGTGGGCTCGAGGGTGCGGCCCCCTGGGCAAAGAGCTCGCCCTCGCAGACGCACAGCCCGCACCCCCGGGCGGCAAGCGCCGGCGAGAGCTCGTGCGGCGCCAGGCCCTCCTGGCCGGGGAGGCGGTAGGCGGCCATGAGCTCGTCCCACAGGGCGCTCTGGCAGCTCGGGTCGCCTTCCTCTGTGGTGGCCAGGCGGTAGCAGGAAAAGCCGCCGCGCGCTGTCTCCAGGGCATCGAGCAGGAGCACCCTGTTGCGCAGGGCCGTGCCCTGCAGGACGGGGGCGCCCATGCGCTCCAGGTAGCCGTCGAAGGGGGCAGGCGAGCTTGCCATGGGGTAGCTCTCCTTGTCCAAGCGGGCGAAGACCAGGTACTCAGCGCCCCTCACGCTACCGAGCTGGCCCGCTCCCGCGATCCGCAGCGCGGGGCCCTCGCCTGCCGCGCAGGCCAGGCTCACGGGGAGCGCCGCGGCGTCTTCCAGGCAGGGGGGCTCTGCCAGCTGCTCGCACAGCTGCAGGTACGCGAGCAGGGCGTTTGCGACCGCTGCGTCATCTGCCAGGCGGGCGGCGTCGAAGGCGAGCTCGCGGGCGTTCTGGTACATGAGGCGCACGCGCTCCGCGGGGCCGGGGGCGGCCAGCAGCTGGCGCACGCGCGCGAGCTTGGCGCCCCAGACCTTGGAGCCCACGCGCCCCTTGAGCCCGCAGGAGAGGTCGTCCAGGCGGCGGCCATGGGTGGAGCCCGCCTGGCTCCTCCACACGGCGGCGAAGCCGCGGGCGTCTTGCGCGGCAAGGCCGCTGTAGGGGCTGGCGATGAAGGCGGCGCTGTTCTCAAAGCCGTCGTCCTCCGGGCCGAGCAGGCGCTCGAGCTGCAGGAACGCCGCGCCGAAGCCCGTCTGGCTGAGCGGCAGCTGGTAGCGGCACTCCACGGGGATGCCGGCGTCTGCCAGCTGCTGCACGATGGCCGGGCAGGCCTGGGCGGCTTGGGGCATGAGCACGGCCACTTGCTCGGGGCGCACACCCGCGCCGAGCCAGCGCTGCACCAGCTGCAGCACGGCTGCGGGCTCTGCGTGGATGCCCTGGACCTCTGCAGCGGTGAAGGCGCCGGTGGGCTCGAGCCCACCCTGGCCGGTGTAGAGGCGCTGGCGCAGCAGGCCCAGCTCGCCCTGGCCGCAGCACTGCGCGGCCAGCCCCGGCTCGGCGTTGCAGGGCAGCTGGCGCTGCAGCACCGCCACCTGGGCGCTGGCACCCAGGCGCTCGACGAGCAGGCGCGTGCAGGCGTGCGACTCGCAGGGCTCCACGAAGACGAGCGCCCTGCCCTTCAAGGCTTGGGCCAGCTGCTGCTGGATGAGGGCGGGCTCTTGCAAGCCGCGCTGCCCGAGCAGCTGCAGGTAGGCCTCCAGCGCCTGGGCCAAGGGTTCTTCCGCAGGGCGACCGCCGGCGGCCAGGGCGTCTTGCACGAAGGAGCAGAAGGCCTCCACATAGGCGCTGGAGGGCTCCATGCCGGCCGCCTGGCGCAGCAGCGGCCGCAGCAGCACATGGCGCTGCTGGGCGCTGACCAAGGGCGCGCCGCTGCCCCACAGGGCCCACTGCTCTTCCAGCCAATGCGGCAGGGCGAGCACGCGGGCGCCCAGGGGCACCGCCCCCATGAGGGCGAGCTTGACGGCATCTGCCTGGGCGGGGCTGCCCACCAGCACGTCAACCGCCCCGTGCTGCCCCACGGCTTGGGCGGCGACCCGCTCCAGCTCGCTGTGCAGCTGGGCGGTGGAGATGCAGTCTATGCGGGTGATGCTCAAGGGGCGGCCTCCTCGTGCCGAATGGTCGTGCGCATGATTCTACCCTCGGGGTGTGACACGAAACACAGCGCCAAAAAAGCGCGGCAGCGGGCACAACCGCTGCCGCGCTGCGCTGTTCGCAGAGCCGGGCCGCCTAGTTGCGGCGGACGAAGGAGCTCAGGGCCTTGGCGCTGCGCGCTATCTCGCGCGCAGCCGCGCCGGCTGCCCTGCCCACGGCGCGGGCGGCGGAGGATATCTGGTCGCGCGGGATCTTCTCCGCGGCGGCGCGGGCCTGCTGCTGCACCACGGCCACCTGCTCGCGGCCCAGCGCGGCGGCCTCCCGGCCCCTGGCCGCTGCCTCGCGCGCTGCCGCGGCCACGCGGCGGCGGGCCTCCTCGCGGCGCTGCTCCTCGCTCAGGCGCTCGTCCTCGGCGCTGCAGCGCTGCTCGGGCCCGGGGGCCCCTGCGGCGGCTGCGCGGCGGGCGCCTCCCACGGTGTCTTCCACCGCACCGGCGGCGGCAGCAGCGCGCTTGGGCTCGGGCTGCTCCGCTGCGGCGGGCTGCGGCTGGGCCTCGTCGCGGGCGCGCAGGTTCTCGAGCTCCGCCTGGCGCGACTCCTCGGCGATCACAGCGCGATGGCGTGCGGCGGCGCGGTTCTGCGCCTCCTCCTCCGCGGCGGCCAGGCGCGCCTCGAGCGCCTGGCGGATCAGCAGCTCGTGGGCGTCGCGGCGCGGCTCGCCCGGCTTCGCCAGCTCGCCCAGGCCCGTGTAGCGGGTGTCCGCCTTGAGCTCGCGCAGCTTGGCGTTGTCGGAGAAGCACACGTTGAGGTAGTCGACCACCTTGGCCTTGCAGCGCTCGTCGAGCACAGGCCAGGCGATCTCGATGCGCTTGTCCATGTTGCGCGTCATGAGGTCGGCGCTGGAGAGGAAGATCCGCATGTCGCCGCGCGGGCCAAAGCCGTAGATGCGGCTGTGCTCGAGCAGCCTGCCCACGATGCTCACCACACGCACGTTGTCCGTGTACCCCGGCACGCCCGGCACCAGGCAGCAGATGCCGCGCACGAACAGCGTCACCGGCACGCCTGCCTGCCCGGCCTCGACGATCTTCTCGATGATGTCGATATCGGTGACGGAGTTGGTCTTGAAGAACATCCCGCAGGGCATGCCGGCGCGGGCCTTCTCGATCTCCTTGTCGGCCAGCATCAGGATCATCGGCTTGATCTGCAGCGGGGCCACGCGGAGGATGTCGTAGTCGTTGGAGGTGTTCTCCAGCGCCATGTTGTGGAAGAACCTCACCGCATCGCGGCCGAAGCCCTGGTCGCAGGTGATGTAGGAGAAGTCCGTGTAGAGCTTGGCCGTCTTCTCGTTGTAGTTGCCCGTACCCAGCTGGGTGATGTACTCCAGGCCCTGGGGTGTCTGGCGGGTGATGCAGCAGATCTTGCTGTGGACCTTGTAGTCGCGGAAGCCGTAGATGACCTTGCAGCCTGCCTCCTCGAAGCGCTGCGACCACTCGATGTTGTTGCTCTCGTCAAAGCGGGCGCGCAGCTCGAAGAGCGCCGTGACCTCCTTGCCGTTCTCCGCGGCAGCGATGAGGGCCTCGGCCAGGTGCGACTGGCTGGCCAGGCGGTAGAGCGTGATCTTGATGGAGACCACGCTGGGGTCGACGGCGGCCTCCCTCAGCAGCTGCACGAAGGGGTCCATGCTCTCGTAGGGGTAGCTGAGCATGACGTCGCGCTCGCGCAGTTGCGGGATGATCGGCTTGGAGGCGTCCAGGCACGCGGGCCACTGCGGCGAGAAGGGCTCGCACAGCAGGCCGGCGGTGAGCTTGTCCGGCACGCGCGAGGCCAGGCCCCAGGTGTAGCTCAGGTCCAGCGGTACGCGGGTGAAGAAGACCTGGCCCTTCTTGAGCTCCAAGCGCTTGAGCAGCAGCTTCTCCATCGTCCTGGACTGGAAGGGGTGCTCTGCCTCCAGGCGCACCGGGGCCAGGCGCGCCCTCTTCTTGAGGATGCGCTTCATGTACTCGCGGTAGTCGGCGTCCTCGGCCTCGTCCACGCCCTCGTTGACGTCGATGTCGGCGTTGCGGGTGATGCAGATGATGTTGCTGTGGCGCACGGTGTACATCGAGAAGACCTGCGGCAGCATCATCTCGACCACATGCTCGAGCAGGATGTAGCTGAAGCCCTCCCCCGGCAGCTGCACCACGCGCTGGCACTGGCGCGGCAGCGGCACCAGGCCCAGGGTCACGCCGCTGGCGCCCAGGTTGCGGGTCTGCTCGTCGGCGTCCTTGGAGCCCTTGGTGCGCTTGACCGCCTTGACGGCCTTTGCGGGCTTGACCTCGTCCTCGCCGTCGTCCAGGCGCACGGTCACGTACAGGGCGCCGTTCTCCAGGTGCGGGAAGGGGTGGCGCGCGTTGATGATCTGGGCGGAGAGGAAGGGCACCACGTTGGCCTGGGCGTAGTCCTCGACGAAGGCGCGCTGCTCGGCAGAGAGGTCCTCGGGGCGCAGGTGGCGGATGCCCTTCTGGGCGAGCTCCGAGCGCAGCTGCTCGTAGGTCTTCTCATAGAGCGGGTAGAGCTCGTGGCAGCGCTGGTAGATGGCGTCGAGCTGCTGGGCGGGGCTCCAGCCGGTCTTGGTGTCGCGTATGGTCTTCTTGAGCAGCGAGAGGTCCGTGAGCGAGCCCACGCGGACCATGAAGAACTCCTTGAGGTTGCTCCAGAAGATGCTCACGAAGTTGAGGCGCTCCAGCAGCGGGACGCTGGGGTCGCTGCCCTGGTCGAGCACCCTCTCGTCAAAGTCCAGCCAGGATAGCTCTCTGTTCTGCAGGTACGGTTTGGGGAAGCCGTTGCTCAGCTCTGTCATGGCGCACTCCTCTGGTTCGCTTGACATTCTTCAATTTGAGTATAAACCCGCGGGGCGCTCGGCTATGAAAAGCGATTGAAAAGTCTGGATAGTCGTCAACGCGTCCCAGCGAGCAGCCCCCTCCCCTGCCGCTTGGCGTATCCTTGGGGAATAGCTCAAAGGAGGACAGCATGTTGGAGAACGCAGGCCTCGGAGACGAGGCGCCCAAGAAATCCGCGTACAAGCAGCAGCGCGACGAGCTCATGGAACAGCTGGTGCTCCTGCAGCAGCAGGCGCGGCAGGAGAAGCTGGGCCTGGTGGTGCTCTTCGAGGGCTGGAACGGCGCCGGCAAGGGCAGCCGCATCAGCGACCTGCTCTACCTCATGGACGCCCGCTCCACCAACGTAGTGCACACCGTCTTCCCCCCGCAGGAGGAAACCGAGCTCTTCACCACGCTTGACAACAGCGTGACCGGCTACAAGCCCTTCATGGAGCCCTTCTGGCAGGGGCTGGGCGAGCGCGGCACCATCACCTTCTACGAGCAGGGCTGGTACAGCACCGCCGCAACCCTCATGATCGACGCCGAGCGTGCCCAGTGGAAGTCCAAGGCGCGCCACCGCCACCACCACCCCCGCATCCCCCTGGGCGCCCTGGCCGAGAAGGCCATGGCCCCGCGCGAGGAGCTGGGCGGCACCTCCGTGGCAGATCGCTACTTCGACTCCATCGCCAGCTGGGAGAAGGGCCTGGTCGACAACGGCTACATCGTCCTCAAGTTCTTCATCCACATCTCCAAGGCCGAGCAGCGCCACCGCCTGGAGAAGCTCTACGAGGACCCGGCCACCCGCTGGCGCGTCTCAGACGAGGAGATCCGCCGCTGCGCCGAGTACAACGACCTCTACAAGCTCTACGACCAGCTCCTGGAGCGCAGCGACTACCCCTTTGCGCCCTGGCATGTTGTCAACGGCGAGAACAAGCGCATCGCCAACTTGCAGATCGCCCAGACCATGGTCGAGACCCTCAGGGAGGGTCTGGCCGCCAAGCACGCCGCCGAAGAGCAGGCGCAGCAGGGGGCAGGGGCAGAGGCCGTGGCCCCTGCGCTGAGCATCTTCCCCATCTGCACCGACCACCCGGACCTCGACACAGCCGACCACGGCCTCAAGCTGGCACGCGAGGACTACGAGCTGCAGCTCAAGCACGAGCAGAAGCGCCTAGCCAAGCTGGAGCTCGAGATGTACCAGCAGCGCATCCCCCTCATGATCATGTACGAGGGCTGGGACGCAGCGGGCAAGGGCGGCGCGATCAAGCGCGTTGCCCAGGCGCTCGACGCGCGCGCTTACCACATCTTCCCCAGCCCGGCGCCCACCCCGCAGGAGCTGGCGCACCCGCACCTGTGGCGCTACTGGACGCGCCTACCCAAGGCCGGCCACGTGGGCATCTACGACCGCAGCTGGTACGGCCGCGTGCTCGTGGAGCGCATCGAGGGCTTTGCCACCGCGCAGGAGTGGCAGCGCGCCTATGACGAGATAAACGCCTTCGAGCGCGACCTCGTGGACTGGGGTGCCATCCTGGTCAAGTTCTGGGTCGAGCTGCACCCAGACGAGCAGCTGCGCCGCTTCGAGGAGCGTCAGGAGAACCCCGCCAAGCAGTGGAAGATCACCCCGGACGACTGGCGCAACCGCGAGAAGAACCCCCAGTACTACCAGGCCGTGCAGGACATGTTCCGCCTCACCAGCACCACCTACGCGCCCTGGACCCTGCTGGAAAGCGACGACAAGCTCTACGCGCGCGTCAAGAGCCTGCGCACGATCAACGAGGCCCTCGAGCAGCGCCTCAAGCTGTAGGGCCCGCAAGGAGGAACAGAGCAGATGGACTTGATACTCGCTAGCAGCTCCCCGCGCCGCCGGGAGCTGTTGCAGCGCGCCGGCTTTGCGTTCAGCGTGCTCACCAGCAGCGCAGACGAACGCTACAGCGACGGGATGGACCCAACGGAGGTAGCGCCCTTCCTGGCCCGCCAGAAGGCCCGCGCCGTGGCGGCCAGCCTGCTCGCCGGCCAGCTGGAGCACAGCGTGCTGGTAGGGGCGGACACGATCGTCGCCCTGGACGGCACCATCTACGGCAAGCCGGCAGACGAGGCCGACGCACGCCGCATGCTCGCCGAGCTCTCCGGCCGCACGCACCAGGTGATCACCGGCGTCTGCGTCATCGCACCAGGCAGCGAGCGCTGCTTTGCGGAGCAGACAGACGTGACCTTCCGCTCGCTGAGCGCGGCGGAGATCGACGAGTACGTGGCCAGCGGCGAGCCGCTCGACAAGGCCGGCGCCTACGGCATCCAGGGCCTGGGCGGCGCGCTCGTGGCAGGTACGGAAGGAGACTTCGACAACGTGGTCGGCCTCCCCATCACCCGCCTCGCCCCCCTGCTGAGGGAGCTGCTCGGCTGAGCCGGCGCTTACGAGCGGCGGATCTTGAGCGCGGAGACGAGGTAGACCACCGGCAGCACAGCCAGCAGCACGGCGTAGAGCAGGATGCTGAAGAGCTGCCCCTGGATGGAGAGCGCATACACCACGAACGCCACCACCAGCACCAGCCCCAGCACGGCCATGGCGGCCGCGGCTGTGGCGGTCTTGGGGTGCGTGGCCGTGTAGACGCCCAGCACCGCCGGTGGGAACATCGCCACGCCCAGCACCAGGCCCACGGTGTAGAAGGCAGACGCCATGGCATGGGTGAGGCTGAGATCGGCCAGCGGGTACACGTTGGCCAAGCTCACGCCGCAGTAGATGGCCACCACGAACCCCGCCACGAACATGCAGAGGGAAACGCCCATCAGCAGGCGGTGGCCCCAGGTCTTCTCAAAGACCCTGAGGTTCTCGCCGCTGCCACTGCCGTAGTCCTCGTGGTTGCGCTCTATGGTGCCGAACTCGCTCATATCCTGTGCATTCCCCTCTCGCCCGGGCCGCGCTCCCGTGCGCGCCGCCCGCGTGCGTCTGCTAGCTCTTGGTAATGGTGCTCTCCCCGCATTTGGGGCATTTTACGGCAATCTTGCCCTTACCGCGCGGCACGCGCATCTCCTGCCCGCAGTGGGGGCACTTGAGGTACTTGAACTCCTTCTGGTTGCGCGCGCGGCGCTGCCTCTTGGCAAAGCGCTCGTTCTCGGCCCTGCGGGCCGGGATGTTGCGCGAGAGCGCGCGGAAGAAGATGTAGACGATGCCCAGCGTGCACACCATGTTTGCGATGTTGCCCAGGCCGTAGAGCAGGCCCTGGTTGGCGACCCTGCCCAAGAAGGTGCACACCAGCGACGCCAGCAGCAACACGATGACAGCCGTGAGCAGGCGGTGGTTGAGCTCGTCGAAGCCGTAGCGCCCCTGCATGAAGCCCCTCAGCCAGGTTTGGAACTTACCCATGTGCTTTGCCTCCCAATCTGCCCGGCATCCCGCTTAGACGAGTATGCAGGCCACGTCTTGGACCGTGGCTGCGCGCGCGACGCTCAGCTCTATGCCGCGCTGCGCGGCGAGCTCCTGCGCGGCCTCCAACAGCAGCCCACCCGGGCCGCACTGCACGATGCGGTCGACGCCTGCGTCCAGCATGCCCTGCACGGTCTTGGCCCACTGCACGGGCGCGGTGAGGGCCCCGCCCAACAGCTCCGGCGAGCGCATGTGGTCGAAGAGCTCGCCCGTGAGGTTGCAGTACAGGGGCAGCTCGCCCGGGCCGAAGAGCGTGTGCTTGAGCGCCATGGCCATGCCGCTTGCCACCGGCTGCGCCAAGGGCGTGCCCAGGGCCGCCGCGCAGTTGAGGCGCTGGCCGGCCTTGCCCGCTGCGAGGTGCTCGGCCAGCGCCGCCTCCAGGGCCTGCTCCCTGCCCGCCAGGACCACGCTGCTGGGCGAGAGCTCAGCGCTCACGTACAGGCTGGACGCGCCGTGACGCTCGCAGAGCCCGCGCGCCGCCTCTGGCGTGCAGCCCTTGAGCAGGGCACTGGCGCTGGGGGTGGTGTGGCCCGCCATGGCGGCCAGGGCACCCACGCGCGCTCCCAGGGTGAGCAGGCACTCGAGGTCGGCTGTGCCGGCGATCACGTGCGCCGCGTACTCGCCGATGCCAAAGCCCGCCACGCAGTCCGGCTGCAGGCCGCGCTCGCCCAGGGCGCGCGCAACCGCCAGGTCCGCGGCGATCAGGCAGGGCAGCTGGTTTTGCACCTGGTCGAGCTCCTCGGCCGGGCCGTTGGTGCACAGGTCGAAGATGTCCAGACCGCTGATAGCCTTGACCTCCTCGAAGAAGTCCGCACCCCAGCTGCTGCGGCCGACGAAGTCGACGCCCATTCCGACAAGCTGCGAGCCCTGGCCCGAGCACACGAATGCAAGCTTACCCACTCTTCACCCTTCCTATACAAGCAGTGGCCCGGAGAGACCCCCGAGCCACCCTCTGCACAGATTGCACGCAACCCGCGCGTTTCTCGGCTGTTGCTGCCCCTTACTTGAGGGAATCGATGTGGGCGACGATGTCTCCCACGGTCTGCAGCCCCTCGGGCTCGCCGAAGTCGATGCCCTCGGCGTCTTCCAGGTCGCAGATGAGCTCGACCAGGTCGAGGGAGTCGATGTCGAGGGAGTCGAGCGTGGACTCCTCGGTGACGACCTCCGGGTCGATGCTCAGGTTCTTCTCCAGAATCTCCTTGATGGAGTCGATCGTGGCCATGATGTTCCTTTCGCAAACGTGCGCGCGAGCGCCTGACGTCCAACAGTCTACCCCAGGCCCAACAGCTCGCGCCAAATTCCCCCGCAAGATGCCCAGCTGTTGCTTTACAGCGCGGTCCAGGAGTTCTCGGGGTAGGTGACCTTGTGGAAGACCAGCCCGCAGGCAGGGGCGTTTGCCCCGGCAGCCGTGCGGTCGCAGGCAGCCAGCACCTCCCCCATCCACTGCGGCGCGCGGCGGCCGGCACCCACGTCCACCAGCGAGCCCACGATCGTGCGGATCATGGAGTGCAGGAAGGCGTTGCCCACCACCCTCACCACCAGGCAGCGCTCGCCCAGCTGCTCCTCCCAGAGCAGCTCGATGCTCTTGACGGTGCGCACGGTGTTCTTGCCAACGGCGCTTTCCGCCTTGCAAAACGACTTGAAGTCGTGCTCGCCCACCAGGTAGGCGGCTGCCTGCTCCATCGCCTCAACGTCGAGCGGTGTGCGCACCCACCAGGCGTAGCTGCGTAGGAAGAGCGGCGGCACCGTGCCGAAGACCAGGCGGTAGCGGTACTCGCGCCACTCCACGCTGAAGCGCGCGGAAAACGCCGGGTCCCAAGCGATGCCCACCTCGCGCACGGCGATGTCGTCGTCTGTGAGGGCATTGAGGGACTTGACGAGCGAGTAGCTGGTGTAGCGGCTCGCGAGCTCTGCGGGCACCTGGAAGCTCAGGTGCTGGTCGAGCGCGTGCACGCCCGTGTCCGTGCGGCCAGCGCAAACCGTCTCAACCGGCATCCTGAACACCGTTGAGAGCGCCTGCTCCAGGCACTCCTGCACCGTGCGGATGGCAGGGTCCTTCTGCTTTGCAAAGCCGCAGAAGCCCGCGCCGTCATAGGCGCAGCGCAGCACCAGCGTGCTCATCTCCGGCTGGTGCACAGTGTCCATTACCTTCCTCCCAACCTGCTTTGAAGCCTGCATCAAACCACCGCAGGCGAGCCCAGAACTGGATGCGTTAACCCACAAGGGAAGCCCCTCTACACGTCATTTCGACCAAGCGAACGCCAGTGAGCGCGTGGAGAAATCTCGGGTTGAGTTGGGAGACCGAAGCTCGAGACACGGTCTAGGCGCTCAACCTGAGATTTCTCCACTCCGGCGCTGATCGCGCCTCCGGTCGAAATGACGATCCGGGGCAGTACGCTGCTCGCACCATTATGGGTTAACGCAGCCAATACCTTAGAGCAGAATACCCAAGGCAGCGATTATTGCCAATCCGGCAGCCAGGGCTGCGATGTCTGCCCCGCGCAGCGCGTTGGCGCAAAGCGCCGTGCGCGGGCCCGTGCCGTAACAGCGCGCGTCCATGGCAACGGCCAGGCGGTCTGCCCGCTTGAAGAGCCCCACCATCACCGGCACCAGCACCGAGCACCAAGCGCGCACGGCCGCCGCAGCCCCCGCGCCTTCAAAGCACATGCCGCGGGCCTCGCGCCCCCGACGCACCCGCTGCAGCTCATCGCTCACCAACGGCAGGAAGCGCAGCGCCATGCTCGCCACCATGCAGAGGTCGTCGACCGGCACGCGCAGATGGCGCAGCGGCCCCAACAGGGTGCGCAGACCCCTCAACAGCTCCTCTTGCGAAGTGCTGAAGCTCAGCAGGCAGCAGGCGGCCACCAGCAGGGCGATGCGCAGCGCGAAGAAGGCACCCACGGCCAGCCCGTCCAAGCTCAGGCCCCAGCCTTGCGCAAGCGCCCATGAGCCCTGCGCGCCCAGCGAGCCCGGCACGCCTGCGCGCACGCCGCCCCCATCCAGCGGGCCCAGGCAGTTGCAGAGTACGGTCACCACCAGGATGAAGGCCACCGGCTTCACGCCCCGCAGGGCATGCGCCAGCGGCAGGCGCGCTGCGGCGTAGCCCAGCACCACCAGCAGCCACAGGAGGCCCAGCCCCGCCCAGCTCTCGACGAAGAACGCCCCCAAAGACAAAGCGCAGGCCAAGATGATCTTGACCTGCGCGTTCGCTTTGTGGACAGCGCTCTTGCCAGGGATATAGCTTCCGAAGGCAAGCCTGTTCATCATGGGGTGCAACTCCTGAGGAGTGCTACTCCTTCTCGGCCTCGGCCTCAGCCTCGGCGGCCTCCTCTGCGGGAGCCTCCTCAGCCTCTGCGGTCTCCTCGACCTCTGCGGCCTCAACGGTCTCCTCTGCAGCGGTCTCCTCGACCTCAGCAGCGGGGGCAGCGGCCTCGACGGGGGCCTCTGCCTTGACCTTGGGGGTGCAGGCCTCGGTCACGAGCTCGATGATGACCATGGGGGCGTTGTCGCCCTTGCGGGGGCCGAGCTTCATGATGCGGGTGTAACCGCCGTTGCGGTCTGCCCACATGCCCTGAGCGGCCTTCTCAAAGACCTCGCGGACGAGCTCCTTGTCGCCCACCTTGGCGATGGCCAGGCGGCGGGAGTGCAGGTCGCCCTTCTTGGCCCAGCTGATGACGCGGTCGACCTCGGAGCGGACCTCCTTGGCGCGAGACTCAATGGTCTTAATGCGGTCGTTGGTGAAAATTGCGACCAGCAAGCTCTTCTTCATGGCCTTGGTGTGGCTGGCATCAGTGCCAAGCTTGCGGCCCTTCTTGTAATGCCTCATTACATCTCCTACTTACATCTTAAGGCTCAGGTCCATCGACTGAAGCTTGTCCTTGACCTCTTCAATCGATTTGGCACCGAAGTTGCGGATATTGAGCAGATCGTTCTCGGAATACTCCACCAGCTGGCGCACAGAGTGGATGCCGGCGCGCTTCAGGCAGTTGTAGGAGCGGACGGAGAGGTCCAGGTCCTCAATCTGCTTCTCGAGCTCGGTGTTCTTGCTCGGGCCCTCGGGGGCGAAGATGCTGGCAACCTCTGCCTCCTCGGCGGACTCGTCGAGGGTCAGGAAGGCGCTCATGTGCTGGTTGACGATGTTTGCAGACTGGCAGACAGCGCTCACGGGGTCGATGGAGCCGTTGGTCTCGACCTCGAGGATCAGCTTGTCGTAGTCGGTGCGCTGGGCGACGCGGGTGTCCGTGACGTCCATGGTGCAGCGGCGGACAGGCGAGAACAGGGAGTCGACATGGATGATGCCGATGGGATCCTCGGTGCGCTTGTTGCGCTCGGCAGAGACATAACCGCGGCCCACGCCGATGCGCAGGCTCATCTCGAGCTTGGCGTTCTCGGCCAGGGTTGCGATCACGTGCTCGGGGTTGACCAGCTGGAACTCAGCGGGGACCTCGAGGTCTGCGCCAGTGACAGTGCAGGGGCCCTCGGCGGAGAGGGTGGCCGTAGCCTCCTCACCGGTACCCAGGGCGGAGAAGACAAGTCCCTTGATGTTCAAGACGATGTCGGTCACGTCCTCGACGACACCGGGTGCGGAGGTGAACTCATGCTGCACACCCTCGATCTTGATCGCGGTAACCGCTGCGCCATCGAGGGAGGACAGCAGCACGCGGCGCATGCTGTTGCCGAGCGTGTAGCCGTAGCCACGCTCCAGGGGCTCCATGACAAAGCGCGCGGTGTTCTCGTCGATCTCCTCGACGGTGACCTTGGGCCTCATGAACTCAGTCATATGTTAAAAGCCTCCTTGAGACTTGAACGGATAGAACAGGACTTGCTTACTTGGAGTAGAGCTCGACGATGAGCTGCTCCTTGATGTCGAGATCGATCTGCTCGCGAGTGGGCAGAGACAGGACAGAGCCCTGCAGCTTCTCGATGTCGACCTCAAGCCAACCGGGAACCTCGGTGCGCTCGTTGGAAATGAGAGCGCTCTTGATGGGGAGCAGGTCCTTGGCCTTGGGGGCCACTGCAACCAGGTCGCCGGGCTTGACGCGGAAAGACGGGATGTTGACCTTCTTGCCGTTCACAGTGATGTGGTTGTGGCGGACGGTCTGACGGGCTTCGTCGCGGGACTTGGCGAAGCCAAGGCGGAACACGACGTTGTCCAGACGGGACTCCAGGATGCGGAGGAGGTTCTCGCCGGTCTTGCCCTGCTGGCGGTTGGCGATCTCGTAGTAGTGATGGAACTGCTTCTCCTGCAGGCCGTAGATGCGCTTGGTCTTCTGCTTCTCGCGCAGCTGGGTGCGGTACTCAGACTCGCGGACGCGCTTCTGACCAGCCATGCCGGGGGCGTAGGGGCGGCGCTCCATGGCGCACTTCTCGCTGTAGCAGCGGTCGCCCTTCAGGAAGAGCTTTGCGCCCTCGCGACGGCACAGACGGCAGTCTGCTCCGGTGTAACGTGCCATATTAACAATCCTTCCTTACTAGCCGCGACGACGCTTGCACGGACGGCAACCGTTGTGGGGGATGGGGGTGCAATCCTGGATGGATGCCACCTCGAGGCCAGCGGCCTGGAGGGAGCGGACTGCGGTCTCGCGACCAGAGCCGGGGCCCTTGACGAAGACAGCGACCTTGCGCATGCCGTGCTCCATGGCCATCTTGGCGGCCTGCTCGGCAGCCATCTGGGCAGCAAACGGGGTGGACTTGCGGCTGCCCTTGAAGCCAACGGTACCGGCAGACTGCCAGGAGATGACGTTGCCACGGGTGTCAGTGATGCTGACGATGGTGTTGTTGAACGTGCTCTTGATGTGAGCCTGTCCAACGGAGATGTTCTTGCGATCCGCGCGGCGGATGCGAGTGTTCTGGACCTTCTTCTTAGCCATGTTCTACCTCACCTTAGCCCTTTTTCCTTGCGCCGATCTGCTTGCGCGGACCCTTGCGGGTACGGGCGTTGGTGTGGGTGCGCTGGCCGCGAACGGGCAGGCCCTTGCGATGACGGAGGCCGCGGTAGCAGCCGATCTCCATCAGGCGCTTGATGTTCTGAGAGGTCTCGCGACGGAGGTCACCCTCGACGGTGAAGTTTGCGTCGATGTAGTCGCGGAGCTTGATGGTCTCTTCCTCAGTGAGGTCGCGGACACGGGTGTCCGGGTTCACGCCGGTGGCAGCGCAGATCTTCTTTGCGCTGGTCAGACCGATGCCGTAGATATAAGTCAGACCGATTTCCACGCGCTTCTCGCGCGGAAGGTCGACACCAAGAATACGAGCCAATGTCGTTCCCTTCCTTTAACCCTGACGCTGCTTGTGGCGGGGGTTCTCGCAGATCACGTAAACCTTGCCATGGCGTCGGATGACCTTGCACTTATCGCACATTCGCTTGACCGAAGGACGTACCTTCATAATTCACATACCTTTCGATAGTGCTTAACACTACACATCTATGTACACGCCCAGCCGCAGGCGGTTGTTTTCCTAACAAAGCAAAGAGAGGCGAAGCCTCTTTCGCCTCTCATATAGAAGGTGCCGAGAGGCTTTGGTGCTACTTGTAGCGGTAGGTGATCCTGCCGCGGTCAAGATCGTAGGGGGAAAGCTCGATGGTGACCTTGTCCCCAGGGAGGATCTTGATGTAGTGCATGCGCATCTTGCCGGAGATATGGGCCAGGACCTGATGGCCGTTCTCGAGCTCGACCTTGAACATTGCGTTGGGAAGCGGCTCTACGACCGTGCCCTCAAGTTCAATTGCATCTTCTTTTGCCACGAGTTATTACTCCTCCAGTAAACACAGATAGGCAGTCGGATATATTACTGCAATCCGACTGCCTATTGCAAGAGCTTTTTTATCTTATTCGTTAGTGATAAGCACCGGCCCGTCTTCGGTCACCGCGATGGTCTTCTCGAAGTGCGCGGCGTTGGAGCCGTCGTCGGTGACGACGCCCCAGCCGTCCTCAATGGTGTGCACGCGGTAGGAGCCGAAGGTGATCATGGGCTCGATGGCGATCACCAGGCCCGGCTCGAGCCTCATGCCCTTGCCGGGGCGCCCGTAGTTGGGCACGTTGGGCGGCTCGTGCATGACGCGGCCCACGCCGTGGCCCACGTACTCGCGCAGCACGCCGAAGCCGTGGGACTCGGCCAGGTGCTGGATGGCATGGCCGATGTCACCCAGCGTGTTGCCGGGCTGTGCGGCGTTGATGCCGGCCCACATGCACTGCTCGGTCACCTCGAGGAGTTCCTTGTCCCCCTCGGAGATGGTGCCCACGGCGTAGGTATAGGCGTTGTCGCCCACCCAGCCGTCAACCGTCGCGCCGGTGTCGATCGAGACGATGTCGCCGGACTTGAGGATGGTCTTCTTGCTGGGGATGCCGTGGACGACCATGTCGTTGATGGAGATGCAGGCAGAGCCCGGGAAGCCGTAGAGCCCCTTGAAGGAGGGCGTGCCCCCCTCGAGGCGGATCATCGTCTCGATGTAGTCGTCGATCTCCCAGGTGGAGATGCCGGGGCGGATGACCTCTCCGGCAAGGCGCAGCACCTTGGCGCTGAGCGCACCGGCGGCCTTGAAGGCCTCGATCTCGCCCTTGCTCTTGAGAATGGGCTTTTCCCTCAGGCGTGCCATTAGAGCTGTGCCGCCTCCTTGATGGATGCGAAGACGACCTCCGGTGCCTGGTCGCCGTTGACGGAGACGAGGATCCCGTTGCCGCGGTAGTAGTCGATCAGCGGGGCGGTGGACTTGTCGTAGGCCTCGAGGCGGGTGCGCACGGAGTCTGCGTTGTCATCTGCGCGCTGGTAGAGCTCGCCGCCGCAGACGGGGCACTTCTCGCCGTCGGCTGCGGTGCCGATGTAGCTGCAGCCCTTGCACAGGCGGCGCTTGGAGATGCGCTCGACGACGACCTCGTTGTCGACATCGATGGAGACGGCCATGTCGAGCTTCACGCCCAGCTCAGCCATGACGCCGTCGAGGGCGACAGCCTGGGCTGAGGTGCGGGGGAAGCCGTCGAGCAGGTAGTTGGCGGTGGGGTCAGCCTTGAGCAGCTCCTCAACCAGACCGATGACGACCTCGTCGGGGACGAGCTCGCCTGCGTCCATGTAGCCCTTGGCCTTGACGCCCAGCTCGGTGCCCTCCTTGACGGCAGCGCGCAGCAGGTCGCCGGTGGAGACATGCTTGAAGCCGAAGGCCTCGACCAGCTTGGCGGACTGGGTGCCCTTGCCGGCGCCGGGGGCGCCCAGAAGCACGATGTTCATGTTGAACTCCTCAGATAAGAAGACGGCCCCGCCCCTCATGGGGAGAGGCCGCCTTGGCTCGTTAAGCTCTACGCGCTCTTACTTGAAGAAGCCGTCGTAGTTGTGCATCTTCAGCGCGCTTTCCAGCTTGGTCATGGTGTCGAGCGCGACGCCGACCATGATCAGCACAGAAGTGCCGCCGAAGAGCTGGATCAGCGTGTTGCCGCTGAAGGAGTACAGGATGGACGGCACCACGGCGATGACAGCCAGGAACACGGCACCCGGGAGGGTGATGTGGTTGATGACGTCCTTCATGTACTGGACGGTGGCGCCACCGGGGCGCACGCCGGGGATGAAGCCGCCGTTGTTCTTGAGGTTCTCCGCGGTTTCCTCCGGGTGGTACATCATGGAGGTGTAGAAGTAGGCGAAGAACACGATCAGCACGACGGTGAGGATCCAGTTGCCAGCGCCTGCGGTGCAGAAGTTGGCAAAGGAGCTCAGCCAACCCACATCGCCGAAGAACGCGGCGATCTGAGCGGGCAGGTACAGGATGGCTGAAGCGAAGATGATGGGGATGACGCCGGAGCCGTTGACCTTGAAGGGCAGGTAGGTGGTCTGGCCACCCATCATGCGGCGGCCGACAACGCGCTTGGAGTAGGACACCGGGATCCTGCGCTGGCCGCGCTCGATGAATACGATGGCGGGGATCACGATGAGGATGACCAAGACGATGACAACCGTGAGCAGGACGCCCTGCATCATGTCAGACGAGGTCTGGACGGAGTCCCACAGAGCGCCCGGGAGGCGCGCGATGATGTTCGCGAAGATGATGAGGGACATGCCGTTGCCGATGCCGCGCTGGGTGATGAGCTCGCCCATCCACATGATGAAGGCGGTGCCTGCCACCAGGGTGACGACGATGATGATGCTGGTGAGCCATGCGGGCATGCCGTTGTTGGCAAAGTTGATACCGAACTGGGGGCTCTGGAAGAGCATCAGATAGCCGACCGCGTTGATCAGGCCCAAGATCAAGGTGAGGTACCTGGTGATGCGAGTGATCTTGCGCTGACCGGTCTCGCCCTCCTTGGCCCAGCGGGCCAGGGCCGGAATGACACCCTGCATCAGCTGCATGATGATAGATGCGGTGATGTAGGGCATGATGCCCAGGGAGAACACGGAGAAGTACTCGAGGGCACCGCCCGAGAACAGGTTCAGCATCAGCAGAGCCGCACCTGCTCCGTCGCCAGTGCCCTTGAAGCTATCGACCAGCTCGGCAAAGGGGATGCCCGGCACGGGGATGAAGGATCCCACGCGGTAGAGGGCGATGATCGCCAAGGTGAAGAAGATCTTGTTGCGGAGCTCCTTCACCTTCATTGCGTTTGCCAGAGCTTTAAACACGTTACTCGACCTTCCCGCCGGCAGCCTCGATCTTGGCCTGTGCAGAAGCGGAGACCTTGAGGCCCTTGATGGTGACAGCCTTGGTGATCTCGCCGTCGCCGAGGACCTTCACCAGGGAGTCTGCGTGCTTGATGATGCCCTTGGCAACCAGGGACTCGCCGTCCACGACCTCGCCAGCCTCATACTTGGCCTCGATGCGGGAGACGTTGACGGGCAGGTACTCCTTGCGGTTGATGTTGCGGAAGCCGGGCAGCTTGGGGAGGCGCATCGCCAGCGGGGTCTGGCCGCCCTCAAAGCCGGGGCCCTTGGTGCCGCCAGCGCGGGAGCCCTGGCCGTTCATGCCGCGGCCGGAGGTTCCGCCGTAGCCGGAGCCGACACCGCGGCCGACGCGCTTGCGGGAGTGGGTGGAGCCGGGAGCCGGCTTCAGGTCATGCAGGTTCATGTGGATTCTCCTTCGAATCGCTTGCACCCTTTATACGGGTGAGCCGGCAGCTCGCCGCCGGCAGACTTCCAACACCGAGCCGCCCATGCGGGCGGCTCGGCCATTACCAGATAGTGCTTAGATCTCCTCGACCTCGATGAGGTGCTTGACCTTGAAGATCATGCCGCGGACGCACTCGTTGTCGACGAGCTCGTGGGAGCGGCCGATCTTGCCGAGGCCAAGGTTCTTGAGGGTGGCCAGCTGGTCCTTCTTGTAGCCGATGGAGGACTTCACCTGGGTCACGCGCAGGGTCTTCTCTGCCATTACTGAACCTTCTTTCCGTAGATCTTGCCGAGGTCCATGCCGCGCTTGGCTGCGACGTCCTCGGGGGAGGTCAGGTCAGCCAGGCCGGCAGCAGCCGCCTTGACGACGTTCATGGCGTTGTCGGTGCCCAGGGACTTGGACATGACGTCCTTGATGCCTGCAAGCTCGAGCAGGGCGCGGACGGGGCCGCCGGCGATGATACCGGTACCTGCAACAGCGGGCTTGATGAGCACGCGGCCGGCGCCGAACTCGCCGATGACCTCGTGGGGAACGGTGCCAGCCTCGGTGACGGGCACGGTGAACATGTTCTTCTTTGCGTCCTCGACGGCCTTGGAGATGGCCAGGGGCACCTCAGCGGACTTGCCCATGCCAACGCCGACCTTGCCGTTGCGGTTGCCCACGACGACCAGCGCGCTGAGGCTCAGGCGACGGCCGCCCTTGACGGTCTTGGAAACGCGGTTGATGACGACGACCTGCTCCTCCAGCTCAGGGACGGCAGGGTTGGCCTGCTTGTTGGCCTTGTTGTTGGACCTTTGTGCCATTCTGACAATCCCCTTCCTAGAACTTCAGGCCTGCCTCGCGGGCGCCTTCCGCGAGTGCCTTGACGCGGCCATGGTACAGGCGGCCGCCACGGTCGAACACGATGGTGTCGATGCCAGCCTTGAGAGCACGCTCGGCGACGAGCTTGCCCACCTCGGCGGCACCCTCGATGTTGCCGCCGGACTTGCCGGTGGCCTTGAACTCGGCATCGATGGAAGAAGCGCTGACCAGGGTGGTAGCGGTGACATCGTCGATGACCTGAGCGTAGATGTTGGTGTTAGAGCGGGTCACGCGCAGGCGGGGACGCTCGGCAGTGCCGGAGATCTTGCCGCGGACGCGACGCTGGCGACGAGCCAGGCCCTCCCTCTTAAGCTTCTGCTTATCCATAAGTTCTTACACTCCTTGAAATCACCCGGTACAAAGACCGGCGGTAACTACTTAGCGGTCTTGCCTTCCTTGCGGCGGATATGCTCGCCCTGGTAGCGGATACCCTTGCCCTTGTAAGGCTCGGGCTTGCGCCACTTGCGGATATCTGCTGCAACCTGGCCGACCTGCTGCTTGTCGATACCGGAGACAACGATCTTTGCCTGGTCGGGGCACTCGAACGTGATGCCCTCGGGCTTCTCGATGATCACGGGGTGGGAGAAGCCGAGGTTCATCTCGAGCTTGTCGCCCTTGATGGCGGCGCGGTAGCCGACGCCGACGAGCTCGAGGGTCTTGGAGTAGCCCTCGGAGACACCGACGACCATGTTGTTGATCAGGGTGCGGGTCAGGCCGTGCTGTGCACGGGAGTCGCGCTCGTCATCAGGGCGGGTGACGACGATGGAGCCGTCCTCGGCCTGCTCGATGGTGAGAGCGCTGTAGAAGCTACGGGTGAGCTCGCCCTTGGGGCCCTTGACAGTCACCTCGTTGCCGTTGATGGAAACCTCGACTCCGGCAGGAACGGAGACGGGCAGTTTACCGATACGAGACATGTAACTTGCTCCTTTCCGTTAACCGATTACCAGACGTATGCCAGGACCTCGCCGCCGACGCCGGCAAGGCGTGCGTCGCGGTCGGTCATGACACCCTTGGAGGTGGAGATGATAGCGGTACCCAGGCCGCCGAGGACGCGGGGCAGCTCGTCGCGGCCGGCGTAGATGCGCAGGCCGGGCTTGGAGATGCGGCGGATGCCCTTGATGACCTTGGACTTCTTGGGACCGTACTTGAGGGTGATGTTCAGCTCGTTCTGAGGTGCCTTCTCGATGACCTCATACTCGGTGATGTAGCCCTCCTCCTTGAGGATGCGGGCAATCTCCACGAGCTTCTTGGAAGACGGCATGGAAACCGTCTGATGGCTCGCAGCATTTGCGTTACGGATGCGCGTAAGCATGTCTGCGATGGGATCGGTGACGCTCATTGATTCCTCCTATAGTTCATTGATGACTGCGTCTGAGTGGTTCGCTGCCGCCCGTAGCGGCCGCGCCTTCTCGGGGCAGCCCGGCTCTACGCTGGGCCTGTCTGGAAAGACTTGATCCTACCAGCTGGCTTTGCGGACACCGGGAAGCTCGCCTCTGAGGGCCATCTCACGAAGACAAACACGGCACAGACCGAACTTGCGGTAGACGGAATGGGGTCGACCGCAGCGGTTGCAGCGAGTGTAGCTGCGAGTGCTGTACTTGGGCTCGCGCTTGGCCTTGGCGATCATCGATTTCTTTGCCAATGCAATGCCTCCTAAATAGAACACATAAAACGGGACAGTTGTATATTCTCTCACAAAACACAAGAAAGTGGACCGTGAATTTTACTCACGGTCCACTTTCACAGCCTCCCCTGCCGGGAAGGCGGCTGCTCCTTTTGAGGCGCGCTTACTTGGTGCGCTTGAAGGGGAAGCCGAATGCGTCGAGCAGTGCCTTGCAGTGCTCGTCGGTGGTGGCGGTGGTCACGAAGGTGATGTCCATGCCGCGGGTCTTGTCGACCTTGTCGTAGTCGATCTCCGGGAAGATCAGCTGCTCGGAGACGCCCATGGAGTAGTTGCCGTTGCCGTCGAAGGAGGTGGCGGACAGGCCGCGGAAGTCGCGGATGCGGGGGATCGCAGTGGCCAGCAGGCGGTCGAAGAACTCGTACATACGCTCGCCACGCAGGGTGACCTTGCAGCCGATGGGCATGCCGGCACGCAGCTTGAAGCTCGCGATGGACTTCTTGGCGCGGCAGATCATGGGCTGCTGGCCGGTGATGATGCGCAGGTCGTTGACAGCGGCGTCGATGGCCTTGCTGTCGGTTGCGGCCTCACCAACGCCCATGTTGACCACGATCTTGGTCAGCTTGGGGACGCAGTTGACGTTCTCGATGCCGAGCTGCTCCTTGAGGGCAGGGGCGATCTCGTTCTTGTACTTCTCCTGAAGACGAGGTGCCATTTCTTTACTCCTTACGAGATTTAAGGTGGGGTTCCAACCTCACCCCCCGGGGCAGGGTGCCCTGGGGCCTGTCAGTACACATGCGCTGCGGGGGCATGCGGCCCCCGCAGCAGCGGGTGTGCGCCAGTGGCGCGCACCCTGTTAGTCGATGTTCTTACCGCACTTCTTGCAAACGCGGACGCGCTTGCCGGTGGAGCGGTCGGACTTGACGCGGGTGGGCAGACCGCAGTTGGGGCAGATCAGCATGACGTTGGACACGTCGATCTTGGCCTCCTTCTCGATGATGCCACCGTTGGGGTTTGCCTGGGTGGGCTTGCAGTGCTTCTTCACAACAGCCACGCCCTGGACCTTGACCTTGCGCTCGCGGGGGAACGCTGCGATAACCTCGGCCTCGGTGCCCTTGTCCTTGCCGCAGAGAACCTTGACCTTGTCACCGGTCTTGATCTTCATAGCCATCTCTCATACCTCCTTACAGCGTCTCGGGGGCGAGGGAGACGATCTTCATGAACTTCTTGTCGCGCAGCTCGCGAGCGACGGGCCCGAAAATACGGGTGCCGCGGGGGGAGCCGTCTGCGTTCACCAGAACAGCGGCGTTCTGGTCGAACTTGATGTAGGAGCCGTCCTTGCGGCGGACTTCCTTCTTAACGCGGACGATGACGCAGCGAACGACATCGCCCTTCTTGACCTGGCCGTTGGGAGCGGCTTCCTTGACGCTGCAGACGATCACGTCGCCGAGACCGGCATAGCGGCGCTTGGAGCCACCCAGAACCTTGATGCACTGAACCTTGCGCGCACCAGAGTTGTCGGCGACAGCCAGCATGCTTTGCATCTGAATCATCGAAACATACCTTTCTGGTTAGCAGGTTTTTACTTGGCCTTCTCGACGATCTCGACAAGGCGCCAGCGCTTCATCTTGGACAGGGGGCGGGTCTCCTGGATGCGGACGGTGTCGCCCACACCAGCGATGTTGCCCTCGTCATGGGCGTGGAACTTCTTGGTGGTGGTCATCATCTTCTTGTAGACCCGGTGCGGCTTGCGCTCCTTGACCTGCACGACGATGGTTTTGTCATTGGCCGCAGAGACGACAACGCCCTGGCGGACCTTACGACGACCGCGCTCTTCGCTCATCGTGTACTCCTTACTTCTCAGCGGCGATCTCGCGAGCGCGAAGCTCGGTGAGAATGCGGGCAATGTCCTTCTTCACGGTCTTGATGCGGGCCGTGTTCTCCAGCTGGCTGGTGGCCATCTGGAAGCGGAGGTTGAAGAGCTCGGAACGAGCCTCCTCGAGCTTGACGTTCAGGTCAGCAGTGCTGAGCTCACGCAGTTCGGCAGCCTTCATTCTTTACTCACCTTCCTTCTCGGTCTCGCGGAAGACCATCTTGCACTTGATGGGCAGCTTCTGGATGGCCAGACGCATTGCCTCGCGTGCGATCTCGGGGGCCACGCCGTCGATCTCGAACATGATGCGGCCCGGCTTGACGACAGCCACCCACTCCTCGGGGTTGCCCTTGCCGGAGCCCATGCGGGTCTCGGCAGGCTTCTTGGTGATGGGCTTGTCCGGGAAGATGTTGATGTACACCTTGCCACCGCGCTTCATGTAGCGGGTCATGGCGATACGGGCAGCCTCGATCTGGCGGTTGGTGATCCAGTGTGCCTCGAGGGCCTGGATACCGCAGAAGCCGTAGTTCAGGGTGGTGCCACCCTTTGCATGGCCCTTCATGGAGCCACGCTGCACCTTGCGGTGCTTAACGCGCTTAGGCATCAGCATTGTTTAGTTCCTCCCCTCGCGGCGACCGCGGCCACGGCGCTGGTTGGAGACACCCTCGAGTGCGGGGTTGGAAGGCTTCTGACCAGGCAGAACCTCACCGTAGTAGACCCACACCTTGATGCCGCAAGAGCCCATGGTGGTGTGTGCGGTTGCGAAACCATAGTCGATCTGGGCGCGGAGGGTATGCAGGGGCACGCGACCCTCGCGGTACCACTCGCGGCGGCTCATCTCAGCGCCACCCAGGCGGCCGGAGCACTGGATACGGATACCCTTGGCGCCGGACTTGCGGGCGGACTGAACGGCCTTGCGCATTGCGCGACGGAAGGCGACGCGGCCCTCCAGCTGGTCGGCGATAGACTGGGCGACCAGGTTGGCGTCAAGCTCGGGGCGCTTGACCTCGACGACCTCGACGGCGACCTTGCCGCCGGCGATGGTCTCGAGCTCCTTGCGGAGGTTGTCGACCTCGGCGCCCTTCTTGCCGATGACGATGCCGGGGCGGGCGGTGGTCAGGATGACCTTGACCTTGTCGCCAGCGCGCTCGATCTCGACCTTGGAGAGCGCAGCGCCTGCCAGCTTCTTCTCAGCGAAGTTGCGCAGCTCCATGTCGTTCTTGAGGGTAGCTGCATAATCCTTGTCAGCGTACCAGCGGCTGCGCCAGTTCTCGGTAATACCGAGGCGGAAACCGGTAGGCAGAACCTTCTGACCCATGCTTTACGCCTCCTTCGGTGCGACGATGACGGTGATGTGGCTGGTGCGCTTGCGGATCTTGCTAGCTGCACCCTTTGCACGGGGACGGAAGCGCTTCATGGTGGGGCCCTCGTCCACGTAAGCGGCCTTGATCACAAGGCTCTCGGGGCGGAGACCGAAGCGGTCCTGTGCGTTGGCGGCTGCGGAGTTGACGACCTTAGCCACGACCTCGGCGATTGCGCGCTCGTTGAACGCGAGGATCTCCTGGGCGGCGATGACGTCCTTACCGCGAACCTGGTCGATTACGATGCGGGCCTTGCGGGGAGAGACGCGCACGTAACGGGCGATTGCCTTTGCTTCCATTGTGCTCTCCTCTCCTACTTAACCTTGTGGCCCTTGAAGGTGCGGGTGGGGGCGAACTCGCCCAGCTTGTGCCCGACCATGGACTCGGTGACGTACACGGGGACATGACGGCGGCCGTCATGCACGGCGATGGTGTGGCCCACCATCTCGGGGAAGATCGTGGAGGAACGGCTCCAGGTCTTCACCACGTTCTTCTCGCCTGCCTCGTTCATCTTGATGATGCGCTCGAGGAGGCGCGGCTCCACGAAGGGGCCCTTCTTGAGACTGCGGCTCATAGTGTTATTCCTCCTTCAAGCTACTTCTTGCGGCGGCGGATGATCAGGCGCTGGCTGTACTTCTTCTTGTCACGGGTGCGATGGCCCTTGGTGGGGATGCCCCACGGAGTGACAGGATGACGGCCTGCGGACTTGTTCTTGCCCTCGCCACCACCATGGGGATGGTCGACGGGGTTCATGACGGTACCGCGGACGGTGGGACGGACGCCCATCCAGCGCTTGCGGCCTGCCTTGCCGATGGTGATGTTGGCATGCTCGGCGTTGCCGACCTCGCCGACGGTAGCGCGGCAGGTGAGGAGCACGCGGCGCATCTCGGAGGAGGGCATGCGGAGGATGGCGTAGCCGCCCTCCTTGCCCATCAGCTGGATGCTGGTGCCGGCGGAGCGGGCCATGGCGGCACCCTTGCCGGGCTGGAACTCAACGGCGTGGATCAGGGTACCCACGGGGATGTTGGCCAGGGGCAGGGCGTTGCCGGGCTTGATGTCTGCGTTGGGGCCGGACTCGACCTTGTCGCCGACCTTCAGGCCCTTGGGATGCAGGATGTAGGCCTTGGAGCCGTCTGCATAGTGCAGCAGGGCGATGCGTGCGGAGCGGTTGGGGTCGTACTCGATGGTTGCGACCTTGGCGGGCACGCCGTCCTTGTTGCGCTTGAAGTCGATCTTGCGATACTTGCGCTTATGGCCACCGCCCTGGTGACGGCAGGTGATGCGACCGTAGTTGTTGCGGCCTGCCTTCTTGGGCAAGGGCTCCAGAAGAGACTTCTCGGGCTTGTTGGTCGTGATCTCTGCGAAGTCAGAGACCGTCTGATGACGGCGACCAGGAGAAGTCGGCTTGTACTGTTTGACTCCCATTAGATTCTCCTTTCGTCCGTTTGCCAGCAACACCGCCTGGGAACGGAGGGTGTGCAACCTCCAGCGGCCCTGACCCCGGACTACCACGGCCCCGAGCGTTTCCTATTTGGAGCGCACAGAGCCAGTTGGACCCCCGCTGCACCGCGGGGGTTTGAA
Source organism: Coriobacteriales bacterium (assembly GCA_051876105.1). GTDB lineage: Bacteria > Actinomycetota > Coriobacteriia > Coriobacteriales > QAMH01 > W2P13-069. The sequence continues at coordinate 34,664 of JBJEHN010000045.1, read as the reverse complement.
ACTGAACTTAAGCCTGGTTGGCGAAGAGCTCGATGCTGTCGCCCTCTGCCAGGGTGACGACGGCCTTCTTCCAAGTGCGGGTGCGGCCGGCAACGTAGCGGACGCGCTTGGGCTTGGACTTGACGTTGGAGGTGTTCACCTTGAGCACCTTGACGTCGAAGAGCTCCTCGATAGCCTCGGAAATCTCGATCTTGGAGGCGCGCTTGTCAACCTCGAAGGTGTAGCGGTTGACTTCCTGCATGTCGAAAGCGCGCTCGGTGATGATCGGGCGGATGATGATCTCACGTGCGTTCATTATGCGAGCACCTCCTCGAGATAGGTCAGGGCAGCCTTGGTCAGGACCAGGTTGGCGTTGTCGAGCAGGTCGTAGCAGTTGGACTCGGTAGCGCCGATGATCAGGACGTTCTCAAGGTTGCGGAAGGACAGGAAGGACTCGAAGTCGTCGTCGTCCACAACGATGGTGGTGCGGCCCTTGATGTTGAGGGCCTCCAGGGCGGCCTTGGCAGCCTTGGTGGAGGGCTTCTCGAAGCCGAACTCGTTGACCACGGTCAGCTCGCCGTCTGCCAGCTTGGCAGAGAGAGCGGAGCGCATGGCCAACTTGACGACCTTGTTGTTCACGCGGTATGCGTAGGAACGGGTGTGGGGGCCGAAGACCACGCCGCCACCTGCGTAGTGAGGAGCGCGGATGGTACCTTGGCGGGCGTTGCCGGTGCCCTTCTGGCGGAAGGGCTTGCGGCCGCCGCCGCTGACCTGACCACGGGTCTTGGTGTTAGCAGTGCCCTGGCGCAGAGCGGCCATCTGGGACTTAACGACCTCGTGCATAACATAGATGTTGGGCTCGATGCCGAAGACGGTATCGTTTGCAGCCACGGTCTCGACGTCCTTGCCTGCGGGATCGAAGATCTTGATATCTGCCATCTTTGTCTCCTCCCTTAGGCCATACGAACCTGGACGAGGGCACCCTTGCCGCCGGGGACGGCGCCCTTAACGAGAATGAGGTTCTGGTCGGCGTCGACGCGGACGACTGCCAGGTTCCTGACAGTCACGCGGTCGCAGCCCATGTGACCAGCCATGCGCATACCCTTGAGAATGCGGGAGGGGTAGGCGCACATGCCAACAGAACCGGGAGCGCGATGGAAGTGGGAACCATGGCCGCCCGGGCCGCCAGCGAAGTGATGGCGCTTGATGACGCCAGCGAAGCCCTTGCCCTTGGAGACGCCGATGACGTCGACCTTCTGGGTGTCAGCAAAAGCCTCGACGGTGATGACCTCGCCGCAGGAGTGCTGGGAAGCATCCTCGACGCGGACCTCGCGCAGATAGCGCATGGGAGCGATGCCAGCCTTGGCGAAGTGGCCCTTCATAGGCTTGTTGACGCGATGCTCCTTGATGTCGCCGAAACCGATCTGGACGGCCTCGTAGCCATCGGTCGCGGTGGTCTTGACCTGCGCGACGACGCAGGGGCCAGCCTGGATGACGGTCACGGGGACGATGTTGTCATCCTCTCCCCAGACCTGGGTCATGCCCAGCTTGTGGCCAAGAATAGTGTTGACCATTTTCAACCTAACTCTCAGGCGATCGTGCAGAGGAAGCCGGTGGCTTCGTGTAGTGGATCGCAGCCTTGTAGCTCTCCCCTTTGCCTGCAGTGCATGTGCTCCGGGGCGCTGTCTTACAGTCGCCGCATGCCCAGTTGGCGTGAGATGCTTTTGGGCACACGACACGCTACGCCCGCGAAGGCGCAGCCTGTCTAGGATAACGGCTCGAATCCGGTTTGTGAACCCCTTTTCGAAAAAACACGCTCCCGGGCGTATCTTTGCCAGGGGAAAGGAAAGGGACCCCGGCGAGGGGTCCCTTCTCAGTCCGCTTTGTGTGCGCTGATCAGCTTAGAGCTTGATCTCGATGTCGACGCCGGCGGGGAGGTCGAGGCGCATCAGGGAGTCCACGGTGTTGGGCGTGGGGTCCAGGATGTCGATCAGGCGCTTGTGGGTGCGCATCTCGAACTGCTCGCGGCTGTCCTTGTTGACGTGCGGGGAGCGGATGACGGTGTAGAGGTTGCGCTCGGTGGGCAGGGGGATGGGACCGCTGACACGGGCGCCGGTCTTCTGGGCAGTGTCCACGATCAGCTTGGTGGACTGATCCACGATCTCGTGATCGTAGCCCTTCAGGCGGATGCGAATCTTCTGATTAGGCATCGTAATTCCTTCCTAAACTCAAAGCCCGTGCTACTTAGCGGACTTAGCGATGATCTCTTCGGCCACGTTCTTGGGAACGGGTGCGTAATGGGCGAACTGCATGGTGTAGGATGCGCGACCCTGCGTGTTGGAGCGGAGGTCGGTTGCGTAACCGAACATCTCGGACAGGGGCACGTTGGCCTTGACGGCAACGGCGCTGCCGCGCTCCTCCTGGCCCTGGATCATGCCGCGGCGGGAGCTGATGCCGCCCATGACGTTGCCCAAGTACTCGGAGGGAGTCTCAACCTCAACGGCCATCATCGGCTCGAGCAGGACGGGGTCGGACTTGCGCAGGGCTTCCTTGATAGCCAGGGAGCCGGCAACCTTGAAGGCGACCTCGGAGGAGTCGACCTCGTGGTAGGAGCCGTCGACCAGCTCGACGCGGACGTCGAGGGTGGGGTAGCCGGCGATGACACCGGTCTCCAGGGCCTCTTCGATGCCCTTGCCCACGCTGGGGATGTACTCCTTGGGGATGACGCCGCCGACGATCTTGTTCTCGAAGACGAAGCCGGAGCCGGGCTCGCCGGGGTACATGTTGATGATGGCGTCGCCGTACTGGCCGGAGCCACCGGTCTGGCGCTTGAACAGGCCGCGTGCGTTGAGAACCTCGTGACCGGGCTTCTCGCGGTAGGCGACGCGGGGGGCGCCGGTGTTGCAGTCGACCTTGAACTCGCGCTTGAGGCGGTCGATGATGATCTCCAGATGGAGCTCGCCCATGCCGGCGATGATGGTCTGGCCGGTCTCCTCGTCGGTGCGGACGCGGAAGGTCGGATCCTCCTCGGCCAGGCGCTGCAGGGCGACGCCCATCTTGTCCTGCTCGGCCTTGGTCTTGGGCTCGACGGCGATGTCGATAACCGGCTCGGCGAACTCGATGGACTCGAGGATGATGGGATGGTCCTCATCGCACAGGGTCTCGCCAGTGGTGGTGTTCTTCAGGCCAACAGCGGCGCAGATGTCACCAGCGGAGATGTAGTCGATGTCGTGCTGCTCGTTGGAGTGCATCTCCAGCAGGCGGCCGATGCGCTCCTTCTTGCCGTTGACGGAGTTGATGACGTAGGAGCCAGCGTCCAGGCGACCGGAGTAGCAGCGCAGGTAGGTCAGCTTGCCGACGTAGGGGTCGGTCATGATCTTGAAGGCCAGAGCGGAGAACGGAGCCTTGTTGTCGGCCTCGCGGGTCTCCTCCTCGTCCGTGTCGGGGTTGACGCCCACGATTGCGGGGACGTCGAGCGGGGAAGGCAGGTAGTCGACGACGGCGTCGAGCAGCTCCTGCACGCCCTTGTTCTTGTAGGAGGAGCCGACGTACACGAGGTTGAGCTCCGTGGAGAGGACGCCCTTGCGCAGAGCAGCCTTGATCTGCTCGACGGTGACCTCCTCCTCCATGAGGATGAGCTCCATGAGCTCCTCGTCGAAGTCAGCGGCGGCGTCGAGCAGCTCCTGGTGCAGCTCCTCGGCCTCGGCCTGGTACTCCTCGGGGATGGCGTCCATGCGCTCGGGGTAGGTCATGCCCTTGTCATCGGCCTTGAAGTCCCATGCCTCCATGGTGACGAGGTCGATGAGGCCCCAGAACTGGTCCTCGGAGCCCATGGGGAGCTGGGCGGCGACGGCGTTGGCGCCCAGGCGGTCCTTCATGGTCTGGATGGCGTGCTTGAAGTCTGCACCAACGCGGTCGTACTTGTTGATGTAGGCGATGGTGGGGACGTTGTAGCGCTTGGCCTGGCGCCAGACGGTCTCGGACTGGGGCTGCACGCCTGCAACGGCGTCGAAGACGGCGACGGTGCCGTCGAGGACGCGCAGGGAGCGCTCGACCTCAGAGGTGAAGTCGACGTGGCCCGGGGTGTCGATGATCTGGATCTTGTAGACGTGGCCGTCCTCAGCACCGGAGGGGTACTTCCAGAAGCAGGTGGTGGCAGCGGAGGTGATGGTAACGCCGCGCTCCTGCTCCTGAATCATCCAGTCCATGGTTGCAGCGCCCTCGTGGACCTCACCGATCTTGTGGGTCTTGCCGGTGTAGTAGAGGATGCGCTCGGTAGTGGTGGTCTTGCCGGCATCGATGTGGGCCATGATGCCGATGTTGCGGGTGTCCTGAAGCGGGGTCTTCTTAGCCATTACTCAACACTCCTAGAAGCGGTAATGGGAGAAGGCGCGGTTGGACTCGGCCATCTTGAAGACGTCCTCGCGCTTCTTGACGGAAGCGCCCATGCCGTTGGCAGCATCCATGATCTCTGCTGCGAGGCGCTCGGCCATGGAGCGCTCCTTGCGGGCACGGGAGTAGTTGACCATCCAGCGGATCGCCAGGGTGGTGGAACGGCGGGAGTTGACGTCGGTGGGCACCTGGTAGGTGGCGCCGCCCACGCGCTTGGGCTTGACCTCGACGGTGGGGCGGACGTTCTCCATGGCCTTCTTGAAGACGGAGAGGGCGTCCTCACCGGTCTTCTCGGCGACGATGTCGAAGGCACCGTAGACGATGCGCTCGGCGGTGGACTTCTTGCCGTCCAGCAGGACCTTGTTGATCAGCTGGGTGACGAGGCGGTTGTTGTAGACGGCGTCCGGCTGAACCTCGCGGCGGACTGCAGCATTACGACGGGGCATGTTCTAGATACCTCCCTTACTTCTTATCCTTGGGGCGCTTGGCGCCATAGCGGGAACGGGCCTGTGCGCGGTTGTTGACCGCAGCGGCGTCGAGGGTGCCGCGGATGATCTTGTAGCGGACACCGGGGAGGTCCTTGGTACGGCCGCCACGGAGCAGCACCATGGAGTGCTCCTGGAGGTTGTGGCCCTCACCGGGGATGTAAGCGGTGACTTCCATGCCGTTGACGAGGCGGACACGCGCGACCTTGCGGAGAGCGGAGTTCGGCTTCTTGGGGGTTGCGGTGTAGACGCGGGTGCAAACGCCGCGCTTCTGCGGGTTGCCCTTGAGCGCGGGAGACTTGGACTGGTCCACAGCGCGCTTGCGGCCCTTGCGGACCAGCTGGTTAATGGTAGGCAATGTAGTATCCTTTCTTGCTACCTCTTACAGTTACCGCCCCCTTCTGCGGGGGCCGCCCTTGAACGCTTGTCAGGTTCCGCCTGAGCGCGGGTTGCTGCGGCTCACGCGGAGCCCGACAACCGAGGTTCGAGGGCGTAGCAGTCCCCAGGTCCTGGAGACGCGACTGGATAAATTACTCTCCCCCTTTGGGGTTGTCAAACGCCACGGCCCCGGGTGTATCTAAACCAGAAACCCGCCCCGACCTGCGCTTTTGCAGGCTGGGGCGGGTTTTTGCAAGAAAATCGGCGATTCTTTTGCGCGCTTAGGCCTTGGCGGCTATGGCCTGGACGCAGGTGATGGCGCAGGTGCCCACGATGTCGGCCACGGAGCAGCCGCGCGAGAGGTCGCTGACCGGCTTGGCCAGTCCCTGCATGACAGGGCCGTAGGCCTCGGCCTTGGCCAGGCGCTGCACCAGCTTGTAGCCGATGTTGCCCGCGTCGATGTTGGGGAAGATCAGCACGTTGGCGCTGCCGGCAACTGCGGAGCCGGGGGCCTTGGAGGCGCCCACGCTGGCGACGATGGCGGCATCTGCCTGGAGCTCGCCGTCGACGAGCAGGCCGGGGGCCTTCTGGCGGGCGAGCTCGGCCGCCTCGCGCACAGCGGCGGGGCCCTCGCCCTTGCCAGAGCCCTGCGTGCTGAAGCTCAGCATGGCCACGCGAGGCTCGCCGCCGCAGAGGTCTGCGAAGGTGCGGGCGGAGGCAACGGCGATCTCTGCCAGCTCGTCGGCGCTGGGGTAGAGGTTGAGCGCGCAGTCGCCGAAGACGAACAGGCCGCCGTCACCGAGCTCGCACTCGGGCACGTCCATGACGAAGGACGAGCTCACGAGCTTGACGCCCGGGGCGGTCTTGAGGATCTGCAGGCAGGGGCGCAGGGTATCTGCCGTGGAGTGACAGGCGCCGGAGACCATGCCGTCTGCATCGCCGAAGTACACCATCATGACGCCGTAGGTGGTGACGTCCTTGACGAGCTCTGCGGCCTGCTCGAGGGTCATGCCCTTCTTGGCGCGCAGCTCGGCGAGCTTCTCCGCGTAGCGGGGGGCGTCTGCGCTGAGCGCGGGGTCGACGGTCTGGATGCCCTCGAGCGAGACGCCGTGCGCGGCGAGCTCCTCCTGGCTGCCAAGCACCACGCAGCGGGCGATGCCCTGGTCGGTGATGGCGCGGGCCGCCTCGACGACGCGGCTATCCGCGCCCTCGGGGAAGACGATGGTCTGGATGTCGCGCTTGGCGCGCTCGATGATGCGGGGCAAGAAGTCGCTCATGGTGGCTCCTCAATCTGTAGGGTGCGATGCCCGCGGCGGCGGGCGCATGCTCTTGTGGGATGCAGGGGATTCTAGCTGCTGGCACCTGCCCGGCGCCGCGCCGCGGGCCTCCCCTTCCGCCCAAGGCCCCGTGCTGGGCGGCGGGATGCAGGCGCGCCCCGCTTGCGCAGAATTGTCACCCTGTTAATACTTTGAGGTGACAATTGCGCTAGACTGCCGCAGTCACGCACGATCAGAGAGCAAGGAGCACCATGAGCACGCAGCACAGCACCAGCACCCCCTCCCCCTCCCCCTCCCCCTCCCCCTCCCGCACGCAGGCCATCGCCAAGTGCGCGCTCTTGGTAGCGCTGCTCATCGTGAGCTGCTTTGTCACCATCCCCATCGGGCCGGTGCCCTTCACGCTGCAGACCGCCGTGGTCATCCTCATCGCCTTGCTGTGCAGCCCGCGCGAGGCCGCCGTGGCCGTGGGCGCCTACCTGGTCATGGGCGCGGTGGGGCTGCCCGTCTTCAGCGGGATGACCGGCGGCATCGTGCGCGCCTCCACAGGCTTTCTGGCGGGCTTCCTGGTGGGCTCGGTGGCAGGCGCGGCCCTCAGGGCGCTGCTGCTCAAGGTCAAGCTGCCCGCCGTGGCCGCGGACGTGGTGGCGGCCGTCGTCTACATGGTGATCGCAGACGCCCTGGGCCTGGTGTGGTACGTGTTCTTCGCCAACGTGAGCCCGGCCGAGGCCTTCGCCATCATGGTGCTGCCCTTCATCCTCGTAGACTGCGTCAAGGCCGTCATCGCCGTGGTGGTGGCAGGCGCTGTGCGCAAGGCCTTGGGCTGGAAGTAGCGGCCGCGGCACCCCGTCTGCCGGTGCGCTGTCCAAAACAGGGGGTTAGGCGGCGTTTGGCGTCCAAGATGCAGGGTTAGGCGGCGTCTATACTTTTACGAACGCCGCCTAAGGGGGCTTTTTGGACAGCAAACGCCGCCTAACCCCCTGTTTTGGACAGTTCGAGCAAGCAAGGAGGGACGCCGTGGGCGTTAAGGACGATGTGCTGACCTGCCTTGAGCAGGGCAAGGGCGCGTTTCAATCCGGCGAGGCCCTGGCGCAGCAGCTGGGGGTGAGCCGCAACGCGGTCTGGAAGGCCATCAAGGCGCTGGAGGCCCAAGGCTACGCCATCGAGGGTGTCACCAAGAAGGGCTACCGCCTGGCCGCCGGCTGCTCGATCCTCTCGGCAGCCAGCGTGCAGCGTTACTGCAGCAGCGCTATCAGCTCGGTCGAGTTCCACAGCTCCATCGACTCCACCAACAACCGCGCCAAGGAGCTCGCCGCGCAGGGCTGCGCTGCCGGCACGCTGGTGGTGGCAGACCGCCAGACCGCCGGCCGCGGGCGCCAGGGCCGCCCCTTCTACTCCCCCGCCGGCAGCGGGGTCTACTTCAGCGTGGTCTTGCGCCCCAGCTTCCAGCTCGCAGACATCACGGCAGTCACCAGCTTCGCCGCCGTTTGCACGGCCCAGGCCATCGAGGAGGTCTTCTCCACCCCTGTCCAGATCAAGTGGGTGAACGACGTCTTCGCCAAGGGGCGCAAGTGCTGCGGCATCCTCACCGAGGCCTCGATCCTGCCGGAAAGCGGCGGCATCGACTACATCGTGGTGGGGATAGGCGTCAACGTCACGGCGCCGGAAGGGGGCTTTCCCGGGGAGGTCGCGCAGGTGGCGCAGGCGCTGTGCGAGGGCAACCCGGACGCCGGCGACGGCAGGGCGCGCCTGGCCGCGCGCGCGGCGAGCCTGCTGGCAGAAGGCGCCGAGGGCATCCCCGCCAAGCCGCACCTGGAGGAGTACCGCCGCCGCAGCCTGCTCGACGGGCGCAGCGTGACGGTCGAGCAGGGGCGCGAGCGCTTCCGCGCGCTTGTGCTGGGCGTCAACGACGACCTCACCTTGCAAGTGCAGCTGGAAGACGGCAGCCAGCGGGCCTTGAGCCACGGCGAGGTGCACATCCCCTCCTCGCAGCTGTAGGCGCGAGGCTGTGTTACAACGGTTGCAACAGGTTTTCACTCGAGGGAGGTGCGCATGAGCACAGAGCTGGGCAGGGCGCAGAGGTCCATCCACCGCATCGGCGGGCTGAACATCGCCATGGGCGTTGTCACCATCGTCACCGGGCTGGTGGTGGGCGTCGGCTGCATAGTGAGCGGCGGCCGTCTCCTCAAGAAGTGATGTAAGCCCTACTTCTCCTTGAAGTAGAGGCGGCAATGGCAGTAGCCCTCGAACTCGGGGTCGGCGACCTGCTCGCGGAACTCCTCGCACATGCAGACGTTCTCCTCTGTGAGCGGCAGCTTGCAGGGGCAGTGCAGCTCGCGAGCCAGCAGGCCCTTGCGGATCTTTGCCACGAACGCGGCGTCTTCGTTGAGTCTGATCTTCATGGGCACCTCCTGGTGTCTAGCGCCCGCGGCGGCGGGCTTTTCTCTTGCGGTTGATGCGCTGGATGGCGGCATCCCCCGCCGGACCTTCATCATACAACCGCAGCGTGTGGTAAAGGTAGGCCTCGGTCTGGGGCAGGCGCTTCTTCTTCAGCTGACACTCCCACACCGTGATCACATGCCATCCCTGGGCCGCGGCCAAGCGCTGGTTGCGCTCGTCACGCGCGGTGTTGCTGGCGAACTTGGCCTCCCAGTACTCGGCGTGCTTGCGCGGCTTGCCCAGCTGACAGTGCGGGCAGCGGTGCCAGAAGCAGCCGTTGACGTTGATGGCGATCTTGCGCCCGGGGAAGGCGATGTCCGGCCGGCCGGGGCACTTCTTCCACTGCAGGCGGTAGCCCGCGTAGCCCATCTTGCGCAGCATCTGGCGCACCGCGAGCTCCGGCTTGGTGTTGGCGCGCTTGTTGCCCTGCATGCTCTTGCGCACCGCCGCGCTCGATGCCGCCGGCGGCGTCTTCAGCAGGTCGCCAGGCATTCCCTGCGTGGCATTTCCGTTGCTTTCCGGTGCGGTCGCACCGCCAGGAATTCCCTGCGTGGCATTTCCGTTGCTTTCCGCCGCGTTCGCATCGCCAGGAATTCCCTGAGTCGCCGCTTCGTCTTTCCCTGCAGGTTTTTCGACTCCAGGAATTCCCTGGGTCACGGTTTGGCTAGGAGAAGAGGCTTCGCCAAGGCCAGGCATTCCCTGCGTGGCGGGTTGGCCGCCTGGTGCCGCGTTCGCATCGCCAGGAATTCCCTGGGTCGCCGCTTCGTCTTTCCCTGCAGGTTTTTCGACTCCAGGAATTCCCTGGGTCACGGTTTGGCTAGGAGAAGAGGCTTCGCCAAGGCCAGGCATTCCCTGCGTGGCGGGTTGGCCGCCTGGTGCCGCGTTCGCATCGCCAGGAATGCCTTGCTGGGTGGGGGTGTCTGGATGTCGGGTGTTCTCGTGCATGCGTGGGATTGTAGCGCAGGCAGCAGCGCGCCCTGCGATGCGCGGCCCTGCGCACCCCCAGGCAACAGCGCCCCGTTGCCTCGCGCGGCATCGCGCCACCGCGCCCCCAAGCAGCAGCGTGCCCCTCCTCCGCGGGGAGAAGGGGCACGCAGGTGAGCTCTCTTGGGGCTCGTCGGCAGGCGGGCGCGCAGGCAACCGCTCAGCTCAAGAGGCGCTTAAGCAGCGGGCTGAGCCTTCTTGCCGAAGATGTGCTTGCAGGCGCGGACAGCCAGCACGATAGCCAGCACGAAGAGCACGACGGCAAGCAGCAGCTGGACGTAGGTTGCCCATGCCGGGGTGGTGAGCGAGGCGATGGCGCCCGGGGTGGTGATGAGGGTCAGCTTGGCCTTCATGGTGAGAACCAGGGAGGTCAGCGTGACCAGCAGCATGAAGATCATGGGCACGTAGAACATCTTGTTGTTGCGGCCGATGTTGCCCAGGAAGGAGCAGACGGCCAGCAGGGCCAGCGCGGCGAGCAGCTGGTTGGCAGCGCCGAACAGCGGCCAGATGTAGGCGTAGCCGGTCATGCCCAGGGCGACGCCCAGGAACACGGTGATGACGGTGGCCACATAGGGGTTGCACACGACCTTCTTCCAACCGTCGACGGTTGCGGGGGTCTCGTCGGCGCCCATGAAGAGCTCCTGGAACATCATGCGGCCGATACGGGTCGCGGTGTCCAGGGAGGTCAGGCAGAAGGCGGAGACGGCCAGGATCAGCAGGGAGTAGGCGATGGAGCCAGCCTCGCCGGCGATGGCACCCAGGCCGGGGATGACGCCGAGCATGGAAGAGAGGCCGCCGGCGAAGATCTGGGTCGGGGTGGCGAACTGGCCTGCGGTGACGCCGTTCCACACGTAGGCGACGGCGCACAGGGAGATGATGGCCAGCAGGCACTCGAGCAGCATGCCGCCGTAGGCGATGGGCTTGGCCTGGGACTCCTTGTCAAGCTGCTTGGAGGTGGTGCCGGAGGAGACCAGGGAGTGGAAGCCGGAGATGGCGCCGCACGCGATGGTCACGAAGAGCATGGGGAACAGCAGGCCGCGGCCGGAGAGCACCTTGGCGTCCGGGTACAGGGCCGTGGTGTCGAATGCGGTGAAGGCCGGCATGTCGCCGAAGGAGGTGTTGCCGAAGATGGTGGCGCCCACGATGCCGATGACGGCCAGCAGGATCATGCCGTACAGCAGGTAGCTGGACAGGTAGTCGCGAGGCTGGAGCAGGATCCACACCGGCGCCACGGAGGCGACCAGGATGTAGAGGCCGATGATGTACATCCAGGTGTTGGTGCCCAGCTTGATCAGCGGGAAGTTGTAGCCGATGGCCACGATGACCACGATCACGATGATGGCGCAGGGGATGTTGACGTAGCCGGGGATCTGACGGCCACGGGTGACGAGGCCCCAGATGATGGCAGCGATGATGAACAGGACAGAGATCATCGCGGTGCGCTCGTTGGCCAGGTTCTCCTTGATCTCGCCGGTGACGGCGTCGACGGTGAAGGCATTGAAGGTGCCCGCCACGATGGAGGCGAAGGCAGCGACGACCAGCACCAGGGTCAGGAATGCGAAGACGCAGAAGAGCTTCTTGGCAACGGGGTCGATGTTCTTCTCGACGACGGCTGCAAGCGTCTGGCCCTTGTTGCGCAGGGATGCGAACAGGGCGCCGAAGTCATGCATCGCGCCGATGAAGATGCCGCCGATGAGGACCCACAGGGCAACGGGAACCCAGCCGAAGATGGCTGCCTGGATGGGACCGTTGATGGGGCCTGCGCCGGCGATGGAAGAGAAATGGTGTCCGATGACCACATACGGCTTAGCGGGGACGTAGTCAACGCCGTCTTCCATGGTGTGGGCCGGGGTGATGTTGGAGTCGTCGACTCCCCACTGCTTGGCCAGCCAGCCACCGTAGAAGACGTAGCCGCAGACGAGAACCACAACTGCGATCAGCAGAAGGATCAGGGCGTTCATGCGGTTTACCTCCTTGATGTCTTTCCGGTGCCACGGGCGCCGAAGCCGGCGTTCTCCTCCAACGCCTTCTTCATGCTCTTGCCCATGGCGTTTGTCAGTACCTGCTGCCCGGCAAGGTCGACCACGCAGAGGCGGAGCTCCGCATACCCGTGGAAGCCCATCTTGAAGGTCTTGTGATACGAAGTCTTGCGCAGGGTCCTGCCTGCACCGCGCTCCACCTCCCGGGCGATGAGCACCAGGGAGATGTAGCTGGTCATGTGGTTGGGTCCGGGGTTGGCCTTCTTGACGGCCTCGGTCTTCATGAACTCGAGGTAATCGAGGAAAGTCGCCTCATCCAGCCGGTTGATCAGCTTGAAGAACAGGTACTCGTGGGCTTCGACCTCCCAGAGCTTCCTCTTCTTGGAGAACACGTACTTCTCTCCGTAGGAGTGAAACTCTGCATAGCCCTCAAAGCGGTGTCCGGCGTACTCGTACTCCCGAGTCACGTCGAACCATGCCTCGTGGGCTGCAAGCAAGCGCTCTAGCACCAGGTGCTGTTCATCGAGGTGCAGGGCGGCGTCGTCGCTTGTGGCGACAGTCCCGCCAGCGCTTGCCGCTCCAGCAAGCTCGCCGTTGTGGGTGGGCTGCTGCAGGGTGGCTTCCGCGAGTTGGTTCTCCAGCGGCATCACATACCTTTCGTCTGCCGTGCAACTTGCGAGATATTACAAAAAAGTCGCCGCATTCATGACTTTTTTGTGGAGTTATTTGTGAACGGCGGCCTCTCAAGCGGTAGCGAGCGGCTCTTTTCGGCGGGCGGGCGGCATGAGAGCCGAGCGGCGCGTGCGCATGGGAAGGCGGCGCACGTCAGAGGGTGCACACAGGAAGGCGACACGCATTAGCAGCGTGCGCTATTTGAACAGCTTGCTCTTTGTGAAGACCAGGGCGGTGATGATGCTCACGCCCAGGGCTATGAGGAAGGGCCAGTACCAGTAGTCCACCAGGGGCAGGGTGCCCGTGTTCATGCCGTAGAAGCTGAAGATGATGGTGGGAACGGCCAGCACCAGGGTGATCACCGTCAAGCGGCGGATCGTGATGTTCATGTTGTTGGAGATGATGCTCGAGAACGCGTCCATGGAGCCGTTGAGGATCTTGGTGGAGATGTCGCACATCTCGACGGCCTGGCGCACCTCGATCTTGACGTCTTGGAGGTACTCCTCCTCGTCGTCGCTGAAGCGGATGAGGCGGCCGTTGGCCAGCTTGGCGAGCACCATCTCGAAGGACTTGAGGCTGGTGGAGAAGTACACCAGCGACTTCTCCAAGCCGAGCATCTTGATGAGCTCGTCGTTGCGCAGGTCGCTGCGGAGCACGCGCTCGTTGGCCTTGAACTGGCGGTCGATGTCGCGCAGGGCGGTGAGGTAGCGGCGCGCGACCTTCATGAGCACGTCGAGCAGCAGCTTGGGGTGGCGGCCCTGGGGGTTGCCCCTGGCGCGCTTGCTCAGGCTGTGGATGGTCTCGTTGTAGCGCAGCGTGACGGTGACGAAGAGCTTACGCTTGGGCAGCAGCAGGATGGAGAGGGGGTGGGTGTCGTACTGCGTGGTGGTTGGGTCCATGGTCTCTGCCCGGTCCTCCACGAAGGGGCAGTCGACGATGATGAGCGTCTGGCGCTCGTCCTCGTCGTAGTCGACGTGCGAGCGCTCTTCGTCGTCGAGCGCTGCGGCGGCGAACTCCGGCACCACGCCAAGCTGGGTGGAGAGCCACTCGCGCTCGTCCGGGTTGGGGGCGACCACGCTGACCCAGCAATCCTCTTCGAGGGTGTCCACTTGAGTGATCTCTCCGTCAACGAACTGGTAGTACTCGATCATGTGAACACCTCCCACGGATTCGCCTGTACTAACGGCTAATAGTAACCGCAGGCCTGCGGGCTATGCACCCCCCAAAACAGTCAGAGGAGGCAAGTTTTTCACAGCCCTTGCAAACGAACGCACCCCCGGGCCAGGTGCGGCACGGGGGCGCATTCGGTGCATGTAGCGCAGGGATGTTTTAGCGGATGAGAGCTTCGACCTGCTCCTTGGGCACGGCGCCCACGGACTTGTTGACGATCTGGCCGTCCTTGACCACGAAGAGGGCGGGGATGGCGGTGATGCCGAACTTCTGGGCGAGGGCGGGCTGCTCGTCTGTGTTGACCTTGCCGACCTTGACCTCGGGGTGCTCCTCGGCGACCTCCTCCACCACGGGGGAGAGCATCATGCAGGGGCCGCACCAGACGGCCCAGAAGTCCAGCAGGACGGGCTTTTCGCTCTTGAGGACCTCTTGCTCGAAGTTCTCTGCGGTGATCTCTATGGCAGCCATGGCGGTGCTCCTCACTGTGAACGGCACCCCAGCGGGGTGCGGACAAACGTGTTCTTGCGAGCAAGGATAGCACCCGCGGCGGGTGCTGCGGCAGTTGGAGCGAGCTCTCGTGAGGCTGTCGTCAGCATGTTTGACGTTTCGTTACCTTTGACACATTGACCCAAACCCAAAGGCGCGTATTTTATTCCCTAGTTATTGCTAGGAATTACGCTGCGGCTCCCCTGGGCGCGCAGTTTGAAGCCAACACGGCTCCCGCGCACAGCACGAGAGCGCAGAACAAAGCGAGGTTCGAGGATGAAGACCATCTACCTAGACAACGCGGCTACCACGCCGTGCCGCCCCGAGGTCGTCGAGGCCATGCTGCCCTACTTCACGGAGAAGTTCGGCAACCCCAGCGCCATCTACGCCAAGGGCCAGGAGGCCCAAGACGCCATCCAGCAGGCGCGCAAGGACGTGGCTGGCGTGATCAACGCCGCCAACCCCAACGAGGTGTTCTTCACCTCCGGCGGCTCCGAGGCAGACAACTGGGCCCTCAAGGGCGTCATGGACGCCTACAAGGACAAGAAGGGCAAGCACCTCATCACCACCAAGATCGAGCACCACGCCATCCTGCACACGGCGCAGTTCCTCGAGAAGGAGGGCTACGAGGTCACCTACCTGGACGTCGACAAGTACGGCCTGGTCAGCCCGGAGGCCTTTGAGGCCGCCATCCGCCCGGACACCGTCATGGCCTCCATCATGTTCGCCAACAACGAGATCGGCACCATCGAGCCCATCAAGGAGCTGGCCGCGATCGCCCACAAGCACAAGGTCATCTTCCACACAGACGCCGTGCAGGCCTTCTGCCATGAGAAGATCGACGTCCAGGAGCTGGGCATCGACCTCATGAGCGCCTCCGGCCACAAGCTCTACGGCCCCAAGGGCGTGGGCATGCTCTACATCAAGCGCGGCGTGCGCATCTCCAACCTCATCCACGGCGGCGGCCAGGAGCGCGGCAAGCGCGCCACCACAGAAAACACCGCCGGTATCATCGGCTTTGCCAAGGCGGCCGTGCTGGCAGAGGCGGAGCGCGAGGAGCAGCACGAGCGCCAGGCCGCCATCCGCGACCACGCCATCGAGCGCATCACCTCGGAGATCCCCCACTGCTTCCTCAACGGCCACCCCACCAAGCGCCTGGCCAACAACGTCAACATCTCCTTCGAGTTCATCGAGGGCGAGGGCATGCTCCTGCGCCTGGGCGCCAAGGGCATCTGCGCGTCCTCCGGCTCCGCCTGCACCAGCGGCTCGCTCGACCCCAGCCACGTGCTGCTGGCCATCGGCCTGCCGCACGAAAAGGCGCACGGCTCCCTGCGCGCCACCCTCGGCCGCGACACCACCCTTGAAGACGTCGACTTCATGTGCGACGTGCTCAAGGACGCAATCGCCGGCTTGCGCGAGATGAGCCCCCTGTGGGAGGACTTCCAGGCGCAGGCCAAGTAAACTAGAGACTACGCACGCACGAAGAAGGAGCGTTAACCACCATGGCAATGAGTTATTCCGACAAGGTCGTCGACCACTACACCAACCCCCGCAACGTGGGCACCATCGAGAACGCCTCTGGCGTGGGCACCGTCGGCAACGCGGTCTGCGGCGACATCATGCGCATCTACCTGGACATCGACGACGAGACCCAGGTCATCAAGGACGCCAAGTTCAAGACCTTCGGCTGCGGCGCCGCTATCGCCACCAGCTCCATGGCAACCGAGATGATCATCGGCAAGACCGTCCAGGAGGCCCTGCAGGTCACCAACAAGGCAGTCATGGAGGCCCTGGATGGCCTGCCTAAGATCAAGGTCCACTGCAGCCTGCTGGCCGAGGAGTCCATCCACGCCGCGCTGTGGGACTACGCGGAAAAGCACGGCATCGTCATCGAGGGCCTGGAGAAGCCCAAGGAGGATGTCTACGAGGACGCCTCCCCGGAAGAGATCGCCGCTGCCGAGGCCGCCGAGGCCCGCGCCATGGCCGAGGAAGAAGAGCGGGAGGACTACGGCGAGTACTCCATCTTCTAAGCGCCGCACAGCACAGCACGACCCGAGGGCCCGCCAAGCGCGGGCCCTCTTGCTGCTGCCGAGCTCTTTGCCGCCTGCTGGAGAGCGGCGAGCCCGTCTGCCAGCTCACACAGGCCAAGGGTATGCCGTTCAAGAACATCCAGGTGACGGTCGTGGGCGACGAGGCGGCCCTCATCTCCAAGAGCAAGAACCCCCGCATCGACTTCATCCTGCGCGACGAGCGCCTGTGCCAGGCGCTGCGCAGCATGGCGCTCGAAGGCGAGGGCGGCTCTATCTGGGGCTAGGCGGCGCTGCGGGCGCCCTAGGCGTTGAGACGGTAGCGGCAGACGTTCCAGCGGTTGGAGCCGTCGTCGCGCACCAGGCGCAGGGGGTCCATGGTGACGCGCCCGCTGCGGCGCGCGGCCGCGGCCTCGTTCACCAGCGTGGTGAAGATGCACTTCATGTTCTTGCGGGCGAAGTACTCCGGGTGCCACTGCACGCCCATCATGAAGGTGCGGTTGGGCATCTCGACCGCCTCCACCAGGCCGTCCGGGCCGTAGGCGGCGGGCCTGAGCATGGGCGCCACCTCCTTGACGCCCTGATGGTGCATGGAGTTGGTGGCCAGGCGGTCCATGTCGAGCATCTCGCCCAGCTTGGAGTCGCGGATGACCTGCACGAAGTGGCTGGGGTTGGCCCAGTCGTCCTGCTGCCAGTGCTGTATGGGCAGCTCCGGCTCGTCGTCATCGTGCAGGGGGAACTGGTCGTAGAGGTCCTGGTAGAGGGTCCCGCCGAAGAAGACGTTCATCATCTGCATGCCGCGGCAGATGCCCAGCGTGGGCACGTCGAACTTGTAGGCGTACGAGAGGATGAGGCACTCCAGCTCCTCGCGCAGGGGGACCGGGGTGTCGTTCTTGGGATTGTGCTCCTTGCAGTAGTAGCGCTCGGGCGAGATATCTGCACCGCCGGTGAGGAGGAAGCCGTCCATGAGCGGGAAGAGCGTCTCGTAGACGCGCTTGTCGGCGGTGAGCGGCAGGATGACGGGAGCGCCGCCGCAGGTGGTGATGGCCTCGATGTAGGGGTTGCGCAGGACGAGGCTGTTCTTCTCGAGCTCGGTGCCGGGCACGATGCCGATGATGGGCAGGTGCGGGTTGGCGGGCCTGGCCGCGGCAGCGGGCTGTGGCGCGGCGCTCTGTGCGGGCTGGTGCACGGTGTTGCTCCTCGTTGGATTACCTAGCGTGATGCGCGGAATTATACCGCCGCAGTGTGGCGGCGCTGTTACAGGCAGGGCGGGCGGCGGCAGCGGGCAGCCAACGAGGCCCCAGGCCAGCGCCTGCAGGGGAGCCTGTCGGCGGATGCGCAGCCCTCCCACCCCACCGCATGCAGTACCCTGTTGCAGTTTGAACCTGCTGGGACCCTGCGCTCTGGCAGGTGTCGGGGAGGGCGCCCGAGAGCTCAGTCCTGCGCACCCAAGCTCGCCCTCCTGCTTTTCGCCTGCGGAACTCGCTCGCTTCGCTCGCTCAGACAGTCCTCGGCCCCGAAAAGCATCCGGGCGAGCTCTGCTCCGGAAATGAGCCCTCGGGCGCCCTCCCCGACACCAGCCAGAGCATCGCAAGACCCCTGAGACCCCAACCCGAGGAGCACGCTGTGCACGCACGCCCGCCCAAGCACCTGGAAGAGCGCTTCGACTGGTACGCCGAGGCCATCGCCCAAGACCCGGCCACCCTCAAGGGCCGCTGGCGCGAGGCGCGCATGCCCGGCGCCACCGCCCTCCACCTCGACCTGGGCTGCGGCAAGGGCGAGTGGACCTGCCAGTGCGCCAAGGAGCACCCCGGCGAGCTGTGGGTGGGCTTCGACAACGAGCGCATCTGCATCGCGATGAGCGCCAAGAAGGCCGTGGTCGAAGACAGCATCCCCAACGTCGTCTTCGCGCTGAGCGACGGCGACGCCCTGGAGCAGACCGTGGGCGACGGCGAGGTCGATGTCTTGCACCTCAACTTCTCCACCCCCTGCCCGCGCGCCAAGCACGCGCCGCAGCGCCTCACGCACGCCGAGCGCCTCATGGCCTACCGCCGCATCCTGGCGCCCGGCGGTTGCATCCAGCTCAAGACAGACAGCCAGCCTCTCTTCGACTGGAGCCTGCACCAGCTCGACTACGCCGGCTACCAGGTCAGCTGGAGCACGCGCGACCTGCACGCACTGGTGGCGGCCGGCGAGCCCTCCCCCATCGATGCCGGCGTTGTGAGCGGCTACGAGCAGCGCCTGGTGGCCAAGGGGGCCAAGGTACACGCGCTGGTGGCCGTGCCCGGCCCCGCGCCGGCGCAGCTGCCCGCGCAGACCTGCCCGCAGAGCCTGGGCGACTACCTGCCCCAGGACCTGGAGGCCCTGGACTACATCCCCTACGGCATGGAGGAGTTCGTCGAGAACGTGGTGAACCGCCGCCGCAACGAGGCGCGCCGGGCGCAGAGGGCGCGCGGGAACGGCGCGCGAGGGTAGCACGGCATGGACTTCCTCGCACTCATCACCGGCAACGGGCTCATCGAGCCCTGGGGCGTGGCCGTGGCCTGCGCCGGCCTTGCGCTGGCGGGCTTCATCGACGCCATCGCGGGCGGCGGCGGCCTCATCTCCACCCCCGCCTTCCTCATCGCCGGCCTGCCCATCCACACCGTCATCGCCACCAACAAGCTCTCCAACTGCATGGGCACGGCCGTTGCCTGCGCCAAGTACATCAAGGAGGGCTTCATGCGCTGGAGGCTAGTGGTGCCCTGCATCGCCGCCGCCATGCTCGGCTCCACGTTGGGAGCGCACGCCGCCCTGGCCGCCGACGAGAACCTCCTGCGCGTCGTGATGCTGGCCGTGATCCCCGTGGCGGGCTTCTACGTGCTGCGCAACAAGCAGCTCAGCAGCACGAAGGAGCCCTGGGAGGCCCGCCGCGAGCTGCTGGTCTGCCTGGCTGTCTCGCTGGGCATGGGCTTCTATGACGGCTTCTACGGGCCCGGCACCGGCGCCTTCCTCATGCTGCTGCTCACCAGCGTGGGCCGCCTCAAGCTCACAGACGCGGCCGGCACCACCAAGGCCGTCAACCTCACCACCAACGTAAGCGCGCTGGTGGTCTTCCTGCTCAACGGCGCGGTCATGATCCCGCTGGGGCTGCTCTGCGGCGTGTTCAACGTGGCCGGCAGCTGGCTGGGCGCGCGGCTGTTCACCAGCAAGGGAGCCGCCGTGGCGCGCCCGGTGCTGCTGGCAGTGCTGGTGGTCTTCGCCGCCCGCGTCATCGCCGAGCTGCTGGGCCTGGCCTAGCGCCAGCGCCTATAATCGAACGCAGACCACCCCACCCAACCGCTAGGAGCACACGCGATGGCCTTCCTCCCCACAACACGCTCGGAGATGCTTGAGCGCGGCTGGGAGCAGTGCGACTTCGTCTACGTCTGCGGCGACGCCTACGTCGACCACCCCTCCTTCGGGATGGCGATCATCACGCGCCTGCTGGAGGCCAACGGCTACAAGGTGGGCGTCATCGCGCAGCCGGACTGGCACGACCCCGCCAGCATCGCCGCCTTGGGCGAGCCGCGCCTGGCCTTCCTGGTGAGCGCCGGCAACATGGACTCCATGGTCAACCACTACACCGTGGCCAGGAAGCGCCGCGGCAAGGACTACTACTCCCCCGGCGGGCAGATGGGCTTGCGCCCGGACAACGCCACCGTGGTCTACGGCAACCTCATCCGCCGCAGCTTCAAGCACACGCCCGTCGTGCTCGGCGGCGTGGAGGCCTCGCTGCGCCGCCTGGCCCACTACGACTACTGGGCCGACAAGCTCAAGCGCTCCATCCTGCTCGACAGCGGGGCGGACATCGTCTCCTACGGCATGGGCGAGCACTCGATCGTCGCCATTGCAGACGCCCTGGAAGCCGGCATCCCCGTCCAGCAGATTACCTGGGTCCCCGGCACGGCCTACCGCTCCAAGGACCTCCAGGGCGTGGCAGACGAGCACCTGCTCCTACCCAGCTGGGAGGCCCTGCAGGCAGACCGCCTGGAGTACGCGCGCAGCTTTCGCACGCAGTACCGCAACCTGGATCCCTTCAGCGGCAAGACGCTGGTGGAGCCCTACGAGCGCGACGGGCTCTACGTGGTGCAGAATCCCTCGGCCGAGCCGCTGACCACCGCTGAGATGGACGCCGTCTACGCGCTGCCCTACGAGCGCTGCTGCCATCCCAGCTACAACGCCGCCGGCGGCATCCCCGCCATCGAGGAAGTGCAGTTCTCGATCACCAGCAACCGCGGGTGCATCGGCGAGTGCTCCTTCTGCAGCCTGGCCTTCCACCAGGGGCGCATCATCCAGAGCCGCAGCCACGAGAGCATCCTGGCCGAGGCCCGGCTCATCACCCAGCTGCCCGGCTTCAAGGGCTACATCCACGACGTGGGCGGCCCCACGGCGGACTTCCGCAAGCCAGCCTGCCCCAAGCAGCTGCAGAAGGGTGCCTGCGTGGGCAAGCGCTGCCTGAGCCCCAAGCCCTGCCCGAACCTGCAGGCCGACCACCGCGACTACCTCGAGCTGCTGCGCGAGCTGCGCGCGCTGCCGGGGGTGAAGAAGGTCTTCGTGCGCAGCGGCATACGCTTCGACTACGTATTGCTGGACAAGCGCGCAGACACCTTCATCCGCGAGCTGGCCGAGCACCACGTGAGCGGGCAGCTGCGCCTGGCGCCCGAACACGTGAGCGACGAGGTCCTGCGTGTGATGGGCAAGCCGCCCGCGCGCGCGTACCAAGAGTTCACAGAGCGCTTTGACGCGGCCAACCGGGAGCTGGGGCTCAAGCAGTACGCCGTGCCCTACCTCATGAGCTCGCACCCCGGCTCCACCCTCAGGGAGGCCGTCGAGCTGGCCGAGTTCTGCCGCGACATGGGCTTCAACCCCGAGCAGGTGCAGGACTTCTACCCCACGCCCTCCACCATCTCGACCTGCATCTACTACACCGGCGTTGACCCGCGCACCATGGAGGAGGTCTTCTGCCCGCGCACCCCGCACGAGAAGGCCATGCAGCGCGCGCTCATCCAGTACCGCAACCCCAAGAACCACGCGCTGGTGACCGAGGCGCTCAAGGCCACCGGGCGCGAGGACCTCATCGGAGCCGGACCGCAGTGCCTGGTGCGCCCCGGCAAGGGCGCTGGCGCCGCGCGCGGCAAGAAGCCCCAGGGGAAGGGCGGCAACGCAGCCAAGCGCAACGGGTGGGCCGGCAAGGGAGCGGCGGGCGCACAGGCAAAGGGCCGCGGCAAGCAGGGTGGGTTCAACCAGAAGGGCATGGGCCCCAACAAGGCCAGCGGCCACAAGGGCGGCATGGGCCGCCAGGGCTCCAAGCGCGGCTAGCCCACGGCGCTCAGGAACACCACGAGCAGCGGGATGACCGCAAAGCTCAGGAGCGTGGTGATGAAGGTGCCCTGCGACATGACCTTGAGGTCGCCGCCGTACTGGAAGCACAGCAGCGTGCCGTTGGTGGCCACGGGCATGGCGCTGATGATTACCATGACGCCCAGCAGCAGGGGGTCGCTCACGAAGAAGTGGAAGACACCCCACACTGCCAGGGGCGAGACGATGAGGCGGAAGAAGGCGCTCACCCAGATGCGCACGCTGCCAGCGAGGTCCCTGAGCGGCAGGTTGGCAAGGTTGGAGCCGATGATGAGCAGGGCCGCCGGCGTGGTCATGGAGCCGATGGTGGAGCACGCCTGCGAGACGACGGGCACCTGGTGCACGCCCAGCAGCACGAGCACGATGACGATGCCGCAGCTGAGGGTGGCGGGGCTGAGCAGGATGCGCGGCGAGAACCGGGGCTTGGGGCGGTTGACGGTGACGCTGCCCTCCACCACGTCGTTTGAGAGCCAGAATGCACCCAGGGTGAAGACCAGCAGGTTGAACGGGATGTTGAACATGGCGGCGTAGATGAGCGCACCCTCGCCGAAGATGGCGCTGATCACCGGAAAGCCGATGAAGCCCACGTTGGCAAAGACCCCCATGAAGCGGTAGACACCGCGATGCGTCTTGGGCAGGAAGAGCAGGCGGGTGCTGAGCTCGGCCAGCGCGATGAGCAGCACGTAGGTGAGGATGGCGTAGCCGAAGGTCACGAGGATGGCGCGCGGCTCCGGGATCTCCTCGGCGCTGAGCACGGAGGCGAGGATCATGCAGGGCAAGGTGACTTCGAGCACAACCTTGGAGAGCAGCTTCTCGAAGGAGCTGTCCACGCGCTTGGTGGCTTTGAGCACGTAACCCGTAGCCATGATGAAGAAGAGGACGCCGAGCTGGATGAATATCTGAGTCATGTCTGTGTTCATAAGGCCTCGTAGCTTACTCCTTGCAAGCGCAGCGGGCATGCGGCAAGGCGTCAGCGGCACGAGGATTCCGCAGAAGACGAATCCGGCAGCGGCCAATCGCTGTTCGAACAGAGAGAAACCCTACCCTCTTCCGTCATCCTGAGCGCAGCGAGCGCCGATACCGAGTGTCCTGGCGCGCTTGCGCAGGTGGCTACAGCAGGGGCTTGAGGAAGCGGCCAGTGTGGCTTTCGGGGCAGGCGGCGACTTCCTCCGGGGTGCCGGAGACGACGATGTGACCGCCCCTGTCACCGCCCTCTGGGCCGAGGTCGATGATGCGGTCGGCCACCTTGATGACATCGAGGTTGTGCTCGATCACCAGCACGGTGTTGCCGTGGTCCACCAGCTGCTGCAGCACCTCCAGAAGCTGGCGCACGTCGTCGAAGTGCAGGCCCGTGGTGGGCTCGTCCAGGATGTAGAAGGTCTTGCCGGTCTGGCGCTTCTGGAGCTCGCTGGCCAGCTTGACGCGCTGGGCCTCGCCACCGGAGAGCGTGGTGGCGGGCTGGCCCAGCTTGATGTAGCCCAGGCCCACGTCGCGCAGGGTGCTCAGCTTGCGGTGGATGGCGGGCAAGTTCTCGAAGAACTCGCAGGCCTCCGCAACCGTCATCTCCAGCAGGTCCGCGATGGTCTTGCCGCGGTAGGCCACCTGCAGGGTCTCGCGGTTGTAGCGCGCGCCGTGGCAGACCTCGCAGGGCACGTAGATGTCTGGCAGGAAGTGCATCTCGATCTTGAGCTGGCCGTCTCCCTTGCAGGCCTCGCAGCGGCCGCCGGCGGTGTTGAAGCTGAAGCGCCCGGGCGCAAAGCCCCTGGCACGGCTTTCCGGCAGGCTGGCGAAGAGCTTGCGTATGTCGTCCCACACGCCGATGTAGGTGGCGGGGTTGGAGCGCGGCGTGCGCCCGATGGGGCTTTGGTCGATGTCGATGACCTTGTCTATGTTCTCCAGGCCGCTGAGCTTGGAGTACGCACCCACCTTGGAGCGCGTGCGCATGATCTTGTTGCTGAGCGCCGGCGCCAGCGTGCTGGTGATGAGAGAGCTCTTGCCCGAGCCGGAGACACCCGTCACCACCGTGAGTGTGCCGATCTCTACCTCCACGGTGACGTTGTCCAGGTTGTTCTCGCAGGCACCGGTGAGCTTGATGCTGCCCCTGCCGGGTTTGCGGCGCTGCTGCGGCACGGCGATCTTCTTGGCGCCGCTGAGGTACTGGCCCGTGACCGAGCGCGGGCAGGCGGCGATGTCTTGCGGCGAGCCCACGGCAACGACCTCGCCGCCGTGCACGCCGGCGCCGGGGCCGATGTCGACCACGTAGTCTGCGCAGCGGATCGTGTCCTCGTCGTGCTCGACCACGATGACGGTGTTGCCCAGGTCCCTCAGGCGCTGCAGCGTGGCGATGAGGCGCTCGTTGTCGCGCTGGTGCAGGCCGATGGAGGGCTCGTCCAGGATGTAGAGCACGCCCATGAGGCCGGCGCCGATCTGCGTTGCAAGGCGGATGCGCTGGGCCTCGCCGCCGGAGAGTGTGCCGGTTGCGCGGTCGAGCGTGAGGTAGTCGAGGCCCACGTTGACCATGAAGCGCAGGCGCTCGCAGATCTCCTTGACGATGGGCGCGCCGATGAGCTGCTGGGTAGGCGTGAGCTCCAGGCTCTGGAAGAACTCGAGCGCCTGCGCTGCGGAGAGCTGGCAGGCCTCGTAGATGCTCTTGCCGCCCACGGTGACGGCCAGGATCTCCGGCTTGAGGCGCGCGCCGCTGCACGCCTTGCAGGGCGTGATGGAGAGGTACTCCTCCAAGCGCTCCTTGGCGCGCTCTGAGCTGGAGTCGTTGTAGCGGTCTTGGATGGCCTTGAGCACGCCCTCCCACTTGGTGAACCAGTAGGTGTCGCGCCCGTCGCGCGTGACGTAGTCGATGCGCACCTGCTCGCTGCCTAGGCCGTAGAGCAGGGCCTCGCGCACGCGCAGGGGCAGGTCCTCCCAGGGGGTGTCGACCGTGCCCTCGCCCAGGTGCTTGAGCACGGCAACGTACATCTGCGGGTAGTAGTTGCTGGTGGGGCTGAACGCGCAGATGGCGCCTTCCGCGATGCTGAGCGTGCGGTCTGGCACCACGAGGTCTGGGTCGACGCCCTGCACGAAGCCCAGGCCCAGGCACTCCGGGCAGGCGCCGTAGGGCGCGTTGAACGAGAAGTCGCGCGGCTCTATCTCCTGCAGGTGGTAGTCGTGGTCTGGGCAGGAGAGCGCCAGCGAGAACGTGTACTCGCCGTCCACACCACCTGCCGCCAGCGCGCCGCTGCTGTGGCCGGCCTCGCTGGCGTCTTCCCTGCCGTCTGCCATCACCTTGATGAGCACGATGCCCTGGGTGAGCGTGGTGGCGGTCTCGATGGCCTCCGCCAGGCGCGACTCGCCGCCCTCCTTCACCTTGATGCGGTCGACCACGACCTCGATGGTGTGCTTGAGCTTCTTGTCCAGGCGCATGTCGTCTGAAAGCTGAAGGACCTCGCCGTCGACGCGCACGCGGCTGAAGCCCTCCTTGATCAGGTCCTTGAACAGCGAGACGAACTCGCCCTTGCGGCCCTTGACGATGGGCGCCATGACCATGATGCGATCCCCCACCGCATGGGCCATGACCTTGTCCGTGACCTGGTCAACAGTCTGCTTCTCGATCACCTTGCCGCAGGTGGGGCAGTGCGGCGTGCCGATGCGCGCGTAGAGCAGGCGCAGGTAGTCGTAGATCTCTGTCACCGTGGCGACGGTGGAGCGCGGGTTCTTGGAGGTGGTCTTCTGGTCGATGGAGATGGCCGGCGAGAGGCCGTCGATGCTGTCCAGGTCTGGCTTCTCCATCTGGCCGAGGAACTGGCGCGCGTAGCTGGAGAGGCTCTCCACATAGCGGCGCTGGCCCTCTGCGTAGATGGTGTCGAAGGCAAGCGAGCTCTTGCCCGAGCCGGAGAGGCCCGTGAAGACGACCAGCTGGTCGCGCGGGATCTCCAGGCTGATGTCCTTGAGGTTGTGCTGGCGCGCACCCTTGATGACTATGTTCTCGGAAGCCATGCTGCTCCTCCGTCTGGTCTCGTGCGGTAAGCGAGAATGATAGCGCTGATTATCGCAAACATTTGTTCGTGTTTCAAGCACACACGTTGCGAATGGCGCACTATCTGACCCCCACAGGTCCACCCAAAACCTCACAGGTTGGGCAAAAGTCAGCGAGGGTTGCGTGAGCGCGTGCAGCAGGCGCGAAGCCGCGCCCTGGACCGCCATATCGACCGACCGGCACAAGGGCCACCCGGACCGTCATTTCGACCGGAGGCACGCAGTGCCGGAGTGGAGAAATCTCGGGTTGAGCAGCAAGACCGTGACCCGAGCCCCGGTGCCCTGGCTCAACCCGAGATCTCTCCACGCGCTCGCTTACTCTCGCTTGGTCGAGATGACGGCTGAAAGGCCAAGCTCCGTTCTGAACCAGCAACACCTCGGCTACAGCAGCGCGTTGTAGGCGTCCAGTGTGGCTTGGCGGGAGTCGATGCTTTCCTGCATGGACTGGTTTTGCGCCGTGAGGGTGTCGAGCTGCTCTTGCTGGGAGGCGATGGTCGTCTCCAGGTCGCGCAGCTGGGCGATGTCGCCGCTGCTCAGGAACAGGCGGACGCCGAAGACCGCCGCCAGCACCACCACGAGCACGATGCGCACGAGGAACGAGACGGGGCTGCTGAGCGCGCCCTCCGCGGCGCGCGCGGCGTTGGCGGCCTGGTTGGGGCGCGCCTGGTAGACGCCGTTGCCGCGGCTGTAGCGGTTGGCGCCGTACTGCGGCACCTGCTGGGGGCGGCGGTTGAGCTGGGCACCTTGGTCGAGCTGCACCTGGCGGCGGCCGGAGGGCTGCTGGGTGCGGGCACCCTGGCACTGGCCACCCGTGTAGCGCTCGCGGCTGTAGTCGCGCGCGCTAGAGCCGACGCTGCGCTGGCGCTGGGCGCTCTGGCCGCGGCTGCGCATCTGGTCCTCGTAGCTCAGGCGGCCCTGGCTGCCAGCGGGGCGCTGGGCTGAGCGGCGCTGGCTGCTGCCACTGGGGGCGCTGTAGTTGTCGTCTCTCCTGCTCATGCTAGTCCACGATCTTTGCCTGGTAGAAGCCGGGTGTGTCATAGGTGAGGACGTCGAAACGGTAGCCCAGGTCCTTCAGGCCCTCGATTATCTCGGGCAGGGCGGCGACAGTGCTCTCCTTGCCGGGGTTGTCGTGCATGAGAACGCAGATGGGGCTGTTGGTGCGGGCGAAGGTCCTGGCCTGGCTCAGCACGTTGCTGACGATCTTGTCCTTGGGGGTGGAGCCGTTGACGAACTGCGAGGGCTCGGAGTCGCCCGCCAGGACGTTCCAGTCGAAGTACTGGTAACCGCGCTTGAGCACCTCCTGCGGGAGCTTCTTGCCGATCTTGGAGTTGTAGTAGGCGATGGTGGGGCTGCCGCCGGCGAAGCGCATGATGTTGATCTCATGCCCCAGCTTGGCCTCCAGCTTCTCCTTGGTCTTGTCGAAGTCCGTCTCGAAGTAGTTGTCGACGGTGCCCTTGTAGTAGGAGTAGCTCTCGTTCTGCTCCCAGTCGTGGATGCCGACGGCGTTGCCGCGCTCCTCGATCTCTGGCAGGAGGTCGAGCTGGAGGTAGTCCTGCTCCTCGTCGTTGGCGAGGCAGAACCAGGTGCCGCAGGCGTCGTACTGGTCGAGGATATCGAGCACCTGCTTGGTGTTGTAACAGGGGCCGTCGTCAAAGGTGAGGTAGCAGACCAGGCCGCTCTTGTCGCCCATGAAGGAGAGGCGACCCTGGGCGTTGCGCCATTCGATGAGGTTGGTGCCGGACTGCTCCTTGAGCTGGGTGTTGGCGGTGGTTGCCTCGTCGACCTGCGCATCGAGCTGCGCGAGCTGCTCTTGGGCGGCCGTGATCTTCTTGGAGGTGCCGCCCAGCGCAAAGCCCTGCGCCACCACGGCCACCAGCGCCACCGCGCACAGCGCCGTGAGGACGATGCTCAGTATGTTGCGAGAGCTCTTCATAAGTGCAGATTATCCCACATAAGCAACTATCTATACACCAACGGCGAAGCAACAGAAAACCTTAATAACTGCTAAACATCCAGCGGCCACTCCTCGGCGGCCTCCAGGGCGGCGGCGAAGGCGCGCAGGATGTCGACGGCGATGTCGAGCACCGGCTCGCCCTTGGAGACGGGGACGCGGTAGACCTTGGTGCTGCTCACGTAGATGCCGCGGTGCCGCGTGAGCAGCTGCTTTGCTTCGGCATCGGCGCTGATCACGGCGTGCACCGCCTTGGAGACCTCGCCGATGACCAGCTTGCCGCCCACCTGCGCCACGCTCGTGGCCCCGATCGCCTCGCACAGGGCCTTGGCGCGGGCGCGGTTGCAGATGTTGGCGGCCGGCGCGGGCAGGGCACCGTAGGCGCCGCGCATCTTGTCAGCGATCTCGTCCACGTCCTCCACGGTGAGGGCCGCGGCCAGGCGGCGGTAGTAGAGCACGCGCTCGCCGCCGTCTTCCATGTACTCGGCGGGGATGAGGAAGTCGGCCGCCACGTCGATGTGGATCTCCGGGTGGGCCAGCTTGGACTCCCCGCGAGCCTCGCTCACGGCCTCTGCCAGCAGGCTGGCGAACAGGTCGAAGCCCACCGCGCTCATGTTGCCGCTCTGCTCGGCGCCCATGAGCGTACCGGCACCGCGTATCTCCAGGTCCTTCATGGCAACCCTCATGCCGCTGCCCAGCTCCGTGAACTCGCCGATCGCCTCCAGGCGCTGGGTGGCCTCTTCGGTGAGGGGCTGGTTGGAGGGGAAGAGGAAGTACGCGTAGGCCTGGCGCTGCGAGCGGCCCACGCGGCCCTTGAGCTGGTAGAGCTGGGCCAGGCCCAGGCGCTGGGAGTCCTCGATGATGAGCGTGTTGGCATGCGGGTTGTCCAGGCCGCTCTCCACGATGGTGGTGGCCACCAAGACGTCGACCTCCCCGCCGTTGAAGCGTTCCATCACGTCCTCGACCATGGCCGGCGCCATCTGGCCGTGAGCCACGCCCACGCGGGCCTCCGGCGCGGCGGCGCGTACCGCCTCCTCGGCGTCCTCGATGGTGCGAACGCGGTTGCTCACGTAGTAGACCTGGCCGCCGCGCTGTATCTCGCGGCGGATGGCCTCGCTCACCAGGTCCTCGTCCCACTCCCCCACGTGCACCTTGACCGGGCGGCGGTTGGTGGGCGGCGTGGTGATGAGGCTCATGTCGCGCACGCCGGAGAGGCTCATCTGCAGGGTGCGCGGGATGGGCGTGGCGCTGAGCGTGAGCACGTCCACGCTCTCGCGCAGGTTCTTGAGCTGCTCCTTGTGCCCCACGCCAAAGCGCTGCTCCTCGTCGATGATGATGAGGCCCAGCTCCTTGGGGTTGACGTCGCGCGAGAGCAGGCGGTGCGTGCCCACCAGGACGTCCACCTCGCCCTTGGCAAAGCCCTCGAGCGCCGCCTTCTGCTGCGCCGCAGTGCGAAAGCGGCTCAGCACCTCGACGCGGATCCCGAAGGGCGAGAAGCGGTCGCTGAAGGTGGCGTAGTGCTGCTGCGCGAGGATGGTGGTGGGGCACAGGATCATCACCTGGCGGTGGTCGGTGATGGCCTTGAAGGCAGCGCGCATGGCCACCTCGGTCTTGCCAAAGCCCACGTCGCCGCAGACCAGGCGGTCCATGGGCTTCTCGCTTTCCATGTCCGCCTTGACGTCTGCGATGGCGGTTGCCTGGTCCGGCGTCTCCTCGTAGGGGAAGAGGCCCTCCATCTGGGCCATGAACTCGCCGTCCGGGCTGTAGCGGTAGCCCTTGATGGTGGAGCGGCGCGCGTAGAGGTCCACCAGGTCGAAGGCCAGCTTCTTGGCAGACTTGCGGGCCTTGCCCATCGCGCGCGACCAGTCGGCCGTGTGCAGGCGCGTCAGGCGCGGGCTCGAGCCGTCCGGGCCCACGTAGCGGGTGACGCGGTCGATCTGCTCCACCGGCACGAAGAGCTTGTCGCCCTCCGCATAGGCGAGCAGCAGGTAGTCGCGCTCGACGCCGGCCACCTCCTGGCGCACGATCTCCTTGAAGAGCGCGATGCCGTGGCTGGCGTGCACCACGTAGTCGCCCGGCTTGAACGGGAAGGTGAGCTCCGTCACGTCCACGCGGCGGCGCACAGGGCGGCGCGACGAGCGGGCGGAGAGGTCGCCGATGCACAGCAGGGCCAGGCGGGCGTCTGGGATGATGAAGCCCGCGGGCAGGTCCAGGCTGGAGATGTTGAGCAGGTCCTGGCGCAGGGGCTGCTCGTCGCCCTCCAGGCGCTCCACGTAGCTCAGGCCGTTGTCCGTGAACAGCAGCTCCATGTCCTTGCGGGCGCCGCGGTCCGCCACGCAGAAGACGGCCGTGTAGTGCGAGTCCGCCAACGCGGCGCAGGTGGAGACGAGGCGCTCCTCGCGGCCCTGGAAGCTGGGGCGCTGAATGGGCAGCTCGGCGTCCACGCCCGCGCCTACGCGCATCATCGACTGCAGGGTGAGGCGCTGCTGCGTGCCGAAGTCGAGCTTGGCCGGCGGGCAGAAGAGGCCGTCGAGCTCCTCGGGACGCACGCCGGCGTTGGCGGCAGAGGAGCTGAGCTCGTCGTAGCGGCGCGATGCGTCGTCGAAGAGCGAGCGCGGCTCTGCAAGCACCACCAGCGTATTCGCCGCGGCATGCCCCACGGGGATGCCGGGCTCCTTGAAGAGCGCGGGCAGGTAGCGCTCCATGCCCGCAAAGGGCACGCCGGCCTGCAGCTTGGCCAGGTCGGCGGCAACCTGCTCGCTCACGGCCGCCTTGGCCTCCAGGGCGCGGGCGGCGCGCTGGGCGGCGCGGCCCGAGACCCCGAACTCCCGCGCGGGCCAGACCTGCGCCTGCTCGAGCGCGCCGATGGTCTGCCCGGTGGCGGCCACCACGCGGCGCAGGCCGTCGACCTCGTCGCCCCAAAAGTCCACGCGCACCGGCGCGCTCATCCCTGCGCCGAAGATGTCAACCGTGTCCCCGTGCATGCAGAAGGTGCCCGGGCCGTCCAGCGCGTCAAGGCGCTGGTAGCCGCGCGCCACCAGGGCATCCGCCAGGTCCTCGTACTCCAGGACCTGACCCGTCCCCGCGTCGACCGCGCTGCCGCCCACGCTCAGCTCGATGGCAGAGAAGAAGCCGCTCGCCGCAGGCGCTACCCGGCGCAGCAGCGAGCGAGCGCTTGCCACCACCACAACCTGCGCTCCAGCCGCCAGCATGCCGATGGCGCGCGTGCGCCTGCCGACCGCCTTGAGGTCGGGCGCGGCGTCCCCCCACGGCAGGTCGCGGCGCTCTGGCAGCACGAGCACCTGCTCGCGCCCGATGAACGAGGCCACGCCGTTGGCAAAGCGCTCCGCCGCTTCCTCGCCGCTCACCACCACAAGCATGGGCCGCGGCTGCCGCGCGAAGAGCGAGGCCACGAGGAAGGGCCGCACCGAGCCCACAAGCCCGATGCTCGCGTCCTCGCCTGCGTTGAGACGGGACATGGCGGGCTCGAGGACCGGTGCCTCCAAGAGCTTGCGCTGCAGCTGCGAGATGAGCATGCGTTCCTCCAAAATCACGCCAAAGAGCCGCCCTTTAGCGAGGTGCGGCTTGCAGTCAGATCATGTGCGCCCGAGGTTATCACAGCCCTGCGACACCCGGGCCGCGCTCCCAGGTCCGCTTGCCCGTAAAAGTGCGGTTGACGGTGTTCGGTGTCCTTAAAAGCTCGTTTGACGGTAGGAGTAAAAATACACCTACCGTCAAACGGCAGTTCGGGGACACTGAATACCGTCAACCGCGCATCCGGGGCCACGGCACTCCGCAGCCTCAGGTTCACTTGCCCGCTGAGGGGCAGATGTCTGCTAGCGGGCACTCGCCGCAGCGGGGACGCTTGGCGTCGCAGTACTCGCGCCCGAAGAGCACCCACTGGTGGTTGACCGGCCCCCACAGCTCGCGCGGGATGAGGCTGAGCAGCTGGGCCTCGACCTTGTTGGGGTCGGTCTCCCTCTTGGGCACCACCAGCCCCAGCTTGTGGGCGATGCGGTTGACGTGCGTGTCCACCGCGATGCCCTCCACCACGCCGAAGACGTTGTTCATCACGATGTTGGCTGTCTTGCGCCCCACGCCGGGCAGCTTCTGCAAGCCCTCGTAGGTGTTGGGCACCTCGCCGTTGAAGTCCGCCATGATCATGCGGGCGCAGTTGACGCAGTTGCGCGCCTTGTTGCGGAAGAAGCCGATGCTGCGGATGACCTCTTCGACCTCCTCCACGGGCGCCTGCGCCATGGCGGCGGGGTTGGGCCAGCGCGAGAAGAGCTCCGGGGTCACCTTGTTGACGTTGGCGTCGGTGGTCTGGGCGCTCAGCGCCACGCAGATCACGCACTGGAACGCGTCCTCGAAGTGCAGCGCACACTCGGCGTCTGGGTAGAGTCCGTTCATGCGCGCGCAGACCTCGACCACGCGCTCCCTGCGGCTCGCCTTGCTCTCCTGTGGCATGGGTTACTCCTCTTACTTGTGGTAGGGCTCGCCGCGGCTGATCTTGAAGGCGCGGTAGAGTTGCTCGAGCAAGACCACGCGGGCGAGGTTGTGGGGCAGGGTAACGGGCCCGAAGGAGAGGGTCTCCTGGGCGCGGGCGCGCACGGCGGAGTCGACGCCCGTGGAGCCGCCGATGACGAAGGCCAGCTCGCTGGTGCCGGCCAGTGCCAGCTGGTCCAGGTGGCGCGAGAAGCCCTCGCTCGAGCGCTGGGTGCCGTCGATGGCGAGCAGGATGCAGCGGGCGCCCTCGGGCAGGGCGCGCAGGATGTCAGCACCCTCCGCCTCCATGGCCTTGGCGTCGCCGCCGCATTTGGCGGGGTCGCGGTCGGCCACCTCCACCAGCTTGAGCTGGCAGTAGCCGCCCAGGCGCTTGGCATACTCGGCCACCGCGTCCTTCCAAAAGCGCTCCTTGAGCTTGCCCACTGCCACAACGGTGATCTTGAGTCCTGCCACGGGTGCCTCCTAGGGCCGGCGGGGCTGCCCGCCCGCTGCGCCCACCTGCTCCATGAGGGCGGCCTGCTTGTCTGCCTTGCGGTTGGCGCTGCGGCGCTGCTCGCGCAGCCGCTGGAAGAAGCCCTGCATGAGCGCGCGGCACTCCTCCCCCAACACGCCGGCCTCCACCTCGAAGCGGTGGTTGAGGCGCTCGTCCTCGTGGACGCTGTAGAGCGTGCCCAGAGCGCCGGCGCGCTCGTCTGCCGTGCCGAAGACGCAGCGGTCCACGCGCGCCTGGTGCATGAGGCCCGCGCACATGATGCAGGGCTCCAGGGTCACGTAGACAGTGCAGCCGCTGAGGCGCCAGCGGCCCAGGGTGCGGCTTGCCTGCATGAGGGCGCTGAACTCGGCGTGCGCGCTGGGGTCCTGGGCGGTCTCGCGCCGGTTGCCGGCGAGGCCCACCACCTGAGGCTGCGCGAGCACGTGGCGGCGCGTGGCCGGGTCCACAGGGTCGTAGACCACCACGGCGCCGATGGGCACCTCGCCCAGCTCAGCCGCCTGGCGTGCCTGCTCCAAGGCCATGCCCATGTAATGGATGTCGCGCTCTGTTGCCATGGGCAGGATTATAAGCGCGCCCTGCGACACAACGCAGCGGGGCCTGTCCCCAAACGCGCATGCGGGGCCTGTCCCCAAACATGCAACGGGGCCTGTCCCCAAACGCTGCGGGCAGGTGTGCTGCCGCGCCCGTTGCGCCCGGCCAACGCGCCGGCAACGTCGCGGCGAACATGGGGGACCCGAGGCCCACCCCCGCGGATGGCGGGCTAAGATACAGCTACACGAACCGAACTGAGGAGCCAGCATGAGCATCACCTGCAGCGACATCAGCTACCCCAGCGCAGACGGCCGCTCCACCATCGCCGCCAAGCTCTGGATGCCCCAGGGGCAGCCCCGCGGCATCGTGCAGCTGGTCCACGGCATGTGCGAGCACATCGAGCGCTACGACGAGTTCGCGCGCTTCCTGGCGGAGCGGGGCTTTGCCGTGTGCGGCCACAACCACATCGGCCACGGCGGCAGCTGCCCGGACCCGGCGCTCTACGGCCACATGCCCATTGACGGCGGCTACAACGCCCTCGTCGAAGACGTGCACAGCATGCGCCAGCTGGCAGCCCAGCAGCTGGGGGCAGAGCTCCCCCACTTCATCGTGGCGCACTCCATGGGCAGCTTCGTCACACGCTGCTACCTCGCCTCCCACGGCGAGGGCCTGAGCGGCGTGGTGCTCTGCGGCACGGGCAACCTGCCCGTCGCGCTCTCGAAGACGGGCGTCGCCGTATGCCGCCTGCTGGCCAAGCTGCGCGGCGAGACCTTCCGCAGCACCTTCGTGGACAGCATGGCGGCGGGCGGCTACAGCAAGAAGATCAAGGGCGCCACAAGCCCGTTGGACTGGATCGCCTGCAACCCGGAGGCGATCGCCAGCTACAAGGCGGACCCGGAATGCGGCTTCATGTTCACCGTGGGCGGCTACACAGCTCTCATGAGCGCCACCGCCTTCTGTGCCACGCGCGAGTGCGTCAACGCCTACCCCAAGGACCTCCCCCTGCTCTTTGTGGCGGGCAGCGGCGACCCGGTGGGCGAGTTCGGCAAGGGCGTGCGCGCAGCCGCCCAGCTGGCCGAAAGCGCCGGCGTGCGCAACGTGACCACCATCATCTACGAGGGCATGCGCCACGAGATACTCAACGAGGTCGAGCGCGCTCAGCCCATGGGCGACATAGCCACCTGGATCGAGCAGCAGCTCTAACTGCAGCCAGCCCGCTGGTACCGTGCGGAGGCATCTCCCCCGCTCGTCATCTTGAGCGCAGCGCCGAAGGCGCGGAGTCGAAAGATCTCGAGTTGGGCTGCGAGACCACATCCGGGTTGCGGTCTCGCCCCTCCACCGAAGACCCTTCGACTCCAGAGCTGCGCACTCCCTCACATGTGAGAAACGCGCCGCGAAGCCTCAAGACGCAAGAGGGCGAATTTGGGGCACATTCGGCGTCTTGTGGGTCAGGATGCCGATTTTTGGCGCAAATTACCTTTCTATTTTTTTTGAGAATAGTATTCGTCCC